>CALNPU010000001.1 GCA_940588625.1 uncultured Caballeronia sp.
CCTTCTCACGACGCCGACGCGGCATTGCACCAACGCATCGATCAAAACTCCATTGGGCGCTTGCGCTCAACGGGGAAGCCCTTGTGAAAGTAAGGAGCTTAGCGAAGCTGAAAGGCTGCCCGCACGAAACCGTAATCGCAGTGAATCGTCGTCATGACGCTTGTAAGCGAGCACGCCGATTGCGGACAGCCTCGATGTTTTGCCTAAACCACCACGAAATTTTCAGGAATGACAGTAATTTCGGCGCATTTCATGCGCTGCGCCGCACAGCAAGAGTAATTTTTTTGTATAGTGCGCCGGTTGCCGACGTTCCCGACCCCACATGCCTTCAAACATCGCGCGCTACCTTTCTCTTGCTGTCCTCTGCCTGGCGCTGACGATTCCGTTCGCGGTTGTCAACCACACGTATCCCATTCCGACCTTCTACGCCGAGTTCAGCGCGCTTGGGCTGTTCCTGGTGCTTGGCGGCGCAATGGTATTGATCGTGAGATTATCCGAACCGCTCGTGCCGTTTGCGACACCGGTTATCGCGTTAATGCCGCTTGTGCTCGGCTTTCTGCTTGTCGTGCAGACGGAGGTATTGCCGGTGTCGCAGCCATCGATGAACTGGCTTGGCGGCGGTTATCTGCTCGCATCGTTTATCGCGGTGCATACCGGTTATGGCTTCGTGCACGCCGGTCTTGCCGAGAAGGCGTTGCGCTGGGGCGCGGCGGCGTTGATCGTGGGTGGTTTGTTCGCCGTGTTTTGCCAGGTCGTGCAATTGTTCCACATGGAGCCGAAGTTTTCGCCGTTCGTGGTGGCCTACAACGTCGCGATCGAGCGGCGGCCGTTTGGCAACATGGCGCAGGCGAATCACCTTGCGACCTACATTTCATTTGCGACGGCGGGTGCCCTGTACCTGGTGCAGACACGACGTCTGCCGGTGATCGTATGGCTCGTCCTGTCCGCCATATTTTCAGCAGGGCTGGCGTTGACCGTCTCGCGGGGGCCGTGGTTGCAGATGAGCGTGATCGTGGTCGGAGGATTCTGGATGGCCTTCATTCAGGGCCGCTCGACCTTGGCGGATGACCCGGATGGACCTGCGAGTCGTGCTGCTCGCAACAAAACACGCGCGTGGTTGATTCCGATCGTGCTGCTCGTGTTGTTCTTCGCCGTGAACGCGGCGATTCGCTGGGCGAACTTGCGTTTTCAACTTGAACTTGGCCAATCGGCTGCCGAGCGGATGCAGGACGCGAATCAGATCGCGCCGCGGCTTGCGCTCTGGAAGTACGGCTGGACCATGTTCCTGACGCATCCGTTGTTGGGTGTTGGCTGGGGCGAGTTCTCGCTGCATCAGTTCGAGTTCGTGCGTGAGCTTGGTGGCGTGGAGATTGCGAACAATTCGCACGATATCTTTATCGATTTGCTCGCGAAAACCGGTCTGCTGGGCGTGGCGATCGTGTTGTTCAGCGTGGTTTGCTGGCTCGTGCGCGTGCTGCGTGCGCCGCATTCGCCGGCGCGGATTTTCGCGCTGTCGCTGCTGGGCGTACTGATGATGCATGCGCTGGTCGAGTATCCGCAGCAGTACATGTTTTTTCTGATGCCCCCGATGCTGATCTTCGGCTTGCTCGAGACGCGGCCGGTGCGGTGGGTATCGCGGTCGTTTTCCTATGGGTTGTATGTTGTGCTGGTGGTGCTTGGACTGGCTTCGCTTTATCCCATCTTGCGCGATTACAACCGGTCGGAAGTGCTCTATTACGGCTCGCAGCCTGCAGAGCAATATCGTGCAGATCCGTCGTTCTTGTTCCGCGCATGGGGTGAGTACGGTGCCGCGACGTTGCTGCCGATGAACAGTCAGGACCTCGGCACCAAGCTCGCGATGCATCGTCAGGCGCTGGCTTTGTTGCCGGGGGAAACTGTATTGCGACGCTATGCGGTGTTGCAGGTGCTGGCCGGACAGTCGCAGGACGCGCTGGATATAATCGCCCGATTGAAGATCTTCTCCACCGAGCTTCACGACTGGCCGCAACAACTGGCGGATGTTTATCAGTTACTGGACGATCAGGGTAAACCGTTGGCCGGGTTTAAGGCTGAACTGATGAAGATGTATGGCGTGCCCGCACCGTCGACCACTGACGATGATAGTGATGACGGGGACGATTGAGGCAGCGAGTGGTTGATTCGCCAGCCTTGGTGAGGCTGGGGGTCTCGAAGTCGAAGGGATCGATTGTTGCTGGGGAAAAGGCAGTTCCGACTCGCGTTGGAACTGCCTTTTCTCGACTAAATTTCATTGCTTGCCAGGCACCGGCAGTGATTTACAAGGGCTCAGTGCCGGCGGAGGACATTCAAATTCAACTTCCCCGCCACCCAATCCCCCGACTTCCCTCCGTGCTTCTCCAGCACCTTCACATTGGTGATCGTCATTCCGCGATCCACTACTTTTCACATGTCATAAACCGTCAGCAGTCCCACCTGCACGGGCGGTCAGCGCTCCATCTCCACGCCCGCGCGCCCGACCGTTTCAACGTGTACTTCGCAAAACACGCCGGGCAGTTTTTCATCGATGGAAAAATCCACCGCCACTCGCGTCAACGCCAGTGGATGGCATAGCGGGATCAGATCGGAGGTGCGTTTGGCACCCTGGATCGCAGCGATTCGCGCCACGCCGAGTACATCGCCTTTTTTAGCCTTGCCGTCGCGGATCAGCGCGAGCGTGGCGGGCAGCATCACGATGGAACCACGCGCGATGGCCATGCGACGCGTCTCGCCTTTGTCGCCGACATCGACCATGTGCGCGCTTCGCCAGAAGCATCGAAATGTGTAAGTCCGGACATAACCTCTCCTTGCAACGGGCGCTCATCATAACAGCGGCGCATGGGTGGTCCAGGCGCGCACACGCTGCTACGATAAGCCTTTCAAATCGTTTTCGCTTGTCCGTTCACAGCGTTTCAGCGGATGGCCGCGCGCCACCCCGGCGACCATATAGCAAAGTTTGCCACGCGTCCAAACCGACTAGTTGCCGCCGTGTTGTGCCTGACCGTGGCCATGCCGCCCAGCGCGTTCGCGCAAGCGGTTTCAGCTGCACAAGCTGCGAATGCGTCGAACATGTCGAATGCGTCGACCACATCGTCCACCGCCAAACCCCTCCCCGATTTCGCGCCAGCGCCATCCCCACCCACCGACGCCCCAACAAGCCCAAGCCCAACCGCAATCGACACCAACGTCTTCGGCCTCTACGGCGGCGCCGAAGCCCGTTTCGCGAATCGCCCGGGTGAAAAGGCGGGTCTCCAGGCATCGATGAACGCGCTGCAACTGCCCGATCTCGGCGATGGTTCCGGCGGCAAGCTCACCCCGCAGGTCGAGTACCGACCGGCTTGGCGAGCAGTTGATGCGCGACCTGCGCCGCGACCCCGATTAACTCGATGACTAGCTCATCCGCGACTATCTGAATTCGATTGCGACGCGCTTATCGGTGGCGACGATGCAATACATCGGCAGCTATCTACCGGACTTCGATCTCTTCGCCGTCCGCGATCCGCAGATCAACGCGTTCTCCATGCCAGGCGGTTTTATCGGCGTGAAGACGGGCTTAATTGCAACGAGCGAAACGGAGTCGGAACTGGCGTCGGTGGTTGGACACGAGATGGGACATGTGCTACAGCAGCACATCACTCGCATGATGGGCACGAGCGAGCACAGCGGTTATGCGGCGCTCGCGGCCATGCTGTTCGGCGTGCTGGCGGGCGTGGTGGCACGCAGCGGTGACCTTAGGCATCGCGATGGGCGAGCAGGCGTTCGCGCTCGATAGCCAGTTACGTTTTTCGCGCGCGGCGGAACACGAGGCGGACCGCGTCGGCTTCCAGATGCTGAGCGCAGCCGGCTACGACCCCTACGCGATGGTCGCCTTTTTCGTGCGCCTTGACTGTACGACCATGGGTGACAACGGCTTGCCGCCGTATCTGCGCACGCATCCGCTCACCGGCGAGCGGATAGCCGATATGGAGGATGGAGGACCGGGCGCGCCGGGTGTCGTATCGACAACCGCGCCAGGGATCGGAGTACGGTTTCGTGCGAGCACGGGCGCGCGTGTTGCAGGTGAAATCGGCTAGTCACGATATCGCCAGTCGCTTGCGCGCTGAAATCCGCGATGAGACTGCGCTGAATGTATCGGCGAACTGGTATGGAGTAGCGCTCGCACAGACCTTATTGGGTGATTACGACGCCGCGACTAAAGCGTTGGGTTAAGCACGTAAGCACGGCAGGCGTTTGAAGGTAGCGTGGGAGAAGGGGACCAGGCGCAAACACAGGCATGGGGTCGGTTTCGCCGCGACCCCGTCAAGCCTTAACGAGCACAGCCAGCAAACCTTCGTTATCGTCCGAAGCACCCGGAAGCGCCGCACAACGCACCCCATCAACCAACACCCCGGCACCTTCAATTGATGTCGCCTCGTGGCCAGCACAGCCCTGGCATCGCTAAACGCCGCGGGTCCATCAGCCACTCCCGGCACCGTCACCACAGCACGCCGGCCGCAGCGCAGTTCCCCGAGTCTCGACGTTCTCGTCGCCAAGATCGCGCGCCTCTCGGGTTACGACGCCGAAGCCGTGCATCTCGCCGACATCGCCCAGCAGCGCTGGCCCGATTCCCACACCGCTGTCGAGACGCACTTGCAGGCGCTGCTATCGGCGCATCGCTTTACCGATGCCCATGCTCGCTCGCCGCGAAACCCGCGCCGATCCCGCTCAGCCCGACTGGTGGCGATATCTGGCGCAGGCGAGTGTCGGCGCGAACGATCCAATGCAGCAGCATCGCGCGATGGCGGAGAAACTCGCGCTCGATGGTGCGGGGCCATCGGCGATCCGGCAATTGCAGGCTGCCCGCGACCTCAAGAGCGCGAGTTGGAGAAGGACGATTAGTTAAGAGGCTTTACGAGGCCGCCGCTTTCGCCGCCGGACTCGTAACAAACCCAAACTTGCCCGCCACATCCGCCTGATCGATGTGCCCCAGCGCCAGGTCCACGCCAGCCGCGAAATGGAACACGCCGCCGTTATCGTCGAGATCGGCGTGTGTGGAAAACAGATCGATATCGTGATCGTGCAACGCGGCGACGCGCGGAACATCCGAACCATCCAAGAACAGCACGCCGCCTTCATCGTCGAGCCAAGCCGCCGCCGGTTCAAATTGCCCGCCCGCGTGATCGATCAGCCGCAGCGCGCTGTCCGTCGCGTCGTGCAACTCACTCAACCGCACGATCCACGGCGTGTAACCCAGTTCCACATACACGCGCTGCGGGCCGTTTTGAAAGAACCACTGACCGTCGGCATCGGCGGCATAGTTCCGGTTGATGAAGCCGAGCAACGCGTCGTGCCGGATGATATCGCCGGGAAGGCCTGCCGCCTGCGTGGTGTCGTCGCGCATGCGCCACTGGCCGCGCCGGTCGAGCAGCAGCCAGCCGGTGCAATGCGGGACGTTGGGCCATTTGGCCAGCGCCTGTTTGACGATCTTATCCATGCTCGGAATCCGGTGAAGATTGTGCGGGTTTTGCCTGTCGCACATGGGTCTGCAAATAGCCGAACACTCGCTGCGATAACCAGTCTATCCGCCTCGGAAACGGCCCGGTCATAAAACCGACGTGGCCGCCATGCTCGGGTTGATCGAGGGTCACAGCCGCCGACACTTCCGCCGCCGACGGCAACACCCGCCCGGGCAGGAACGGATCGTTGCGGGCATTCAGAAGCAGCGTTGGAATGGCGATGCGCGGCAAATAGGGCCGCGTGGTGGTGCGGGTCCAGTAGTCGTCGGTATCGCGGAAACCGTGCAGCGTCGCGGTCACGGCGTTATCGAAGGCGTGCGGTGCGGGCCGCGAACATGGCTTCGCGGTCGAACAGGCCGGGATCCCGGTCGAGTTTCGCCAGCGCCTTGCGCTTGAGCGCTGCGTGTGTAGACCATGCCGAAACCCTGCGATATTGCGCCCACCTGCATGGACATCGAGAGGAGCGGAGATTGCCGCGGTGGCGCATCCAGGATGGCGGCTGCGTCATGTTCCTGCTCGCCACAGCCAGCGCAGCAGCACGTTGACGCCCAGCGATACCCCCGCCGCGATCACCGGCCCCGCATGTTGCGCCTTTAATCGACGCAAGACCCAGTCGACTTCAGCGCTATCGGCGAGATGGTAAAAGCGCGGCAGGAGGTTCATCAAGCCGCCGCAACTGCGGAAATGCGGCACCACGTCAAACCAACCGCGCGCCTTGGCTTCGGCCATCAGCACGCGTGCGTAGTGCGAGTCCGAGCTGCCTTCGAGTCCGTGGAACAGCACAAAAAAGCGGTGTGCTCGGGTCGGGGAAGGGGGATGCAGCCCGCGCTGCTGCCGAGCCCCCATTCTGCGACGGCTTGCCTTCATTGATCGGTGCGGAAACCGTTTCCTGTCGTTCGCCTTGCGTTATGCGCGTATGGCCTTCGCCATCCACGTCATAAGACAGCCAGTCGAGATCGATGAAATCGCCGTCGGGGGGGTGTCCATCGTTCTCGCCGATATTTCACCGTCGGCCGCTGTGCAAACAAGGTCGGCACGACGGTCTGCGGATGCGCGGTGGGCAGCCATCGAGGCGGCCGGTACAGCCACTCGGCCAGCGGTTCAGGTTTTGGTTGGCTCACTGCATGGAGAGCGGCCGAAGCGGTCTGCTCAGGCGCAGAAGGGGTATTGAGCGCTGGAGCGTCAGGAATGAGATGAACAGGATCGCGTTTCATTGCGTGTCTTCACACAGGATGCTGGATAAACGGGTAGGCGGTCTGCAGGTCGGTTTCAAAGGCCTATTTATTTCCAATCAGCCTGGCAGAGTAATCGTCGAGCCGCAGACGCCAGCTACCTTGCCTAGCGTACCCGCAAACCCGATGTCAATGCAGCGGACCTTGTCCATGTCGCATTTTCGCCGTAACCTGGCCGGCGGCTTCGTCTGGCATCGCACTAGCGTGGATATGTGCAATGCGCCATTCCCCACGTTCGTGGACCATCACGTAGGTGCTGAACACCATGATGGGCGAACTGCCCGGCTCGACCGGCTGATGCGCTTCGGCGATAGCGTAGACCACGGTGCCGAGACTGTCGTAGACGCGGATATCGAGTGGCTCGACCGTGACCGGCCGGTTCTCCAGTTGCGTCGAAAGACCCGCGCGAATGCTGTCCAGGCCGCTCAGGTGCGAACCGTCCGCACAGATGAAAGTGGCGAATTCCTCGTCGATCCAGAGCGCCATGACGCTGTCGATATTGCCCTCCGCGACAGCCTGGTAGTAGGCGTTGAGGGTATCGGCGGCGGCTTCGAAGAGGCGGGCAAAACGTGGCATGGCTAGTGGGTCTCTAACGGTCGATGCATGGCGCCCAATGTTGTCGGACAGTAAAGCGCCATGGTTCGGTCAAGTTTCAAAAGCATGGCCCCGGCTTAGGGACATTGGCATGTCAGGACTGGCTCGGAACCGCAAACGCGCCGCCGATGGGAACTCGGAGGATGCGGACACCGCGCCAGGAGAACCTGGCGTGGCAGACGCTGCTCTGACGAAGTCATGAAGCAATCTTCGAAGCGGTTCGGCCAAGCCGGCTCAATCAGCATGAGCCACGACACCGAAGCCGCTTCAGCCAAACCCGCTTTAATGGCGCTGCATCATCAACATGCCGCGCAAATCCCCGAAAACTTGCTCGGCGCCGAGTTCGCGCAAACAGTTCAAATGACCCAGCGGACACTCGCGGGCAAAGCACGGACTGCATTCGAGGTGCAGCCATTGTACCTTTGCGAGATCTGAGAGGGGCGGTGTGTGGCGCGGGTCGGTCGAGCCGAACACGGCCACCAGCGGGCGACGCAGCGCGACGGCCACATGCATCAGGCCGGAATCGTTGGTGACCACGGCGCTGGCGCGCGAGATCAGCGCGCAGGCTTCGCCCAGGGACGTTTGCCCGCACAGGTTGCGCACATTCGGCGCGCGATTAGCAATGGCCTGCGCGATAGGCGAATCTTTCGGCGACCCAAGCGCGACGATCCGCGCATACGGGAACGATTTCGCGATGAACTGCGCGAGCACCGCGAAATGCTCGGGCGGCCAGCGTTTCGCCGGACCATATTCCGCACCCGGACAAAACACCACGAGCGGCGCGCGCGTATCCAGATTAAAGCGGGTGGAGACGCGCGCCGCTTCGTTCAAGTCGGCATCGAGCCGCGGTACCGGCATGGGAACCGTCGCGTTTTCCCGCAGCCACGGCAGCTTCGCGCCCGGCGCGTAGGCGAGCGCGGCGTACTGGCCCACCATGGGCGGGCGTTGGCCCTTGGCCGGATTTGCGTGCCGCACGTTGAGCACGCCATAACGGCTTTCGCCCGTATAGCCAACCCGCAGGTTGATCCTCGCCATCCACGGAATCAGCGCTGATTTGAACGAGTTCGGCAGCACGTACGCAGCGTCGTAACCCACGTCGCGCAAATCGCTCGCCAGTTGCCAACGGCGCAGCATTTGCAACTTGCCGTGGGCGAGATCGGTGGCGTAGACGTCGTGGATCTCGGGCATGCGTTCCAGCACGGGCGCGACCCAGGCGGGCGCGACAGCATCGATGACAATGCGCGGATGCAACTTCTTCAGCAGCGAAAACAGCGGCTGCGCCATCAATGCGTCACCAATCCAGTTCGGTGCGGTAACCAACGCGCGACGCATCTATTTAAGTTCCAGTCTCAAAAATAACGCAGCTTACGCCATGCAGGCGGGCGCGTTGTTGCTATGGGGGAGCGCCCGGCACCCGGCGTGTCCGGTGTCGAGGCGCGATGTGTTGTGCCGTCAAGGCACCGAGCGCGGCCGGAGCGTGATGTTCAACGGGATCAGCTGCAGCATCGGCTGGTTGCGGCACAACATGGCTAGTGGCCGCGGAAAAAGCGGGCGGTGTAGTTCAGGCCGCCAGCCGCTTTCTTCGCGAAGACGAAGATTCAATGACCCTTGATCATTTCGCCGTCTTTCAGCTTGTAGCGCGTGCCGCAATACGGGCAACGCGCTTCGCCGTGGGTAATATCGAGGAAAACGCGCGGATGCGTGCTCCAGCGCGGCATGTTGGGGTTCGGGCAGAACGCCGGCAGATCTTTCGCCGACAATTGGACCAGCGGCATTTCCTTCAGTTCGCTCATGAGGAATCTCGTTCGTTCTAGTCTGGGGACGCGGCAAGCCTGGTTTTTCGAGTCCGGTATTCAGACACGAAGCCCCAGAAAATCCGGCTCACCGCCGCACGTCATGCGTTGGATTGCACCTTAAGATACCTAAGCTCGGTTACTTAACCTGCGCAAGCCAACCGGCGTACTTTTCGTTCTTGCCGCTCACGATATCGAAGAATGCGCTTTGCAGCTTCTCGGTGATCGGGCCACGCTTGCCTTCGCCAATGGTGCGATTGTCCAACTCGCGGATCGGCGTGACTTCAGCGGCCGTGCCGGTGAAAAACGCTTCGTCACAGGTGTAGACTTCGTCGCGGGTGATGCGCTTTTCGATCACCGGAATACCGAAGTCGTGTGCGAGCATGATAACTGTGTCGCGCGTGATGCCGTCCAGGCACGAAGCCAGGTCCGGCGTGTACAGCTTGCCATTGTTCACCAGGAAGAAGTTTTCACCGGAGCCTTCTGACACGTAGCCGTCCACGTCGAGCAGCAGCGCTTCGTCGTAACCGTCGGTGATGGCTTCCTGGTTCGCAAGAATCGAGTTCACGTACCAGCCCGACGCCTTGGCGCGGACCATGGAAACATTCACGTGATGGCGCGTGAACGACGACGTCTTGACGCGGATGCCCTTCGTAATGCCGTCGTCGCCGAGATAGGCGCCCCACGGCCACGCGGCGATCGCGACGTGAATAGCGTTGCCTTTCGCCGATACCCCCAGCTTCTCCGATCCCACCCAGATGATCGGGCGGATATAGCAGGATTCCAGCTTGTTCAAGCCGACCACTTCGAGCTGCGCGGCTTCGAGCGTTGCGTGGTCGAACGGCACTTCCATCTGGAAGATCTTGGCTGAGTTGAGCAGGCGCTTGGTGTGGTCTTTCAGACGGAAGATCGACGTGCCGTTGCCGGTTTTGTAGGCGCGAACGCCTTCAAAAACGCCCATGCCGTAGTGTAGCGTGTGGGTGAGCACGTGGATGTTGGCGTCGCGCCAGTCGATCAGCTTGCCATCCATCCAGATCTTGCCGTTGCGGTCGGCCATTGACATACGATTCTCCTGGCAAGTTGTGTGCAGATATTGAGTGGGTCGCCGGATTGCGCCAGCGTATCTCGCTAGCTTGGTTGCCAGCTTTCCAGCCCGCGTCTTTCGCTCGCTTAACCGGCATGACGATGACAACGGGCTTTCTGCGCCTTGTTCCCAGCCGTTGCGCTTGTTTGAAGACAGCGCGCGGAGCACAGGATTCCAGCGCAGAACCGGCAAACGACCGGGCAGCCAAAAACTGTTATTTTAGCGTCTTTTCGATTAAAAAATGGGCGCTGTCGGCCATTTGGCGCCTTTCACGACGCTATAACTCACCTTTCGCCGTTATGCGATGTGCTCAGGGTGCAGTCAAAGTTACGATTCGAAAGCAAACCGTGAGGAACACCTGAAAGCCCGCCATGCGGATCGGTTGGCTTGATCGCGGTGACAGGGCGTGATTCAAAGCTCGGCGCGGTGGTTTCGGGTCGTTTTAGCCAGCGATTCATAGTCGACGATTCAGGCTCGGTCCGCGGCGGGTCCGTGCCAATCGTCCGGCTCTTGTCTGCTCTTGCCCGTTCTTCGCCGGATTCCGCCGCTCAACCGCACAAGCACACCGCGACTCGCACCAATCTCCATGTTCGACCGGCTGTCAGACCTCAACCAACGCGCGTTTCTCGATGGCGTCAAAACTCTCTCTCCGGCGGTTCCAGCCACGTTCTCGTGGGGTCTTGTCACAGGTATTGCGATGGCCAAGTCCGTGCTGACCCGCAGGCGCTCGGCATGTCGCTCGCGGCCTACGCGGGATCGTCGCAACTGGCCGTGCTGCCGTTGTTCGCCGCGAAGCTACCGCTCTGGACCATCCTGCTGACTGCCGCCATGGTCAACCTGCGGTTCGTCATTTTCAGCGCCGGGCTTGCGCCTCATTTCGCCTATTTGCCGTTGCGCCGCCGGCTGGTGCTCGGTTATTTCAATGGCGACATCATTTACCTGATGTTCCAGAAGCATAATTTCCAGACCGGCTATCAGCCTGGCAAGGAGGCGTTTTTCTAGGGCATGGCGGCAACTAGCTGGTCGTCGTGGCAAGTGTCGTCCATAGTGGGCATCCTGCTCGCCAGTTTTTTCCCCGATAACTGGGGTCTCGAACTCGCCGGCACGCTGGCGCTGATTCCGCTGATTGTCTCGGCTATCACTACGCGCTCCACGCTGGCGGCTGTTGGCGTGACAAGCGTTATCGCGTTGATTATCGACCTGCCGTACCGGCTTTCATTACCGCTGGCAGTGGCGGCGGCGCTGCCAGCCGGCACATTCGCCGATCTCATGGCCGAGAAGATGGGATCAGGGCAGACCATCAGCGCAGCAAGGCGTTCGGAAACCCCCGTGGCCCGTCTCGCCGACGTCGAGCCACTGAAGAATCCCCTATCCGATCCTCGACAAATCGCCGGTCAACCCCAAGGCCACTCGGAGCGCCCGATGAGCGCCGCTCAAGTCTGGCTGGCAATAGCCGGCATGGCGCTGATCACCGGCATCACACGCCCGCTGTTCCTGATGGGCGGCGAGCGCATGATCCTGCCCGAGCGCGTGCGGCGGGCGCAGCGCTTGCCTGACTTGCTCACCACGCCGAACGGCCTGTCGAGCGCCTTCTCGAATCACGCGCTCTACGCATCCCTGTGTGGTCTCGCCTGGTTTCTCTGGCGTCGGGGAATGCTCGGGACAATCGTCGTCAGCATGATGGTCTTCACGGCGTTGCGGCTGTTCGCCTGAGCTTGATTTTGTTGCGGTGCGTCATGCAAAGCATCGCAAAATCGCTGTTTCCGAATCCCGGGGATTTGCGTTTCCAGCGTCGGGCGGGCATGGGTATCGGTTAAAATGGCACTCTCGCTGTCGTATCGAATGAGGTCGAAACGTGTATCTGGCAGTCACCGCACACCAGCTTCACTCGCTCCATTCTCCTCTGCAACGCCTCGTCGCCTGGGCCTCCAGGTCTTTGGCGAAAGGCGCGGCACGCTTTGTTTCGTTGTCCCTTGCTTGTTCGAATCGTCCGCTTGGCGCTGGCTGCCTTGTGACGTTGCACGCACGCCGGCTTGATACCGGAATGGTCCTGAGCACTTCGATTTCCCCGTAGCGATCCTCGTGAGCCCGCTTGCATAAGACCAGGGTTCGCAGATGTAACTCGCCCGAACCGCTTTCCAATCACCCGCTCACACGCTGACTCCCATGACGAAAATACTGTGTTTCACCGATCTGATTGCCGAAGGCAAAGTGTCCGGCAAACGTGCTTTCATTCGTGCTGACCTCAACGTCCCGCGGGATGATCAGGGCAACATCACCGAAGACACGCGCGTGCGCGCCTCGGTGCCGGCCATTCAACAAGCGCTGGCAGCGGGCGCCGCTGTGATGGTCACGTCCCATCTGGGCCGCCCGACGGAAGGGCAGTTCAAGCCTGAAGACTCGCTTGCGCCGGTGGCCAAGCGCCTTGGCGAATTGCTCGGCCGCGATATGCCGCTGATCGCCGACTGGGTTGACGGCGTGCAGGTTCAGCCGGGTCAGGTCGTGCTGCTCGAAAACTGCCGCTGCAACAAGGGTGAGAAGAAAAACGACGACGCGCTTTCACAGAAGCTCGCCAAATTCTGCGATATCTATGTGAACGACGCGTTCGGCACCGCGCATCGAGCGGAAGTGACCACGCACGGCATCGCGAAATACGCGCCCGTGGCATGCGCCGGCCCGCTGTTCGCCGCTGAACTGGATGCATTGGGCAAGGCGCTTGGCGAGCCGAAGCGCCCGCTGGTGGCGATTGTCGCAGGATCGAAGGTATCGACGAAACTCACCATCCTCAAGTCGCTCGCGGAGAAGGTGGATCAGCTGATCGTGGGCGGCGGCATTGCCAATACGTTCATGCTCGCGTCGGGGTTGAAGATCGGCAAGTCGCTGGCGGAGAAGGATCTCGTCGATGAAGCCAAAACCATCATCAGCGAAGCGCGGGCGCGTGGCGCGTTAGTGCCTATCCCGAGCGACGTCGTGACTGCCAAAGAATTCGCTGCGACGGCCAAGACTGAAACGAAAGCCGTGGATCAAGTGCAGGACGACGATTTGATCCTCGATATCGGTCCGGACACCGCCAAAGCGCTTGCTGCGCAGCTGGAGAAGGCGGGCACGATCATGTGGAACGGGCCGGTCGGCGTGTTCGAATTCGACCAGTTCGGCAACGGTACGAAGACGTTGGCGGATGCGATTGCGAACTCATTGGCGTTCTCGATTGCAGGCGGCGGCGACACGCTCGCGGCCATCCAGAAGTACGGCATCCACGACAAAATCTCTTATATATCGACTGGCGGCGGCGCGTTCCTGGAGTTTTTGGAAGGCAAGACTTTGCCTGCAGTGGAAGTGCTCGAATCGCAGGCCTGAGCCCATGAAACGAGCCACGCCGAAGAGCAATCGTCCCGAGTCCGTAGTTGCTTGCAGATAAAAAGAAGAGTTGGTTGCCGACGCTGGTTTATCGGTGGCTGCCGAAATTGAATCGAGGGTGCAGGTTGGGGTGAAACCTGACCTCAGCCCTGCTCGCGCACCGGCCAAGTCGAAGCGTTCCGCTGCGGCGCCGGCCCGGCTTGGTTCGGAGTTAAAGCAGGAAAGAAGGTAATAAGCAAGGAAGTGGCGGTCATGATTGGCGGCGCGAGTGCGTTGCTAATCCCGGTCGCCGGGCAGATATCTAGCCATCATAAAGCGACGCCGGCTCGAGCCGGCGTGCGTTCGCAGGCGGAGACCTTTTCATTCCCGTCGGCACACCGTACTCGCAGCGCTGTTTCAGGCGATACCACCCAGACGAGGAATTCCATGCATCGCGCTACAAAGATTGTCGCCACTATCGGTCCCGCTTCCAGTACCCCTGAGATCCTGCTGCAAATGATGCAGGCGGGTCTCGACGTGGTTCGCTTCAACTTCTCGCACGGCACCGCCGACGACCATCGCCAGTGCGCGCAATACGTTCGCGACGCCGCCAAGCAATGCGGTCGCGAAGTGGCGCTGATGGCTGATTTGCAAGGCCCGAAGATTCGCGTGGGCAAGTTCGAAAACGGCAAGATCACGTTAATTGCGGGCAATTCGTTCATCCTCGACGCCCGTTGTAAGTTGGGCAATGGTGAACGAGTTGGCCTGGATTACCCCGATTTGCCACGTGACCTGCGCGCGGGCGATGTGCTGTTGTTGACCGACGGGCTGATCGTGCTCGACGTGGTTCGTGTGATCGGCGAAGAGATCCATACCACGGTGAAAGTGGGCGGAGATCTTTCGAACAACAAGGGCATCAACCGGCAGGGCGGCGGTCTGACTGCGCCGGCGTTGACCGAGAAGGACATGGAGGACATCAAGACGGCGATGTCCCTCGGCGCGGACTTCGTGGCAGTGTCGTTTCCGAAGAACGCTACGGACATGGAGATGGCACGGCAACTGGCGAACATCGCGGGCGCGCCTTATGGCATCAAGCCGAAGATGATCGCGAAGATCGAGCGTGCGGAGGCCATTCCGGCGTTGCAGGGCATTCTTGATGCCTCGGACGGCATCATGGTTGCGCGTGGTGATCTCGCGGTGGAAGTGGGTAATGCGGCTGTACCGGCGCTGCAGAAGCGGATGATCCGGATGGCGCGCGAGTCGAACAAGTTTGTGATCACGGCTACGCAAATGATGGAGTCGATGATCCATGCGCCTGTGCCCACGCGTGCCGAAGTGTCCGACGTGGCGAATGCGGTGCTGGACGGTACGGATGCGGTGATGTTGTCGGCGGAGACGGCGGCGGGCAAATATCCCGTGACAACCATCGAGACAATGGCGGCCATTTGCCTGGAGGCTGAGAAGTCTGAGCAGAGCGAGCTTGACAAGGATTTCCTTGATCGCACCTTCACACGGATCGATCAATCCATTGCGATGGGTGCGTTGTTCACGGCTTACCACCTGGGTGCGAAGGCGATTGTTGCCTTGACCGAGTCGGGGGCGACGGCGTTGTGGATGTCGCGGCACTGGTCGCATGTCCCCATTTTTGCGCTGACGCCTCGCATTAGCAGTGAGCGGACGATGGCGCTTTATCGGAACGTGACGTCGTTGCACCTGGATACGAACACCGATCGCGATATCACGCTTCAGCAGGCGCTGGAGGTGGTTGTTTCGAAGGGGTATGCCGCACGCGGCGATATGGTTGTGTTGACTGTCGGCGAGCCAATGGGGCAGGCCGGCGGCACTAACGCAATGAAGATTGCGCGCGTAGGCGATCCGTTTTAATTTCGTTCGCACAAGGGATGGGGCTCGGGGTTGATGATGTAGTGCTGCGGCAAGCAGTAGCAGCGCGGCATTGACTCCGACCACTCACCCCGGAACTTGCCCACCCGGCATTGACTCACGCCACCATCTCAAGCTTTGTCCCCGCCGCATCCTCTCGCCCTGCCAACAACGTCCCCCCAAACCCGTCCACCGACCGGTGCGAACGAGCACATAGGGCCCCTATTGGCCCGGCTAAAATATTACAAACTTGGCGATGCCCAAAAGAGCAAAAACACCGCAAACAGCCAAAAAAAGAATTCGTTCCATCTCAAGGAGTTTTACCCGCCTCTCGTATCAATACAATACGACAACTGCTGGATCACGCTGCTGAAAACGGCTACGTGCTTCCGGCGTTCAACGTCAACAACCTGGAGCAAGTACAAGCCATCATGTCGGTTGCCGACCAAGTCAACGCACCGGTGGCCTCCGCCGGCGCGCGGAAATACGCCGGAGAAGCGTTCCTGCGTCACCTGATTGAAGCAGCGGTCGAGTCATATCCCCATATCCCGGTCTTGATGCACCAGGACCACGGGCAAGTCCCCCGCAGTCTGCATGGCCGCCATCCGCAGCGGTTTCACCAGCGTCATGATGGACGGCTCGCTTGAAGCCGACGGCAAAAGCGTCGCATCGTATGAATACAACGTCGACGTCTCGCACAAAGTGGTCGAAGCAGCCCATTCCATTGGCGTGACGGTGGAAGCCGAACTTGGAGTGCTCGGCTCGCTCGAAAACAAGGAAGACGGTCACGGCGCCGAAGGCACCATGACCCGCGAGCAGTTGCTCACCGACGTCGAACAAGCCGCCGACTTCGTGAAGCAAACCCAGTGCGACGCGTTGGCTATCGCTATTGGCACGTCGCACGGTGCGTACAAATTCGCCAAGAAGCCTACGGGCGATATCCTTGCCATCCAGCGCATCAAGGAAATCCACCAACGCATCCCGAACCCCCATCTGGTGATGCACGGATCGTCGTCGGTGCCGCAAGACCTGCTGGCCGAAATCCGCGAATTCAGCGGCGACATGAAGGAAACCTATGGCGTGCCGGTCGAGGAAATCCAGGAAGGCATCCGTCACGGCGTTCGCAAGGCGAACATCGATACCGACCTGCGTCTCGCAATAACGGGTGCAATTCGCCGCTATTTCGGCGAAAATCCGTCGAAATTCGATCCGCGCAACTACTTGAAACCCGCCCGCGAGGCGGCGAAGAAGATTTGCCTCGAACGCTACATGCAATTCCGCTGCGAGGGCCAGGCGAGCAAGATCAAACCGGTCCTGCTCGATAAAATCGCCGAGAAGTACAAGTCCAGCGAACTGGCGCAAATCGTCAGGTAAGCAAATCGAGATAAGCGCTTCGACCCGGTCTGAAGCGCCAACCTGCCGTGAGCCATAAGCCCGAGGTCGGCGTTTGAACGGCCCGCTGGACGGCCTTTTTTGAGATGGCTATCCTCGACGGCGTAGCGGGCGATTTCGTCTGCAGCCTCACCGTCGATGAACCAGAACCGAGTCGTCCGCCGGACCCTTTACAATAGCAATAGCGTTGAGTCGCGCTTGTCGCCCGGTTTTGCGCCGGGTATCGATACGCAGAATGAATGCAAAGGCTGACCCCGGGCGCCTGACAGGGCCAGCCGACACGAACCGCCGTTCCCGCAATTCCGGGGAACGGCGTGTTGGTTTTTTCTCTCAGCTTGATTTGCGGCACTTTTCCGGTAGATGACGATGTCCACCTCACATTCCCCGCTGTACGAATCCACGCTGAAATCTTTGCCCCTGCTTGGCCGCGGCAAAGTCCGCGACAACTACGCAGTCGGTAAGGACAAGCTCCTGATCGTCACCACCGACCGCCTCTCGTCGTTCGACGTGATCATGGGCGAGCCCATTCCGAACAAGGGCCGCGTCCTGAACCAGATGGCCGATTTCTGGTTCGCGAAGCTCTCGCACATCGTGCCGAACCACAATACGGGCATCGATCCGGCAACCGTCGTTGCCGCCGATGAAGCCGATCAGGTCAAAGGCCGCGCCGTCGTCGTGAAGCGCCTGGAGCCGATCCTGGTGGAAGCGGTCGTGCGCGGTTATTTGGCCGGTAGCGGCTGGAAGGACTATCAGGCCACGGGTTCGGTCTGCAGCGTGGCATTGCCGCCGGGCCTGAAGAACGCGGAAAAGCTGCCCGAGCCGATTTTCACGCCGGCAGCGAAGGCGGAAATGGGCCATCACGACGAAAACATCACCTACGATGAGATGGAGCGCCGGATTGGCACGGAGCGCTCGGCCACCATCCGCGAGATTTCGATCAAGCTGTACAAGGAAGCGGCCGAGTACGCGACAACGCGCGGCATCATCATCGCGGATACGAAGTTCGAATTCGGGCTGGACACGCGCGGCGAGCTGTTCCTGATGGACGAAGTGCTGACAGCGGATTCATCGCGTTTCTGGCCGGCGGACGGGTATCAGGTCGGCACGAACCTGCCATCGTTCGACAAGCAGTTCGTGCGCGACTGGCTCGAAACGCAAGCGTGGGGCAAAACGCCCCCGGCGCCCAAGCTGCCCGAGGATGTGGTCGCGAAAACGGCCGAGAAGTACGAAGAAGCACTGCAACGGTTGACCGGGCAGTCGCTGTCGTAAGGTTTCAGACGGCTTGGCCGGCCAAGATGGCACTCGCTGCTGCGGGCGTTTCCGGTGGTTTGGCCGTTGTAACGTTAAGGAAAAAGCCGTGGGCGATCAGCGCACCCGTGCGTCCGGCCGTGCAGCGCCCAGTCCCGAAAGCCGTTCCATGATGACCGGTAAGCTATCAATCCGCATCACCCGAAAAAGGCCGCCGAAGGCCTGTCCACCCCAAAGGAATGCAGCACGATGAGCGAAGTCCAGACCGCCGCCGCGGCCCACACGCATGACGCACCGTTGATCGGCGTATTGATGGGTTCCAGTTCCGACTGGGACGTGATGAAAAATGCGGTCGCGATCCTGCAGGAATTCGGCGTACCTTACGAAGCGAAGGTTGTATCGGCCCACCGTATGCCCGACGAAATGTTCGCCTACGCCGAAAGCGCGCGGACGCGTGGCCTTGCGGCGATCATCGCGGGAGCGGGCGGCGCGGCGCATTTGCCGGGCATGCTTGCCGCCAAGACCACGGTGCCGGTGCTGGGCGTACCGGTATCGAGTAAATATTTGAAAGGCGTGGATTCGCTGCATTCGATCATGCAGATGCCCAAGGACGTGCCCGTGGCGACGTTTGCTATCGGCGAGGTGGGGGCGGCGAACGCGGCGTTGTTCGCGGTTTCCATACTCGCTGTCACCCAAACGGCCTACGCTGACAAACTCGCGGCATTCCGCACGCGCCAGAAGGACGCAGCGCACGCCATGGTCCTCCCGCCGCTGTAAACGACCAGTTAAATAAATGCAGCAGTTTCACGCAACACCTCCGGCAAAATTTCCGGCCGAGACTGATTGACCGACCCCACAAGATGAACGCACACATCCAACTCAGTTCTCCCATCCAGCCGGGCGCATGGCTCGGCATGGTCGGCGGCGGCCAGCTTGGCCGCATGTTCTGTTTCGCCGCGCAGTCCATAGGCTATCGCGTGGCGGTCCTCGATCCGGACGAGGCGAGTCCGGCTGGTTCCGTCGCCGATAAACACCTGCGTGCAGCCTACGACGACCCCGCCGCGCTGACCGAACTCGCGCGCTTGTGTGCGGCAGTATCGACGGAATTCGAGAACGTGCCGTCCGCCAGTCTCGATTTCCTCGCGAAAACCACGTTTGTCAGCCCCGCCGGTCGATGTGTCGCCATTGCACAGGATCGCGTGGCGGAGAAACGGTTTATCGCGAGCGCGGGCGTGCCGGTGGCGCCGCATGTGGTGATCGAGTCGCCCGAGGCGCTGGCCGCCTTAAGCGACGAACAGATAGCCGCCATGTTGCCGGGCATTCTGAAGACGGCGCGCCTTGGCTACGACGGTAAAGGCCAGACAAGCGTGCGCAATGTCGATGAAGTGCGCACGGCTTACGGGTCGCTCGCGGGCGTGCCGTGTGTGCTCGAAAAGCGCATGCCGCTGAAGTTCGAGGTGTCGGTGCTGATCGCGCGCGCCGGCGATGGGAAGTCGACCGTTTTTCCGCTCGCGCAGAACCAGCACGTTGGCGGAATTCTGGCGAAGACCGTCGTGCCGGCGCCGGATGCGTCGTCTGCTCTCGTGGCCCAGGCGCAGGACGCCGCGCTTACTATCGCCGCGAAGCTGGATTACGTCGGCGTTCTGTGCGTGGAGTTTTTCATCCTCGAAGACGGCACGCTGATCGCGAACGAAATGGCGTCACGCCCGCACAATTCCGGCCACTACACCGTCGATGCCTGCGCGACCAGCCAGTTCGAGCAGCAAGTCCGTGCAATGACCGGCATGCCGCTCGGCGACACACGCCAGCATTCGCCGGCCGCCATGCTGAACATTCTCGGCGATATCTGGTTCGAAGGCGCGAAAGCGCGCACGCCGCCTTGGCATGACGTGATGGCGTTGCCGACTGCGCGCCTGCATCTGTACAGCAAGGAGGAGGCGCGGCCCGACCGCAAGATGGGCCATGTGAATTTCACCGGGGCCACGCTGGAAGAAGTGCGCACGGTGGCGCGCGATTGCGCCCGCATGCTGCACATTGCGCTGGACTGACCTCGATGACTTTCGAAACCCCCACCGTCGGGCAGATCCGGGAGGCGGCCACGTTACTCGACGCCGGCCAGCTCGTCGCGTTTCCGACTGAAACCGTCTACGGGCTGGGCGGTGATACCGAGAATCCCGAGGCCATCGCACGGATCTATGCGGCAAAAGGGCGGCCGTCGAATCATCCGGTGATCGTGCATCTCGCGCCCGGCAGCGATCCGGCGTACTGGGTCCAGACGCTTTCAGCCGACGCGCAGAAACTGATTGATGCATTCTGGCCCGGCCCGCTCACGCTTATCCTCAAGCGCGCGGCGCACGTGCCGGCGGTGGTCAGCGGCGGGCAGGATTCCGTCGCTATCCGCTGCCCGTCGCATCCGGTGGCGCAGGCGTTGCTTACGACCTTCAGCACCCTGCGCGATGGTCATGGCGGCGTGGCGGGGCCATCGGCGAACTGGTTCGGGCATGTCAGCCCGACCACGGCTCAACATGTCCGCGATGAGTTCGGCGCAAGCGTGCATGTGCTCGATGGCGGGGCAGCGAAGGTGGGCATCGAATCGACGATTCTTGATTTATCGCGGGGCTTTCCCGCGTTGCTCCGACCAGGGCATGTGAGTCCGCTGGAGATTGCGGACGTGCTTGGTGTGATGCCGCGTCTGCCCGATGGCAGCGACGCCAGCGCGCCCCGCGCCTCCGGCACGCTGAAGGCGCACTACGCGCCGCGCACGCCGCTCAGTTTGCTGCCGTTCGCGGCGCTGGAACGGATGCTCGCAGAGCATCCGTTGAGTGGAGGCAAGAAACTGGCGCTGGTCGCGCGGGCATCGAGCGCGGGTAAATGGGCTCACGCGCCGAATGTCCATTTCATTGCTGCGCCTGATGACCCGCAGAGCTACGCACGCGAACTGTACGGTCTGCTGCGCGCGCTTGATTGCGCCAATGTCGAGCGGATTTTGATCGAGACGCTGCCGGATTCGGCGGAATGGAGCGCGGTGAACGACCGGCTGGGACGCGCGGCGGCATTTGAAGAGCAGGGCTAGACGGGCGGGCGGCTGGCGCTACGTCAGACAAGATCAGCTACAAAAGCCTTTCGAATCATGGGTCAAGGTGACCTGAATAGTTCAGATACAAAAAGGTATCTAACCTCGCGTACGAAGACACAAGCGATAACCCCCCAGCCTGACGGCGACGAACCACCCCCAAAATGCCTGGTCTTCTTCGGCCGGGCATTTTTTATTTCACGCTCGTCCAGCCGGGCTTATTTCCCCAGCCCGCTTGCAGCAATCTGCTGCTCCAAGTACGTGGAGAACAGTGCGTGCAAATGCGGTCGGGTGGACCGTGTAGGCGTACATGTACGTCTGGTCCGGCGCCGGCCACCGTGTAGGTTTGCGGCGAGCAGAACAGCGACGTGCCGAATGCGGTCGGGTTTGGCTCGCCCAGCTTGGTCGCGGCGGCGATCATCGCGGTGAGATTACAGGCCGTACCCGTATTCGACACCGTGAAGCCGTTTGCCTGATAGTTCGCCTGGATACCGTCGACCCAGGTGTAGGCATCGACGTAGATCACCTTCGACAATAGCCCAGCTGCTGCAGCGCGCCGTTCAACAACTGCGTCACTTGCGGGAAGGTCACGCCTTGATCGGCGCTGGCCAAGCCCTGCGGCGATCCGCCGATATCAGGAATGGTCGATACCACCACGTGTGTCACACCGGTTTGCAGCACCCGGCCAACCACCGTCGCCAGGTCGATTGCCGCCTGACTGATGGCCGTCGTCGCGGCAGTCCGTGCAGTGGCGCCCGCTGCCTGCGCTTGCGCCGGCGTGATGGTTCCCGCGGCGAGCTGGGCCTGGATGCCGGCGGCAGTCGCTTGCTCGACGGTCAGGTTGTAGAAGATGTCGTTGGCGCCGCCGTTCACCAGCACGAGCTGGCTGGCGTTGAACGAGCCATACGACGTGATGAACTGGGTCACCTGGTCGTTGATCGGGATCCTCGTGGCCTGTGAGTAGTCGGCGTTCGGCGTACCCGGTGTTGCATGGCCACCCCCCGGCTGCAGCGTCACGCGTGCGCCGCCTTTGTGCGTAGCCCAAACCGCTCGCCGGCGAAAGCGGGATGCCGAAGCCGCTGGTGTTCGCCGCCGTCAGCGTGCCGCCGTAATACTTGGCCACGTTCTAGGTCCAGACCTGGCCGGGATTCGTCTTTAAGCGGCCGCCACCGAAGTTCGCTGCGACCGGTGCATACGTGCCCACGTCCGAAAGACTGTCGCCGAACGACACCACTTGCAGCGTCACACCGCCCGGCGGCGTGTTGTTGTGCTACTGCCCGCCGCACGCGGCCAGCATTGCAAACGCGGCGCATGCAGTGGCCGTCTGGACGGCGAGCAGCCAGCGCGTTTGACGCGCAGCGGGTTTCGTCAGGGCGGGTTTCATTGATTTCATCTCCTCGGTCCTCGTTTATCTGGTCATGTGGTCTGCACGCCGCTTCGAGTTTTCTGTCGGCTGGCTTTCCGCTTGGGCGTTGGCTTCGTACGACACGCACTGCGGACAATGCGTGTCGTCGACTTGGCGTGGCAATAGCTTACCGAATCTTTAAGAGGGTTTGAGATTGTTTCCTACGAGGGTTTGCCTGTGCTTGCAGACTGCGCATCCTCGGGTTCTAAGCGGGTCAGGAAGCGCCTCATTCAGCCGATGCCTTCATACACCCACTCGAGCAGCGCGTCATGCGCCGCCCGCGCCGCCTCGGCGCGCGGATCGTTGATAAAACTCACCACCACGTAGCTCTCGCCGTTCTCCGCGCCCACGTAGCCGGCGATGGCCCGCACGTCGCGCAGCGTGCCCGTCTTGATGTGGGCGTTACCGCCCGCGCCCGCGTTGGTGAGCCGGTTGCGCATGGTGCCGTCCACGCCTGCAATGGGCAACGACTCGATGAGAAGACCTGTGCCACCGGGCTCGAATTCGCTGCTGTGAGCAGGTCGGCGAGCGATTGCGCCGTGATGTGTTCTTCGCGCGACAGGCCCGAGCCGTTATCGAGGTAGAGGCCGGTCGTGGACAGCGCGCTCCGATGCAGGAACGCCTGGATCGCCACTGCTGATTTCTGGGTTGTCGCCGGCGGTTTGCCCATCCCGGCGCCAATGGTCAGGAACAGGTTGCGCGCCATCACGTTGTTGCTGAACTTGTTGATGTCGCGAACGATATCCGACAACACCGGGCTGTGGTGAGTGCCGACCAGCCTCGCGCTGACCGGCGTTGGGCCTTCGCGGGTGGTGCCGTTGAAGGTGCCGCCCGCCTGTTTCCATAGCGCAAGGAAGCCGCTGGCGAAGAAGGTGGGGTGATCGAGCGCGGCGACGTTGATGGTGCGCGGGCCGCAGCGCAACGGGTAGTCGCCGATAAACGACGCCTGCACAAAACCGCCCGTGGTTTGCACCACGCTCGGCGACGCCGCGGGCAGGGAGCTCGCGCAAGCGCCGCGCGTGACGTGCAGTTCGTTGTCGATCTGCAACTGCGCGAGTTGAGGCAGCACATCGATTACCACCTGGCCGTCCGGGCTCGGCGTCAGCGTGAACGACAGCGATTTGAATGCATACAGCAGCGGATCCGGGCCGACGTTGTAGGGCGCGCTTTCGTCGGCGTCAAAGGCGGGGAGGTCGCGCGTGGACGTATCGAAGTAGCGTTTATCCAGCACCAGCGCGCTGTCAATGCCCGTGATGCCGTTGCGGCGGATCTGGTTCACCAGGTCGATGAGTTCTTCCGGCAAGAGTTTCGGATCGCCCGTGCCCTGGATATACAGGTTGCCGTGAAGGACGCCGTTTGCATCGACTTCACCGTCGGCATAGGCGGTGGTTTTCCAGCGGTAATCCGGGCCCAGCAGCGACAAGCCCGAGTACGTGGTGACCAGCTTCATGGTGGAGGCGGGCATCATGGGCTGATTGGCGTTGATCGCGACGAGAGGCACACCGCCGCCAATCTGCTCGACCACCACGCTCATCGATGAAAGCGGTACGTGGGCCCGTGTCAGCGCTGCCATGACGGTGGCCGGCAGCGGGCCGGCCGGGACGATGATGCGCTTGAGCTTCGACTTCTTCGCCGCAGCGCGTTTCGCCGTTTGCTGCTGCGCTTCCGCTTTGGGACCGTCACTGCCGCGGGCCTTGACGGGTGTGTTCATCGCGAAGGTGAAAGTGGCGGCGGTTATGACCAGGGTCGCGGCTGCACGCCAACGTTTGGCAAGTGGATTTTTCCTGTTCAGAAAGGGAATTCTATTATACATGTGGAGTTCTATTATACATGTGGTCGGATCGTGATGTCGTGCAGTTTTGCGGATTGCAGGGCGAGGGTACCCTAAGCGGGGCGGCTATTGTATGGGGGTTCTGCTTACGGTTTAAGGTTTGCCGGCTTTCATCCGGCGGCGGGTGCGAAGCCCTTGCGCCCCGCAGTCCGCCTGGGGCTCAGCGCGGGGCCAGCCGCTCGGGCAGTGAATAACGCTGCATCGTACGCTCCATGCCGTCGAGGAACGCCTGCTCCGCCGCGTTCATCTTGCGTCCGCGATGCCACAGCAAATCGACGTCGACATCGACCAGACCCTCTTCCGGCGGCAAACGCCAGAGGCGCTGTTGCGTGAGGTCATCGCGGACAATGTGCTCGGGCAGGCAGCCAATGCCGTATCCCACGAAGATCAGCCGCCGCACTTCGTCCAGACTGGGCGACGCCGCCACGATCCGTCCGGTAAACCCGCGCTGGTCGCGAAAGACGGTCAGCGGCGACAAGCTGTCGCCAATCTGGTCGCTCGTGAATGACACGAAATTCTCCGCGAGCAGGTCTTCCATGGACAGCCCATGCCGTCCAAACAAGCGCGATGGTACCGGCCACAAAAAACGGCGTATCGCTGGCGCAGGAAGCAGCGCTGCTCGAGTTTATCGATGGGTGTACGGCATAAGCTAAGCCCCGCCGTCGCGGTCTTTTGCAGCGGCGACGAAATGATGTCCGACGAACGCATCACCTCGATATGCAAGTCGATACGCGGATAAGTCCAGTGGAATTCGCCGAGAAACTCGTCGTACACGCCTGAATCGATGCGGCTCACCGTCTGCAGCCGGATCGAACCGGTGATGTCCTCGCTGCGGTCATCGGGTTCGGTTTCGAGCCGCGACATGTGGCCGTAGATATCGCTTGCGATCCGGTACACCTCTTCGCCCGCGCGCGTGGGCTCAAAGTGCGGACCGCGGCGCTAGATCAGGTTGCGCCCGAGCGTGTCTTCCAGGCGAGCCGGTCATTCAGGAACCGCGCGATATCCGCACGCCGTTGAGTCATGGGGAAGTCCGTTGTGCAGGCAGAGAGAGGTATTAGCCAAACTTATACGACGAATAAAAAATCGAAATTGGACTAATGTTTTATGGCTGGCGATAAAACAGCCTGACAACGTGTTGATTTGTTGTATCCGCCGCAGCGCTTCAGGAGCCACCGTGACCCCCAGCACCCAATTCAACCCGCCAGCCCGTGCGCGCGGCGACCGCCGCTTTTATCGGCACGATGATCGAGTGGTACGACTTCTACATCTATGCCACCGCCGCCGCGCTTGTGTTCGGCGAGCTGTATTTTCCATCGCATGATCCGTTCATCATCACTATGGCGTCGTTTGCCACCTTTGCCGTTGGTTTCTTCGCACGGTTCCTGGGCGGTACGATCTTCGGGCACCTTGGCGACAAGATCGGCCGCAAGAAAGCGCTGATGATGGGCGTGGCGACGGTATGCGTCGGTTTGCTGCCGGCTTATCGAAGGTCGGTGTGCTCGCGCCGGTCTTGCTCGTGCTGCTGCGCGTGGTGCAGGGCATCGCGGTCGGCGGCGAATGGGGCGGAGCGGTGTTGACGGCTGCCGAACATGCACCCAAGGGACGGCGGACATTCTTCGCGTCGTTCGCGCGATTGAGCAGCCCGGCCGGCCTGATTCTTTCGCTGATCGCGTTCCGCGCGGTGACCTCCATGCCGAATGAGGAATTCATCGCGTGGGGCTGGCGTCTACCGTTCTTGATAAGCGCGGTGCTGCTCGTGGTCGGCATCCTGATTCGAATGGGTGTGAACGAGTCGCCCGAATTCGAGCGCGAGAAGTTGTCCAAACGCATGGTTGAATTGCTGATTGCCGAAGTGTTCCGTTCATCGGGGGCACTGGTTGCGTTCTGCATTGGCGCGAATACGATTTGGCATTGCCGGCGTGTATTTCACCAACACCTTCATGATTTCGTACACCACGCAGTATGTGGGCGTGACGAAATCGCTGATCCTCGATTGCCTGTTTGCGGTTGCGATCATCCAGCTCCTCTCGCAGCCGCTGGCCGCGTGGCTGGCCGAAAAGATCGGCGGTGCGCGCTTCCTGAAGCTCACGGCCCTGTGCGCAATGATCTCACCGTATCCCATGTTCATCCTCGTACAGAGCGGCAACATGGTGTCGATGATTATCGGCATCGCGATTGCGGTGGTCTGCATGGCGAGTTTCTATTCGGTGATCGCGGGTTTTGTCAGCGGTGTGTTCCCGGTGCGTGTGCGGTACTCTCGACAATCTCGATTTCGTATCAGGTCTGCGGCGCGATTGCGGGCGGTTTAACGCCGCTCGTGGGCACCTGGCTTGCACATAAATTCACCGGGCAATGGTGGCTGCTCGCAGTGTTTTATACGTGTCTCCCCGGGATTTCACTGCTGTCTATCGTCGCACTCGATGTGCTGAAACATCGCCGTGCCAATGCTCCGGAAGCACTGGCTACTCGTTAAGTTTAGAGGATACCTAATCATGTTGAAAATCGACGGCCCGCGTTTGTGGACGACCCTGATGGAGATGGCGAAAATCGGCGCGACCCCGAAGGGCGGCGTGCGTCGCCTTGCATTGACGGAAGAAGACCGGCGCGGGCGCGAGTTGTTCACCGCGTGGTGCAGCGAAGCGGGAATGACGGTGCGCACCGACGAGGTGGGCAACTTGTTCGCGCGTCGCGAAGGAACGGACGCGAATGCGAAACCCGTGCTGATCGGCAGTCGTCTGGATACACAACCGGAAGGCGGTCGTTTCGATGGCGCCTGGCCGCGCTGGAAGTGGTGCGCACGTTGAACGATCACGGTGTAGTGACCGAGAAGCCCATTGAGATCGTCTCGTGTCGTGGACCAACGAAGAGGGCGCGCGCTTCACACCGGCCATGTGCTCGGCTCGGCGGTGTTTGTCGGCGCGACGCCGCTGGAAACTGCGCTACAGACTAAGGACGCGGAGGGCGTGACGTTGCGCGAGGCGTTGAACGGAATCGGTTGCGCGGGAACACGCGGACTCGCCGTGCAACAGGTCGATTTGTATTTTGAAGCGCATATCGAACAAGGGCCGATTTTGGAGAGCCACGGCAATCCTATCGGCGTTATCACCGGCGAGCAGGCGATCCGCTGGCTCGATATCGAAGTCACCGGCGTTGCCGCGCACGCCGGCACGACGCCGATGCCGTATCGGAAGGACGCGGTTGTTTGCGAGTGCGGCGATGGAGCTTGAACTTGAAGCTATCGCGCAACGTTTCGCGCCGCT
Source organism: uncultured Caballeronia sp. (assembly GCA_940588625.1). GTDB lineage: Bacteria > Pseudomonadota > Gammaproteobacteria > Burkholderiales > Burkholderiaceae > Caballeronia. Next base: position 27,640 of record CALNPU010000001.1, read on the forward strand.
TGGTCTGGTCACGATCGGCCAGGCGGACGTGCCGAATTCATCGCGTAACACCATTGCGGGGCGCTTTGCGTTCACCGTCGATTTGCGTCATCCCGACGATACGCAAATCGACGCGATGGAAAACGAAGTGCGCGCGGCCTTCGGCAAGATCGCCACCGATCGAGGCCTTGAAGCCGACGTCGCAAGGTACTGGAAAAGCCCCGCGACGCCGTTTGATTCCGCGTGCGTCGATCTCGTGGAAGAAGCCACGAAAGGCTTCGGCTACGCGTACGAGCGCATTGTCAGCGACGCGGGTCATAACGCCATCCACCTCGCGCGGCATGTGCCCCCACGGTCATGGTTTTCATCCCCTGCGTGGATGGGCTGTCGCACAACGAAGCGGAGGACGCGCTTCCCGAAGACGTTACCTGCGGCGCGAACGTTTTGATCAATGCGGTACTGGCGCGTGCGGTGATTGGCGCGACGATCAGCGCGTAACAAGGACCCGACAATGCTGACTTACTTTCATCCTTTGCAACTCAAGCATCATCCGCGCACGTACCTTTCGCGTGGCCAGATGCGCACACCGCAGGAGATTCCGGAGCGCGCGTTGCGGCTGGTCGAGGCGTCGAAGGCCCTGGGTTTCGATGTCCGCGAACCCGCCGACTTTGGCGTCGCGCCGCTCGCCGCTGTGCACGGCATGAACTACTTGCGCTTCCTTGAGGAGGCGAATCGCGAGTGGAAAAAGGTGCCCGTGGAATGGGGCGACGAAATGATGTCGAATGTGTATATCCGCGAGAACAATCCGCTGCGTGGGGTGCTCGGGCAAGCAGCGCGTTATCTCGCCGACAGCAGTTGTCCGGTCGACCCTGATACTTACGAATCCGCGTACTGGTCAGCGCAAAGCGCACTGGCCGAGGCAAACGCTATTCTTGACGGTGCGCGTGAGACGTACGCATTGTGCCGGCCGCTGGGACATCATGCGCGCGCTGAAGCGGCTGACGGGTTTCTGCTACCTGAACAACGCGGCAATCGCGGCGCAAGCGCTGCGTGCGAAGAAGGCCGCGAGCCATCACCGACATGCACCACGGCCAGGACGTGCAGGAAATCTTCTACGACCGCAGCGACGTGCTGTATGTCTCCATTCACGGCGACCCGACGAACTTCTATCCTGTCGTTGCTGGCTTCGACGACGAGCGTTAAAACGTGAATTTGCCGATGCCGCATGGTTCGTCGGAGGACGTGTTCTTTGATCGTCTCGATACCGCCGCGCGCGTGCTCGAGCGCTTCCAGTCGGACGTACTGGTGCTGGTGCTTGGCTTTGATATCTACGGACGATCTTCAGTCGCTGGTCGCGGTAAGCACCGAGGGTTTCGGCAAGCTTGGACGTCAAGTCGGCGCGCTGAACTTGCCGACGCTGATCGTGCAGAAGGGTGGGTATCACATTGATACGCTGGAGGTGAATGCGCGCGCGTTCTTCGGCGGGTTTGGCGCGGGTCGTTGAAAAAGGCGAGGGAGAACCGCTTCCCCCTGTCTTAAGGCTCTTTTAAGCCCGCCTTAACTCGTCCCGGCTAGAATGGTTGTCCGGGCTGCAAAGCCAAGACAGGCCGCGACCCAAACCGATGCGAGCCCTACTGGTAGAAGACGACAGAATGATTGCAGAAGGCGTCCGCAAAGCGCTGCGCAGCGACGGATTCGCGGTGGACTGGGTGCAGGACGGTGAAGCCGCCCTGACGGCGGTAGACGGCTAACCTTACGATCTCATGCTGCTAGACCTGGGCCTGCCGAAGTGCGACGTCCTCGACGTCCTCAAAAGCCTGAGAGCAAAAGGCAACGCATTGCCCGTGCTGATAGTCACCGCCCGGGACGCCATTGCCGATCGTGTAAAAGGCCTGGACGCTGGCGCCGACTATCTTGTCAAACCCTTTGACCTCGACGAGCTGGGCGCGCGTATGCGCGCCCTGATCCGCCGTCACGCCGGTCGTGGCGACTCCCTGATCCGCCATGGCGCATTAACGCTGGACCCGCTGGGCCATCAAGTGACGCTGGAAGGCAATCCAATAGCCCTTTCGGCCCGCGAATTCGCGCTAGAAGCCCTGATGGCCCGCCCGGGCGCGGTTTTATCGAAGAGCCAGCTCGAAGAAAAAATCTATGGCTGGGGTGAGGAAATCAGCAGTAACACGGTCGAGGTCTACATCTATTCGCTGCGTAAAAAGCTTGGGCCCGACTTTATCCGCAATGTCCGTGGACTCGGTTACATGGTGTCGAAGGAAGCCTGATGCGTTCCATTCGCAGCCAACTGCTGGTTTGGTGCTGGCACTGGTGATCGTCGGCGTGGGATTTGCGGGCTGGCGATCTACCGTCAGGCGCTGGCCGAAGCGAACGAACTCTTCGATTACCAGTTGGAACAGATTGCGGCCGCGTTGCCGTCAGAGCCGTTTTCCTCCGTGCTGCAATCGCGCAGCGACAGCGACGAAGGCGTTGTTATCCAGATCTGGAACCGCAACGGCGTGCTCATGTATTACTTGCATCCGCGTGTGCCACTGGCGCCGCATGCGGAACTGGGCTTTTCCACCGAAGCCACGCCGCGCGGCGTATGGCGCGTCTACAGCGCCATTGTTGGCGATAACGTCGTCCAGCTCGCGCAGCCGCTGTCCATCCGCAACCGGCTGGCGGCGGGTGTTGCGTGGCGAACCTTGTGGCCGCTGGTGGTGGTGTTGCCGCTGCTAGGTATGGCGATATGGATCATCGTCGGACGGGGTTTGATGCCGCTGCAACGTGTCACGCGTGCGCTCGACACGCGTCATCCTGAAGCGCTGGAGCCTTTACCCGACAACCGCTTGCCGGAAGAAGTCGTCCCCGTCGTGCGCGCGTTGAACGCGTTGCGTACGTCTCGCGACCACGCTGGATACCCAAAAAGCGTTTGTCGCCGACGCCGCCCACGAGCTTCGCACACCGCTGGCCGCTGTGCAGATCCAGTCGCAGCTGGTGGCGCGAGCGAAGGACGACGAGTCGCGCAAGGAAGCGCTGGACGACTTGCAAGCGGGTATCACGCGCGCCACGCGGCTGGCCGAGCAACTGCTGGCGCTCGCGCGCTCGGAACCCGATGGCAAGAGCGAGACCAAGCGGGTGGGCCTGCACGCACTGCTGGACGAATGCGTGGGCGCGTCCGCGCTGGTGGCCCAGCAACGTGGTGTCGACCTGGGCATTGAAGCGAGCGAACCGGCGACCATCACCGGCGACGCGAATGCGTTGCGCGTGATGTTCAACAATCTCATCGATAACGCCACGAAATACACGCCGAGCGGCGGTCGCGTGGAGTCTGCCTGCAGGTGGACGACGGCAAGCCCACCGTGGAGATCGCCGATACCGGTCCGGGTATTCGCGCCGATAAACGCGAGCGGGTGTTCGACCGGTTTTATCGCGTGGGAGCAGGCTCTAGCCGGGCGCGCACGGACGTGGCGGGCAGCGGCCTGGGCCGGCAATCGTGCGCCGGATCGCGATGCAGCACGACGTGAAAGTTTCGCTCGCCGAATCGAAAAGCGGCGGTCTGCTGATCTCGATTCAATTTAAAGCGGCCTGATTTGCCCGCTTTAAGTGCCCTTTAAGTGGCGCCTTTTACTCTTCGTTTCATTCTGAAGCGCATTCCCGAGGAGTACACGATGAAAGCGAAGATCATTTCCCGCAGCGCCGTTGCAGTTGCCTTGTCGGCGGGTTATGTGGCCGGAACGCCGGAACATCCCGGCACCGCAGGTCATCACGCCGGCACAAGCCGCGATGATGCCGGCCGAAGCCGCTGCGAAGACCGGTATTCCCGATTTCTCCGGCCTGGTTGAAACCTACGGCCCGGCGGTCGTCAACATCAGCGCGAAACACGTGGACATAATGAACCACAATAGCATAAATGGTGGCATGAACGGGGGCAATCCGCAATTGCCGATTGATCCGAGCGATCCGTTTTACCAGTTCTTCAAACACTTCTACGGTAATGGCGTGCCGGGCATGGGCGGCAACGACAGCCAGAATGCCGCTGATACCCCCAGCGAAAGCCTGGGTTCGGGCTTTATCGTGAGGAGCAGCGATGGTTACATCCTGACCAATGCCCATGTGGTCGATGGCGCGAACGTGGTCACGGTCAAGACCACCGACAAGCGTGAGTACCGCGCGAAGGTGATCGGTTCGGACAAGCAGTCGGATGTGGCCGTGCTGAAGATCGATGCGAAGAACCTGCCGACCGTCAAGATTGGCGATCCGAACGGCAGCAAGGTCGGCCAGTGGGTGGTCGCGATCGGTTCACCTTACGGTTTCGACAACACCGTGACGTCCGGCATTATCAGCGCGAAATCGCGCTCGTTGCCCAACGAGAATTACACCCCGTTTATCCAGACCGACGTGCCGGTGAATCCGGGTAACTCGGGTGGCCCGCTCTTCAACCTGCAAGGCGAAGTGATCGGCATCAACTCGATGATCTATTCGCAGACCGGCGGCTTCCAGGGACTGTCGTTCGCAATCCCGCTTAATGAAGCCATGAAGGTGAAAGATGCGCTGGTGAAGACCGGACACGTGGATCGCGGCCGTCTTGGCGTGACCGTGCAGGGCATGGACCAGACCCTCGCGAAGTCGTTCGGCCTGCAAAGCCCGAATGGCGCGCTGGTGAGTTCGGTTGAAGCGGGCAGTCCGGCGGCGAAGGCGGGTTTCCAGCCCGGTGACGTGATCCTCTCGGTCGATGGCCAACCGGTTGCGGACTCGAACGCGTTGCCGTCACAGGTGGCGGCGCTCGCGCCGGGAACCACGGCGAATGTGCAGGTCTGGCGCGACAAGGCCACGAAAGACCTGGCGGTGACTGTAGGCACGTTGTCCGATACCAAGACCGCCAGCACGGGCCAGGGTGCGGACAAGGGCGACTCGGCATCGCAGGATGCCCGTCTGGGCGTCACCGTCCGGCCGCTGACGCCGGAAGAGAAGCAAAGCGCGTCGCTGTCTCGTGGTTTGCTGGTGCGACAGTCGGGCGGCGCCGCGGAAAGCGCCGGTATCCAGGCCGGCGACGTGATCCTGGCGGTCAATGGCCAGCCTGTCACGACCGTGCAGCAATTGAAGACGATGGTGGCCCACGCTGGCGACAGTATCGCGTTGCTGATCCAGCGCGACGATGCGCAGATCTTCGTGCCGGTGGATCTGGGTTGATTGTCGGGTGATGTGTCAAGCGATGTAAACACCGACTGAACTCCAGCCGATGCGGGAACAGGGCGGCACGCAGCACGTGCCGCCCTGGAAAATGGGGTGGGATGCAGACACGAACCGTGCTCATAGTTTCTTTCCCGAACCGCTTTGGCCCGACTGCTCAAACATCGCGTGCTGGACACGGCGGGGGAAAAAGCGGAACGCCGATAAAGGCGTCTGAAGTCTATAAGGAGCAGATTACGATGACCAAGACGACTAAAACAGCGATTGCAGCAAAGGCTGCTTATTGACTAAAAAAACACAACCGGCCTGCCGTGATGAAGTTCGGTGTGGCTGGCAGTGCGTTCGCCCAAACCTCGGGCGAGGGAACGAGCGACATGAGCAGCGCCGGCAACACGAATGGGGGTGGCTTGCCGCAGATCCGGACGCAGGGCGGCGTGTCGTACACTTCCGGTGGCATCGGGCTCGACGAATCGCACACGCTGATTCGCGCGCAGGCGCATTGGCCGCTGTCGCTGCGTTTCACGGGGCCGACGTCGGATTATCTGGCTTGACGTCCACGTGCGTATTGCCGATGCAAAGAACACCGAGGTGCTCAAGGCCGACGCTCATGGCCCGTACATGCTGGTGAAATTGCCCCCTGGCCATTACACGGTTTACGCCCGCTAAAAGGATTCGGAAAAGAAGCAGGGATTGACGGTGGGTGGCTGGTGACGGCCGAGCAAAGGCCGATTTCCACTGGTCCATGCAGTAAGTCTTCGAACGCCACGGCGGCCGTTTCGTTTCCTGGTACCGGGAGCGTGCCATGAGTACCGACACACCCATCACATCGAAATCTCGCTGAATACGCGACGCCATCGCGTGATTCTACAGTGGGCGCCATGCTGGGGAGAGTCTGATGGAAGTCGCCGATGCCTTACGCATCCCGCTCGAACCTGCTCAGGTGCGCGAGGCCTTGGGAGATCTTGCGCTGGTGCGCGCAAGTATCGACGACTGCGAATCTCTGGTGCGCCTCGCCGGCGGCGAATACACGTTGAGGTTGACGGTGGTGCCGCACTACGCGATCCGGGCGCACGTCGCCGACGCCACCCGTTTGCCGCGCCATGATGGCCGACCCGGCGAGGTCGACGCGCAAACCCTTAGTTTCAAGGCGCGCGGCGAAGGCGTGGGATCGTTGCGCGGACAAATCGCGGTGGCGCCGATTCCGGACGAGGACGGGGCATCCACATGGATTGAATACACGGTCTGGGCAACGCTCATCGGGCCGCTGGCAGGTTTGCCCGCGCGACAGATCGAAAACTCGCTGCGTGAAGTCGCCGACGATTTTTTTATCGAATTCGGCGAAGTCGTGCGGGCGAAGCATGGCCACCCGCCCCGGCTGTCGCGCTCGAACCGGGGGTCTCGCGGCGCCACGTGTTCTTGCGGCCAATCACCATGTCGGTGGCGTTCGCCCGTCACGGCACCCCTGCGACGCAAAAATCCCGCGCGGCGGCGACGGTCGATGCCATTGGCGGCGTCTTGCGCCACCGGCTGCCCGGTCACGCGCCTCGCCATCCGCATCCGCACAGCCTGCCCGCCTGGGCGTGGGCCGCGATGATCTGCTGTGTCGGCCATCTTCCTGTTTCTCGCGCAGCGCTACGGTCTGCGATAGCACCGCAGGCAGGCCCGACTACAAGGATTCGCCGGGACGCAGCATGCTGGGGCTGTAGCGCATGACGTCGAAACAGGAATCGATCATGCGTTTGGCATCATTCTTGAGATCGATGCTCTCGGGCCACATCAGTGAGTCGTAGAGAATGCCGGTGAAGAGCGCGTGCAGGATGGTGGTGGCGTGGCGCGTGTCGAGCGAGGCCGGCAACTGGCCCTTATCAACCGCATTGCGCAGTCCGCGCTCGATCTTTTCCTTCCCATCGCGCACGCGCATGTTCGTCTGATGCCGTTCGCGCACCGGCCCCATGTCTTCCACGAATTCACATTTCAGAAACAGGATGTCGAATACGCGGCGGCACTGCTCGTCGAGCGCGATATTGCGCATGCACCAGATGAAGATGTCGCGGATCCGGCCAAGCGGGTCCGCCTCTTTTGTGTCGAGCGTTGCTTCGACCAGTTCGTCAAGCGGTAACAGGCTCCGGTCGAACATGGCGGTAAAAAGGTCGCCCTTGTTTGCAAAGTGCCAATAGATTGCGCCGCGCGTAACACCGGCTTCCAGCGCGATGTCGGCCAGTGTGGTACGCGAAACGCCTTTCTCGAAAAAAACCCGTTCTGCCGCATCGAGAATACTATTGCGCGTTTCTGCCGCTTCTTCCTTGGTTCGTCTGACCATTATTTCGTGGGTTCCAGCTTACTTGCCTGGCGCAAAACAACATTAACGCCGCCTTACATTGCACCGCAGCGACGTCATGCATTTGTTTACCGCTGCTCAACAGCCCTTCGAGACGATTTTCCTCGTACTGCTCTTGTTCACATATAATAGTCTCTTTTACGTTCATTCGTGAATGTATATACAATACCATCCGTCCAACGATAGCCCAAGTAGCACTGACCGGTTAATATCCGACAAAGCTTTCAATCCGCCGTCCATCCGCGTGGCCCATCCCAAGGTCGTTGTCAGCGGCAGCCGTAAACAGTGACGGCTTCCGGCGGAGGACGACTGCTATGCCCCCACTGGCTACTGGTAAGCGTCTCCAGAAGCTCGTAGCGGCCCGCCCGTAGAAGGCGGCCGCGCACTTGATTTCAATCAGTCTTTGACAGAGGCCGCTCCATGCGCGTCGAACGGTTTCCATTCCGCTTAATCAGTGCCGCGACGGCTGCCGTGATTCTTGCAGCCTGCGGACAAAAACCACCGGCACCGCCGCCCCAGACACCCGAAGTCGGGGTCATTACTGTTCAACCCACCACCGTTCCTATCGTGAGCGAACTGCCCGGCCGCACGAGCGCATTTCTCGTCGCCCAGGTTCGTGCACGGGTCGACGGCATCGTGCTGTGTCGTGAATTCACGGAAGGCGCAGACGTGAAGGCAGGCCAGCGGCTCTACAAGATCGATCCGGCGCCATACATCGCGGCCCTGAATACCGCCAAGGCAATGCTCGCCAAGGCGCAAGCCAACGTGGTCACGCAGAACGCCCTGGCGGCGCGCTACAAGATCCTCGTCGCGGCAAACGCGGTCAGCAAGCAGGACTACGACAACGCCGTGGCAACCCAGGGCCAGGCTGTGGCCGAAGTGGCGTCGGGCAAGGCGGCCGTCGACACCGCGCAGATCAACCTGGGTTATACGGATGTCGTGTCGCCTATCACGGGCCGCACGGGGTTGTCGCAGGTCACGCCGGGCGCTTACGTGCAGGCTAGCGCCGCTACGCTGCTCACCACGGTTCAACAACTCGATCCGGTCTATGTCGACCTGACGCAATCGAGCGTGGACGGTTTGAAGCTTCGTCGCGATATCCAGGAAGGTCGCCTGCAGACCAGTGGCGCCAACGCCGCCAAGGTCACGCTGATCCTGGAAGATGGCCGCGAGTATTCGGAGGCAAGCAAGCTGCAGTTCTCCGACGTGAGCGTGGACCAGGGCACCGGTTCGGTCACAGTGCGTGCGATTTTCCCGAACAAAGACCGCGTGCTGCTGCCGGGCATGTTCGTGCGTGCCCGTATTGACGAAGGTGTGAACGACAAGGCGCTGGTGGTCCCGCAAGTCGGCGTGACGCATGACCAGAAGGGCCAGCCAACGGCTCTGGTGGTCGGTCCGGACAACAAGGTGGCGTTGCGCCAGCTCGTGACGTCGGGTACCTACGGCGACAAGTGGCTCGTGGATAGCGGCCTCAATGCGGGCGATCGCGTGATCGTGCAAGGGACGGAAAAAGCAAGGCCAGGTGCGACCGTGAAGGCTGTCGACGCACAGCTTCCGGCCCAGGCGGCTCAACCGGCATCTGGTGCCGCTCCGGGCGCAGCTCCGGCGGCAGCGGACGCCAGCGCGAGCGGCGTGGCTGCTTCGAGCAATCCGGCACCCGCATCCGCGGCATCAGGCGCGTAATCAGGCGCAATAAAAGAAAGGAGCCTGTTTCATGGCAAAGTTCTTTATCGATCACCCGATTTTTGCGTGGGTGATCGCCATTATTCTGATGCTGGCGGGGATCGCTTCGATCTTCACCTTGCCGGTTGCGCAGTATCCGACAATCGCGCCGCCGGCCATTCAGATCAGTGCTACGTACCCGGGCGCGTCCGCCAGCACGGTGGAAAACACGGTAACGCAGGTGATCGAGCAGCAGATGAGCGGCCTCGATCACTTGCTGTACCTGTCTTCCACCAGTGACGACTCCGGTACGGCCACCATTACGATGACGTTCGCGACCGGCACAAATCCGGACATCGCGCAGGTGCAGGTGCAGAACAAGCTGCAACTCGCAACGCCGCTCTTGCCGCAAGCCGTTCAGCAGCTTGGCTCCAAGGTGACGAAGTCGAGCAGCAGCTTCTTGATGGTGATGGCGTTCGTCTCCACAGACGGCTCCATGGGCCGTTACGACCTCGCCAACTACGTGGCCTCGAAGGTGGAAGATCCGATCAGCCGTATCGACGGTGTGGGTACGGTGACGTTGTTCGGCTCGCAATTCGCCATGCGGATTTGGCTGGATGCAACCAAGCTGAACAACTACGCGTTGACGCCGCTCGATGTGACGAACGCCGTCGCTGCACAGAACGTGCAGGTGGCAGGCGGCGGCTTGGGCGGTACGCCGGCAGTGCCGGGCCAGATGCTGCAGGCAACCATTACGGAAGCCACGCTGCTGCAAACGCCTGAGCAGTTCGGCAACATCCTGCTGAAGGTGAATCAGGATGGCTCGCAAGTGCGGCTGAAGGACGTGTCACGCATCGAGCTGGGGGGTGAGAACTACAACTTCGACACGAAATACAACGGTCAGCCAACCGCCGGTTTCGGTATTCAGCTTGCCACGGGCGCTAACGCGCTGAACATGGCGAAGGCCGTCCGCGCGAAGATCGACGACCTGTCGAAGTACTTCCCGCCGGGCCTGGTCGTGAAATATCCGTACGACACCACGCCGTTCGTGAAGCTGTCTATTGAAGAAGTGGTCAAGACGCTGATTGAAGGGATCGTGCTGATGTTCCTGGTGATGTACCTGTTCCTGCAGAACCTGCGGGCCACGCTGATCCCGACCATAGCCGTGCCGATCGTGCTGCTGGGTACCTTCGCGGTCATGGGGCTGGTGGGTTTCTCCATCAATACGCTCTCCATGTTCGGGCTGGTGCTCGCCATCGGCTTGCTGGTGGACGATGCAATCGTGGTGGTGGAAAACGTCGAGCGGGTGATGGCCGAGGAGGGCTTATCTCCAAGGGACGCCACCCGCAAGGCGATGGAACAGATTACCGGCGCGCTGGTCGGCGTGGCGCTCGTGCTGTCGGCCGTGTTCGTGCCGGTGGCGTTCTCGAGCGGTTCGGTAGGCGCGATCTACCGGCAGTTTTCGCTGACGATTGTCGCGGCCATGATCTTGTCCGTGCTGACCGCGTTGATTTTGACGCCGGCATTGTGCGCGACCCTCCTGAAGCCAATCGAGAAGGGTCATCACGACGAGAAGAAGGGCTTCTTCGGCTGGTTCAACCGCACTTTCGCAAAGAGCCAGGACAAGTATCACAGCGGTGTGCAGCACGTTATTCGCCGCTCGGGCCGCTGGCTGATCATCTATCTGGTGGTGATCGTCGCGGTGGGTTTCTTGTTCGTCCGCCTGCCGAAGTCGTTCTTGCCTAAAGAAGATCAAGGCACGATGTTCGTGCTCGTCCAGGCGCCGGCAGGTTCAACGCAGGAACGCACGGCCAAGGTGCTTGCCGATGTTTCCAACTGGCTGCTAACGGACCAGAAGGACATCGTCGACTCCGTATTTACCGTGAACGGCTTCAGCTTCGCGGGCCGCGGCCAGAACTCGGGCCTCGTGTTCGTGCGGATGAAGGATTACGGGCTGCGGCAGCACGCGGACCAGAAGGTGGGCGCGCTGGTCGGACGCATGTTCGGGCACTTCGCCAGCTATAAGGACGCGATGATCTTCCCGGTCAATCCACCGTCCATTCCGGAACTGGGTACGGCGTCAGGCTTCGACTTCGAGTTGCAGGATCGCTCGGGTCTCGGTCACGCGAAGCTGATGGAAGCGCGCAACATGCTGCTCGGCATGGCCGCGAAGGACCCGACACTCGCGCAGGTTCGTCCTAACGGCCTGAACGATACGCCGCAGTTCAAGGTGAACGTGGATCGCGAGAAGGCGAACGCGCTGGGTCTGTCGCCTGCGACCATCGACCAGGTGTTCTCGATCACGTGGGCTTCGTCGTACGTGAACAACTTCCTGGACGTCGATAACCGGATCAAGAAGGTCTATGTACAGGGCGACGCGCAGTTCCGCATGAACCCGGAAGACCTGAACAAGTGGTACGTGCGCAATAGCGCCGGCGCGATGGTTCCATTCGGTGCATTTGGTACCGGCGAATGGATCTACGGTTCGCCGAAGCTGGAACGCTACAATGGTATTTCCGCGGTGGAAATCCAGGGTGCGGCAGCGCCGGGCAAGTCGACGGGTCAGGCCATGCAGGCCATCGAGGTGATCGCGGTGAAGTTGCCGGCGGGTATCGGCTACGAATGGACGGGCTTATCGCTGCAGGAACGCCAGTCGGGTTCGCAGGCGCCAATCTTCTACGGCATCTCGATTCTCGTCGTGTTCTTGTGTCTCGCGGCACTGTATGAAAGCTGGTCGATTCCGTTCTCGGTGATCATGGTCGTGCCGCTCGGTATCTTGGGTGCGTTGCTCGCCGCTACTTTGCGCGGACTCGAAAACGACGTGTTCTTCCAGGTCGGCTTGCTGACCACGGTGGGTCTGTCGGCGAAGAACGCAATTCTGATTGTGGAATTCACACGCGATCTGCGCACTCAGGGCAGGACTACGGTGGAAGCGGCAATGGAAGCGGCGCGCTTGCGGTTGCGCCCGATTCTGATGACGTCGCTGGCGTTCATTCTCGGCGTGTTGCCGCTCGCAGTCAGTAACGGCGCGGGTTCAGCCAGCCAGCACGCAATTGGTACGGGCGTGATCGGCGGGATGTTGACCGCAACCTTCCTGGCCATTTTCACGATCCCGATGTTCTTTGTGGTGGTCAGCAAAATCAGCCACGACAAGGGTACGCCGGTACATAGCCACGACGGCGACAATGGTGGCCACGGCGGCACGTCTGCTCCGGCCAAGGAAGGACATTGAGATGCTAAAACACTCCTTGATAGCAGCAGCGGTCGCGCTTTCTGCGGCTGGCTGCACGATGGTGCCGAAGTATGAGCGCCCGGTGGCGCCCGTCGACCAGACGTTCCCGACGGGCGGCATTTATGACAGGCAGCCGGACGCAGCGTTGTCGGCTTCGCCGGGCGCTTCGGCGCAGGCAAAGCCGGCGGTGGACATCGGCTGGCGCGATTTCTTCGCCGACGCGCGCTTGCAGCAGATCGTTGCAATCGCGTTGAAGAACAACCGCGATCTGCGCGTGTCCATGCTCAACGTGGCAGCGGCGCGTGCGCAGTATCAGATCACGCGTGCCGAGTTGATGCCCACGCTCGATGCGGTCGGGGCGCAGACGAAGCAGCGCACGCCGCAGAATCTGTCGGTGACCGGGCAGCCCCTCTCGACCACCTATTCGGTCGGGGTGAATGTCTCCTGGGAAATCGACTTCTTCGGGCGGATCCAAAGCTTGAAGGACCAGGCGCTCGAGCAGTATTTCGCGCTCGCGGAAACACGCAAGGCGGCGGAAATCTCGCTGGTGTCGCAGGTCGCTGACCAGTACCTGACCATGCTGTCGGACGATGACCAGCTCACCGTTACGCGCAATAAGCTGAAGACGGCGGACGAGTCGTACCGGATCACGAAGCTGCAATTCGATAACGGCGTGGGTACCGAACTCGACGTGCGTCAGGCGCAGGGCATTCAGCAACAGGCCGCCGCCAACCTGCAGTCGCAATTGCGTCTGCGGGCGCAAGCCGAGAATGCGCTGGTGCTGTTGATTGGTGAGCCGTTGCCGGCAGATTTGCCGATGGGCCTGCCGCTCGACAGCCAGAACCTGCTCACCGATATCCCCGCCGGACTGCCTTCGGACCTGCTTGCGCGGCGTCCGGACATTGCGTCGGCGGAGCATTCGCTGCTCGCGGCGAACGCGAATATCGGTGCGGCGCGTGCTGCGTTTTTCCCGAAGATTTCGCTGACGGGTAGCTTCGGGACCTTGTCGCCGACGCTTGGCTCGTTGTTCAAGCCGGGTTCGGCAGCATGGTCGTTCGCACCGCAGATCTCGATTCCGATTTTCGAAGGCGGGACGAATCTGGGCAACCTGGATCTGGCTCAGATCCAGAAGCGCATCGAGATCGCGAATTACGAGAAGGCGATCCAGACGGCGTTCCGCGAAGTGGCGGACGGACTAGCCGCGCGCGGGACTTACGACGAGCAGATCAAGTCGCTCGAGTTGTATGTGAAGTCACAGGCGCGCAGTCTGAAGCTGTCGGATATGCGATATCGCAACGGTGTAGACAGCTATCTGGCCGTGCTGACGGCCCAGACAAACCTGTACACCGCGCAGCAGTTGCTGATCGTCGCGCGGCTGAACCGGGCGACGAATCTCGTCGATTTGTATCGTGAGCTGGGTGGCGGCTGGATCGAGCATGCTGGCGATCAGCCACGTCCTTCGGATGCCATGCCGAATTACCGCGATATCGGCACGCCGACGGCGGTTGTTGCGCCTGCGGCCTCCGGTACGACGGTCAGCTCGGCTTCAACGTGTCCTGCGAAGCTGGTACCGGTGCAGCATCTGGTGCCGGCGGCAAAGCACCAGGTTGATGCTGAGGGGAAAGCAGTAGGATCGGCTGGATAAAGTAGGTGGTTCAGATGTTAAAAAACCGCAGCCTTTGGGGGCTACGGTTTTTTTATAGTTTCCCAGGTCTGGACCAACCGCGTTTTGACGTACCCCTCGATGCTTCACTTTCGCAGTCCCATCAAAATCCCTTCCGGCACGATGGATCGCGCACGTCGCCTCGCGTTCATTTTTCACCCCGTTGAACACAATGTTCAGCAGTACCGCCAACACCGACGCCAGCAGGATCCCGCAATGCAGAATCGGTTCAAGTGCATGCGGTAACTGCAAAAAGAACTTCGGCGCGACCACTGGCATGAGTCCCAGTCCAATACTCACCGCGACGATAAACAGGTTGTGGTGATTCTTGACGAAATCGACCTTCGACAGCACCTTGATCATGTTCGCCGTGACCATGCCTAACATGACAATGCCCGCTCCGCCGAGCACGAACGGCGGAACGGAGGCCACTACCTGCGCCATCTTCGGAAACAGCCCGAGAGCCACGAGGATCACGCTGCCGGTTGCGCAGACGAACCGGCTCTTCACGCCCGTGACGCTGATCAACCCGACGTTCTGCGAGAACGACGTATGCGGAAACGAGCTGAAGATGTCGCCAATCAGCGTCCCTAATTAATCCATCGATTCTCAATCCGCGCACCAGCGCATCCTGGTCGACGGGACGCTTGACCATGTCGCGGACGGCCAGGAACATGCCAGTCGATTCAATGAACGTGACGAACATGATGATGACCATGGTTGCAATGGACAGCGGGTCTAAGTGCGGCAGGCCGAAGTGAAACGGCAGCACGATGCCGACCCATGGCGCGCTCGTCACGCCGTTGAGATCAACACGCCCAAGCGACGCTGCAATCCCGAACCCCGCTACGATCCCCAGGAGTACGGAAATATCCGCGATAAACCCGTGTGCGAACTTGTTGATCATCAGGATCAACGTGAGCACAACAAGTGCCAGCAGCAGATAAACCGAATTGCCATACTCGGGGTTCCCGACACTCCCAGCTGCCCAGTTGATGCCCATGCCCATCAGCGACAAACCGATCACCGCGATCACGGTGCCGACTACTACGGGCGGGAAAAAGCGCAGCAACCTTCCGATCATTGGCGCGAGGAAAATCCCCACCACATCGGCCGCGATCGTCGCACCGAACACGTCGAGAATGCCGAGCCCTGGATTCGTGCCGATGGCAACCATGGGGCCGACAGTGGCAAACGTGCAGCCCATGATGACCGGCAAGCGGATGCCGAAAATCCAAAGGCCTAACGTCTGGATAAGCGTTGCGACGCCGCACGAGAACAGATCGGCGCTGATGAGGAACGCGATCTGGTCTTTCGGCAGTTTGAGCGCTGCGTCAAGAATAAGCGGGACCGCGACGGCGCCCGCGTACATCACGAGTACATGCTGAATGCCTAGCGTAAGCAACTGGGCGGCGGGTAATCGTTCGTCGCACGGATGAACCGGGTTCGATGCCATGTTGTCTCTGTCTCCATTGTGTCGGCGGGAGTTAGCACTTCAGCGCTTACTCCTGTCCCATGCAAGTTGTTTGCTCTTTGAGCGTGTCGAATTAGCGATTCAAGGTAAGTGGCGCAAAAAGCGAGAACAAGTCGACGTTGGCGTATGGTCCTCTTAGCCGCGTTGATATGCCGCGAGTGCCTTAATATCGCGTCTGGCGTAGTGAAGCCACGGCTGGCGGGCGAAGGACGATTTGCGTCGCGCTTGCCCGCGCATGAGTGCGAGCAGGTGAATGCGATCAGTTTCTCAGGGCAGATGCATGGCGTTGTTGTCACGGACGAGAACAACGACGCGTTGCGTCCCGCGATGTTATGGCCCGATACCCGCGCGCTCGATTTGCTCGACGCATGGCCGGCACCGCAACCGAATCCCGTCGCACCCGGCATGGCGGGGCCATTGCTGCGCTGGCTTGCGGTGAACGGGCCCGCAGTGATGAACAAGACACGCTGGGCGTTGCAGCCGAAAGACTGGCTGCGCACGGCGTTGGGCGGCGAAGTCTGCACCGATCCGTCGGACGCGTGCACCATCGCGCTTACTGCACCTTCGGGCGTATGGGACGACGCGTTGATCGCAGAAATTGGGTTGCGGCGCGAGTGGTTCGCGCCGCTCGCGCCATCGTATGCAGCGGCTGGTACGTTGAACGCGGAGGGCGCGAAACTGCGCTCGGCCTGCGGGCGGGTATTGTGCTGGCCGTGAGCGCCGGTGACACCGCGTGCGCTGCGCTCGGCAGCGGTCTTTTTGCTGATGGCGACGCGTTGTTGACCACCGGCAGCGGCGGCCAGATCGTAGTGGTGTCTGCCGATGCGGCGACTGACCGGTGGTATCGAATGGCTGCGATGCAGAACGTGGGCGTGGCGCTCGAAGCGGTGCGCGGCTGGCACGGACTGGACGAGCGCTTATGAAGACGCGTTCAGTGCGCCGGCGCCTACGCGCTTGACGTTCTTGCCCTATGTCAGCGGTGAGCGTTCGCCGTGGATGAACCCGGCGGCGAGGGGTAGGTGGCTCGGCCTGGGCGACACACGCGGCAGGATGATACGTGCGGCCTTCGAGGGGTTCGCCCTGCGCCGGCCTCGATGCCATTCGTCTGAACGCCGGACCAGCGGCCGTGGTACGAACCCTGCGGCTTGCTGGCGGCGGCTCAATCGATCCGCGCTGGCCCCAGCTTCTGGCCGACGCGCTCGACGCTGACCTGCAAGCCGTCGATTGCCCGAATGCGGCCACGCGCGGTGCGGCAATGCTGGGCGGTATCGCGCTCGGGTCCTGGCCACGCGGCGGATCTGGCGGCGCTGGCGCCATCGGCGACGCTCGTGGCATCACCGGGTGACGATGAGGATCTGGCGCTCCGTCATAAGCGCTTCATCGATTTATACCAGCGTAACGCGAGCTGGTTTTAACGCATGTTTTCGACCTCCGCTTAAACTAACGCTCGCCAAGCGAATCCAAGACGAATCCAAGAGACAGCACGAAAAGCCCGATACGACATATGTCCGATACAACCACGTACCCGACTTCACATCCCGACCATCCCGACTTTCGCTCGCGTGAGTTCCTACTCGATCACGCATTGCGGACCATGACCTTTTATCACCCGCACTGCATGGACCTGGCGGGCAGTTTTTATCCTTTCTACAAGGACGACGGCACTATTTACGACCGCAAGTCGCCGCATCTGGTGTCGAGTACGTGCTTCGTTTTCAACTATGCCATGGCGTACAAGCACTTCGGACTCGACGAGTACCGTGGCGGTGTCCGGCATGGCATTGAATACTTGCGCGAGTTTCATCGTGATCCGCAGACCGGTGGTGATGCGTGGACGTACGTGGACGCTCAACGGCCGCGACGTTACCGACGCCACCAATCATTGCTACGGCCTCGCGTTTGTCGTGCTGGCCTATGCGAAGGCGCTGGAAGCGGGCTTCGAAGAAGCGCGGGGGTACCTTGAAGAAACCTGGGACCCTGATGGAGACGCACTTCTGGGACGCGGCCCACGGAATGTACAAGGACGAGGCGAGTGCGGGCTGGGCTGGGAACACTACAAGCCGGACTGGTCGGTCGACTGGGAATACAACAAGGGCGACATCTTTCGGCCGTGGGGATTCCAGCCGGGCCATCAGACCGAATGGGCGAAGCTGCTGCTGGTTCTCGACCGGCATCGTCCGGGATCCGTGCACTGGAATTTTCGTGGGACCACGAGCACGGCGGGATGGTGTACGGCTTCGATATCAAGGTCGAGTTCTACGACGAGGACAAGTATTTCTGGGTCCAGGCAGAGTCCCTGGCCGCCGCCGCGTTGCTCGCCGACCAAGCCGCGCAGGTCGGTGACACGGCTACGGAGGCTCGTTACT
Organism: uncultured Caballeronia sp.; assembly: GCA_940588625.1. Taxonomy (GTDB): domain Bacteria; phylum Pseudomonadota; class Gammaproteobacteria; order Burkholderiales; family Burkholderiaceae; genus Caballeronia. The sequence continues at coordinate 45,538 of CALNPU010000001.1, forward strand.
GGAACGATTACGACCGTCTGTGGGCCTATAGCTGGGACCACTTCGTCGATCACAAATGGGGCGCGTGGTACCGGATACTCGCATGCGACAACACGAAATACAGCAACAACAAGTCCAGCCGGCAAAGAGTCCAGTCGAGTCCAGCCGAGTCCAGCCGGCAAAGATCGACTATTATACCATGGGCGCATGCTATGAAATACTAAACGTCGTGTCATGACGGAATACGATATGTGGCCCGCCAGCTCACTCTGAACCAACGATCAAGGAAAGGAGTCGAACACATGAAGACGAAAGCCGCCATTGCATGGGAAGCCGGAAAACCGCTCACCATCGAGGAAGTGGATCTCGAAGGGCCGCGCGCCGGTGAAGTGCTGATTGAAGTGAAGGCGACAGGCATCTGCCACACCGACTACTACACGCTCTCGGGCGACGATCCGGAAGGTATCTTCCCAGCGATTCTTGGGCATGAAGGCGCTGGCGTGATCGTTGACGTCGGTCCGGGCGTGGGCACGTTGAGGAAGGGCGATTACGTTATTCCGCTGTACACGCCCGAATGCCGGCAATGCAAGTTCTGCCTGTTGCGCAAGACTAATTTTTGTCGGGCGATTCGTTCGACACAAGGCCGCGGCCTGATGCTGGATGCCACGTCGCGTTTCTCCATCGACGGCAAGCCGCTGTTTCACTACATGGGCACGTCCACGTTTTCGAACTACATCGTCGTGCCAGAGATTGCGGTGGCGAAGGTGTGTGAAGATGCGCCGTTCGACAAGATCTGTTACATCGGTTGCGGCGTAACCACGGGCGTGGGCGCGGTCGTGTATTCGGCGAAGGTCGAGGCCAGCGCGAACGTGGTGATGTTTGGCCTTGGCTGTATCGGCTTGAACGTGATTCAAGGTGCGAAGATGGTCGGGGCCGATAAGATCATTGGCGTTGACCTGAACCCGGGTCGTGTGGAGCTTGCGAAGAAATTCGGCATGACGCACTTCACCAACCCGAACGAAGTGCCCAACGTGGTCGATCACATCGTGCAGTTGACCGATGGCGGCGCGGACTATTCGTTCGAATGTATCGGCAACACGAAGGTGATGCGCCAGGCGCTTGAGTGCACGCATAAGGGCTGGGGCCAGTCGTTCATCATCGGCGGCGGGCGAGGAGATCAGCACGCGGCCATTCCAGTTGGTGACAGGCCGTGAATGGAAGGGCTCGGCATTTGGCGATGCACGCGGCCGTACCGACGTGCCTAAGATCGTCGACTGGTACATGGAAGGCAAGATCAATATCGACGACCTGATCACGCACACACTGCCGCTCGAGCGCATCAACGAAGGCTTCGACCTGATGAAGAAGGGCGAATCGATCCGCTCGGTTGTGTTGTATTCAGCGTATTAAGCGAAGTACGAGCCGGGGTGATGCGCTGCCTCGGCAAAAAATTCGAAGGGATGAGCAATGCTAGAACTTGTGGAAAAGCATAAGTGTGCTGCGGCGGCGTGCAGCGAACATATAAACACGACTCGCAATCGATCAGCTTGCCCATGCGCTTCTCGGTGTTCTTGTCAGCCGAGGCATCCAAGGGAAAAGTGCCTGCGTTGTTTTATCTTGCGGGCCTCACCTGCAAGAGACCTGCCCGATCAAGGCCGGCGCGCAGCGTTATGCGGCCGAGCATGGCATTGCGTTGATCGCACCGGATACGAGTCCTCGCGGCGCGGGCGTGCCGAACGAAAGCGCTGCGTGGGATTTCGGCGGGGGGGCGGGGTTTTACGTCGATGTCACGTAGGAACCGTGGGCGCGTAATAATTACCGGATGTACTCGTATTTGACTCAGGATCTGCGCGCGACGGTGCTTGCTGAATTGCCAGTGCGTGAGGATCGGTTGGGTATTTTCGGGCACTCGATAGGCGGCCACGGTGCGCTGGTTCTCGCACTGAAGAACCCGGGCATTTATAAGTCGGTATCGGCATTCGCGCTGATCGCCGCGCCCTCGCAATGCCCTTGGGGCGTGAAGGCGTTTTCAGGCTATCTCGGCGAGGATCGGGAAACGTGGAAGCAGTATGAGGCGAGAGAACTGGTGAAGACGGCTTCGAAATTTGAAGCGAGCATCCTGATAGATCAGGGTCTCGCCGATAACTTCCTCGCAGCGCAGTTGCATCCTGAGCTATTCGAGGCGGTGGCGAAAGCGGCAGGGCAGGCGGTGACCGTGCGCAGGCATGAAAGTTACGACCACGGGTATTACTTCATCTCGACGTTTATCGGCGAGCACATTGCGTCTCATGCACGGACGTTGTGTGTTTGAGAGTGGGCAGCGGACGAAAGCGCGTGGTGCGCTTTCGTTGTAGTTTGCCTTGATCACGGTTGCGTACCTTTGCCTGGTTCGGAGGCTGACGACAACCTTCGCACGATATCAGAACAGATACAATTCTCACATTTTCACAGTCGAACTATTTTTGTAAAAATTGTTCGGAAAACTAAGAAATTAGAATCAAGCTCTCTCAAGTCCGGTACGCTGATCGACCGCTATGTAATGCGGACCGATAACAGCGAATTCAGGCGGCTATCCGAGCCGATGAGGGGATGAAATGACTTGTGAAGTTGCGGTGCTGAACAAGCATGCGGTTGTAATCGCCGCCGACAGTGCAGTGACGTATTCGAATGGCTCGCCCGAAAAACGATATTCGAAAGGCGGCAATAAGATTTTTCAGCTATCGAATCATCACGCGGTCAGTGTAATGATCTACGATTCCGGGTCTATGCTCGGTGTTCCCTGGGAGCTTGTGATCAAAGCGTTCCGCGAATACCTCGGAGCAGAGGCGTTCGATCCAGAAACAACTGTAGAAGGTTACGCTCGCGAGTTTCTGGAATATGTGCGGACCAACCTGGTTTTTTTCCCGAACGAAGAGCGTGATGAGGCATTTTTGTCGTCAATCAGGTCGAGACTTGTGCAGCTTCTGTTGGAGGCGACCGAGAAGAATCCTGATCTGAAGGATGCGCGGACGTCGTTGGCCGTTCAAAAAAGGGCATGGGAAGATCGCTGCTCGCAAGAACAGGTCCGTCTAGCGAAAATGGACTGCATGGACGGAATTTCGGTCGACACGGAAGCAGCGGTTATACACGGGTCTCAACGAGATATTGGCGACTGGACCACGCAGTTTGCGTCGCGCCTGGCTTATGAAGGCAAGGTTTTCATCAGCGACTTTGTAGACGTGAACGTTTGGATCGAAACGGCGACACGTTCGTTCACACGGGATGCCGATGCGTACGACAGCAAAACCGGTATCGTATTTTGCGGTTATGGTAGTGCGCAAATTTTCCCAAGCCTCTTTGAGGTATCGGTGGCGGGGTTCATCGGCGATAACGTCGTATCGAAAGTCGGGAGTCAGACTCAGATATCGCACGGTCTCGAATCGCAGATTTTCCAATTTTCCACGACGTCGATGGTTGACGTTTTCATTCAGGGGTACGGGTTTGAAATCTGGATTGCGGTTCAACGAGCCTTCAGAGAGAAAAGCCGTCATCTCGTGACGTCGATACTGACTGAGATCGGCGCTGAAAATGTCATTCCCGATCTGGAGCAACGTCTGGAAAAAGCAGAAGCTGAATTTCGAGGACAGTGAACCGATCAACTCTATAACTCAAACTTCGTCAATCTGCGGAGGAGCATTGGGACGTTGCCGGTGGATGAGATGGTCCATTTGGCAGAAACGCTCATAGTGCTAGAATCATTGCAAAAGAAAGTTACATCGGCTATTCAATCAGTCGGTGGTCCCGTGGATGTAGCGGTAATTACGCGGTATGAAGGGTTGGTGTAGGTCAAGCGAAAACACTATTTCGATGCACAAGCCAATCCGAGATTCGTAGCTCGACAACAGCAAGCTCACCGCTAGGAGCATTGGTTATGGATGCAAGTGAAGCCGCAGCGCAGGTGGTGAAATTGCTCGATGAAAAGCAGCGCCTGGCGGGCGCAGAAGCAATTGCAGGGCCGCCTTTTACCACCTTGCCTTGATCTCGCAACGGCGTCATTGGCGGCAGATGTGAGGGGCTTTCGGCAGGATTCTCAGCGGCTGTGGCAGTCATCGACTGGACGGGATCAAAATATGGTTCAGCTTTTGAGCGCTTTCTGAGTCTTCGAGCCAATCGCTTATTGGCCGGGGCGCCAGGAATCATCGCATCGCATCATCGGAAGGTCCTCAAACATCTAAAACTTAAAAGGATGTTCCAACTCTATCTGGAACAGCGTTTTGGGGCTGCGCTACCGTTTTGTTAAAGTCTTCGACCGGTTGCGTCGGTGGTCGGCTAAGGTTGCGCTTCCGCCTCAGCCCAGCCCGTGTCTAACTCCATCTTCGTCCCAACAAACTCAACCCATACACCCCCGCCACCAAAATCGTGATCCAGAAGCTCGTCGGCCAGTCGGTGTAATACGCCAGCGTCAATCCCAGCCACGCCTGCGTGAGCGCGAAAACCGCTGCCAGCAGCACGCCGGTGGACAACCGAGTCGCTATGTTCTGAGCCGCCGCAGCCGGTCCCACCATCAGCGCGAAGACCAGCAAAACGCCCACTATCTGCGTCGATGCCGCCACCGCCAGCGCCGTAATCGCAAGGAACAGGATGGAAACGAGGCGCAGTGATACCCCTTTGGCTTCGGCTAGTTCCGGTTGCAGCGAAGCGAACAACAACGGCCGCATGATGATCGCGAGCGCGCCAAGGCTGACCACCGCGAGCCCGAGGAGCACCACGAGCGTTTCATGGCTCACACCGAGCACGTTGCCGAACAGCAGCGCGGTCGCCTGGCTGGCGTACGCGGTGAAGGAGTGCAGGAACAGCAAGCCGAAGCCCAGCGACAACGTCAGGATCACGCCGATAGCGATATCGCGTCCGGTCAGTTTCTCGCCGAGCGCGCCCATGCCGATACCCGCCGCAAGCGTGAAGCCGATCATGCCCCAGAGCGGCGACATGCCGACCAGCACGGCGCCGGTCGCGCCGGTGAAACCCACGTGCGATAACGCGTGACCCGCGAAGGTCTGGCCCCGCAACACAAGGAAGTAGCCGACCACGCCCGCCAGCAACGCGACAATCCCCGACGCCACGAAGGCGTTTTGCATGAACTCGTATTCAAACATCGTGGGAATGCGTTCCGGTGTGGTGATGAGCGTGACCGTGGCCTTGAGCGTGGTCGTGATCGTGGGAATGAGAATGGCCTTTGGGACTGTCTTCGTGCGCGTGATCGAGCTTGTCGACTTCCACGTCGCCCGCCATCACAAAGATGCGGCCGTTCACGCGCATCACGTCGATGGGCGATCCATATAGCTGCGATAAAACCGGCTTCGTGATGACTTCATCGATCATACCGAGCGCCGCACTTCCATTGCCGAGATACAGCACACGGTCGATAGAGTTGAGCAGCGGATTGAGTTCGTGCGCGGAGAACAGCACGGTAATGCCGAGTTCGCGCTGCACGCTGCGCACGAGATCGACTACGCCGGTTTGATGACGCGGATCGAGACTGATCAGGGGTTCATCGAGGAGGAGGAGTTTCGGGTCGCCAAGCAGACATTGTGCAAGCAGCAAACGCTGCCGTTCACCGCCCGACAACTCGGACAACGGCCGCATGGCGAGCGTCCGGGCGCCGACCAGATCGAGCACGCGGTCCACATCGGCACGTGTCGTCGCGGCGTTCGCGAGCGGCAGGCCCCAGCGGTGCCCATTAGCAGCCATTGCGACGAAGTCGCGGCCGCGCACATGCCGGCCGGCAAGACCGCTGCGCGTTTGCGGCATATAGCCAATCGACGGATTGCCGCGTACGACTGGCGCACCGTTCACGCGAATTGCGCCCTTCGATAACGGCAACAACCCCAGCATCGCGCGCATCAGCGTGGTCTTGCCGGCGCCGTTCGGACCCAGCACGCCGATAAATTCTCCCGCCACGACGGTAAAGCTGGCGTCCTTCAGGATCGGTTGTCCGCCGAGTTCGAGCGCAATGCGTTCGACTTCCAACGCGCCGGCTTTACCTCGCGCTGAACCCGTGTCCGGAGCCCTCATTGCAACGCGCCCGAAAACGCGATTCCGATACTGCCACATCCCGTCATTGTGTTTTTCCCTGCAGCGCAACCGACAACGCGTCGAGCTGCGACGTCATCCATGTCTGGAAGGTCTTGCCGGCGGGCAGCGTCTCGGTGACGCTGATGCTCGGTACGTGTGAATCGTGGGCCACTTTCAACATGCGCTTCGTGAGTGCTTCCGTAGCCTGGCTGTTATAGATCAGTACGTGCACGCGGCGCTCGCGCAGATCTTTTTCGAACGCAGCAATATCCGTCGCGCTCGGTTCCGTGTCGTTCATCGCGGCGAGCTGGAAGCTGTTGTTACGCATGTCGAGGCCGATCGCATCCGACATATAACCGAACACCGCCTCCGTCGCCGTCACGGGTACGCCCTTGTACTGGCTCTTGAGCGCGGCGACCTTGTCGTCGATAGGTTTCACCGATGCCAGGAACTTCGCGAGGCGCGCATCGTAGTCAGCCTTGTGCGCCGGGTCCGCCTGGACCAGATACTGGCTCACTGCTTTCGCCACCGTCGGCATGGTCGCCGGGTCATACCAGAGATGCGGATTGTCGCCGGATTTCTTGCCCATCAGTTGCGCCGCGACGATAGTCGTGCTCCCCTTGCCCTTCGACGCCGACAGCAGCTTGTCCATCCACGGATCGTAGTCGGCGCCGTTATACACGACAAGCACCGCATTCTGCAACGCGCGCGCGGTCTTCGGGCTGGCTTCGAACAGATGCGGATCTTCGTCGGGGTTGCTCAGGATGCTCGTCACCTGGACATGATTGCCGCCGAGTTGGCGCACGACATCGCCGTAGAAATTCTCGGCCGCGACCACCGGCACCGCGCCTGTAGTCGCCGTTTGCGCCGTGGCTGTGCCGGAGAAACTGGCAGATAAAAGGGCGGCGCAAGTCAGGATGGCGGCGGCAAGTTTGCTCATGGTGTTTCCTGGAATGAGGGTGAAAAGAGGCCGACGGGTGGGTAGCCGTTCGCGTTTTGCGTGCACGGCTACGACCGCCCGAACCGATTAGGATGATATAATGTATCATTATATTTTGCACCCGCAGGCACATGACGAAAGCCTTTCCGGGTGTCCTCCGATAACCAGCAAACCCACGCTGGTTAGGGTTTTCCCGCAGTTTTGAGATACTTTGCGCGCCGCTGCATCGAAACATGGCAGCGTGCCTTGACACCGCTTCACCGATCATTCGACCACGCAGAGAGCAATTGATCCCGAAGAGCGTTCGCTCACCATGCAGCGTTTCAACCGAGCGTTTTTCAGCAAGCCGAATCAGGGACGAACTGGAGACAGCCGTGAGACTGCAGGACAAGGTAGCGCTATCGTGACGGGTGCGGCCAGCGGGATTGGCGAAGCGGTAACGAAACGATTTCTGGACGAGGGCGCGAAAGTCGTCGTCGATCTGAAGGATGAAACCGAGTTGGCACAGCGTTTCCCGGAAAGCGCCTGGCGTGTGCTAGCTTTGAAGGCTGACGTCACGAAGCGCGAGGACCTGGGCGCATTGTCTCGACCACCGTCGAGAAGTTTAGCGGCATCGACATCCTGTTCAATAACGCGGCGCTCTTCGACATGCGCCCGATCCTCGACGAATCCTGGGACATTTTCGACCGCCTCTTCTCGGTCAATGTGAAGGGCATGTTCTTCCTGATGCAACTCGTAGCGCAGCGCATGGTGGAGCAGGGCCGCGGTGGCAAGATCGTGAACATGTTGTCGCAGGCGGGACGTCGCGGCGAGGCCCTAGTTTCCCACTATTGCGCAACCAAAGCCGCCGTGATCTGATCATCAGCTACACGCAATCAGCTGCGCTGGGGCTCGCCAAGCATGGCATCAACGTGAACAGCATCGCACCGGGCATGGTCGATACCCCAATGTGTGGGAGACGGTCGACGCGCTCTTCGCGAAGTACGAAAACCGCCCGCTCGGCGAGAAGAAACGGCTGGTCGGCGAGTCCGTGCTGCTCATGGGCCTGCCGAACGACTTGACGGGCTCGGCACTGTTCCTCCTTTCAGCGAATTCGGACTACATCACGGCACAGACACTGAACGTGTACGGCGGCAACTGGATGAGTTGACGGCGTGATGCTGCAAACAAACGCATGCATCCCAAGCCACCGCCAAGCCGCCGCAGTGAAGATCATTAGCGAAGTTAGTTAAAGCAGCACCTGTATTACCCGAGTATCGACTGCTTCAAGCAACGCACCGATCAGCTCGACGATTAGAAAGGCAAGCCCGCAAGACCAGCAGCGCCCGTGCTAACGATAAAGGAGGCGAAACAACATGAAACGCGCCAACTTCACCCTCAAGAACTTGCCGATGCGCTCGCTCGCATTCACTGTCGCCGCGATTGCGCCAATCGCCGCAAAGGCTGCGCCCGTGATGATCGCGACGCTCAACAACCCGGACATGATCGAGTTGAAGAAGCTGTCGCCGGCATTCGAAAAAACGAATCCTGACATTCAGCTGCAGTGGGTCATTCTTGAAGAAAACGTGCTGCGTCAACGCGCCACCACCGACATCACCACGAACAGCGGCCAGTTCGACGTGATGGTGATCGGCACGTATGAAGTGCCGCAGTGGGGCAAGCGCGGCTGGCTCGCGCCCATGACCAAACCTGCCGGCCAGCTACGATCTCGACGACGTGGTGAAGACGGCTCGCGACGGCCTCTCGTATAACGGCCAGTTGTATGCGTTGCCGTTCTACGTCGAAAGCTCGATGACGTATTACCGCAAGGACCTGTTCGATGCCGCCGGCCTGAAGATGCCCGACCAGCCGACCTACGACCAGATCAAGCAATTCGCCGACAAGCTCACCGACAAATCCAAGGAACAGTACGGCCTTTGCCTGCGCGGCAAAGCGGGCTGGGGCGAGAACATGGCGTTCTTCTCGACGGTGGTGAATATGTTCGGCGGCCGCTGGTTCGACGAGAAGTGGCAAGCCCAACTCGATACCCCGGAATGGCACAAGGCCCTCACGTTCTACTCGGACCTGCTGAAGAACGACGGGCCGCCGGGAGCCAGCTCGAATGGCTTCAACGAGAACCTGACGCTGATATGTCCTCGGGCAAGTGCGCGATGTGGATCGACGCCACGGTCGCGGTCGGCATTTTGTACAATAAGGCTCAGTCGCAAGTGGCTGACGACAACTGACAAGATTGGCTTCGCTGCAGCGCCGGTCGGGGTTACGCCTCAGGGCTCGTACTGGTTGTGGTCGCTCGCGATTCCGAAGATCTCGAAGTCGCAGGACGCTGCGAAGAAGTTCGTGACCTGGGTTACGTCGAAGGAATACATCGAACTGGCTGCGAAGGACGAAGGCTGGGCCTCTGTTCCCCCCGGCACGCGCAAGTTGACCTACGCGAATCCGGAATACAAGAAAGCGGCGCCGTTCGGCGACTTCATGCTTGGCGCAATCGAATCGGCTAATCCGAACGATGCAACGCTGAAAAAGGTGTCGTACACCGGTGTCCAGTTCGTCTGGATTCCTGCATTCCAGTCGTTCGGTACTGTGGTTGGCCAGTTGATCGCCGGTGTGGTCCCCGGACAGACGACGGTTGATGCTGCGCTGACGGCCGGCAATGCTGCAGCCAATCGTGCCGTGAAGCAGGCCGGCTACCAGAAATAAGAGCCCAAAGCAACAACTTGTTGCGCCCAATGTAGGACAGCGGACCGCGCCGCTTCTGTGAAGAAGCGTCAAGCGCGCGGCCTGCGCATCATCGAGAGGTAACACGATCACGAGTCAACTTAATCCCCCCTCACAGCTTTCGGTTAAGCATATCTATTGCATGCAAGACTGAAGCTTGGCTGCATGTCGGCCAAACGGCGCATGCCTTTCCACATGGCCGTGTTGCCAGGCGGTGCGTCGTTGCTGCGCGCGCGA
>CALNPU010000002.1 GCA_940588625.1 uncultured Caballeronia sp.
AATCGAAAACCTGCAACCTCCGATGCGACCGATTTCGTTATTCCCGTGTCCACGCGTTTTGATACTGTCTGGAACGATTGCGGGAAATGATCGGCGAAGCGATCTCGGACAATTTCATTTTTAGAAACCACCGTTTCGATTAATTGAATAATTAAGAGTTTTCCAGTATTAACACTCCATTTGCTGGTGCAGAATGAAGTGCGTGTTCGTCAGGTCTCCTCCTGAGGTAGATCCGTCTTACGCGTCAATATTGGAGTGCAGTGCTTTTTTGAAATTCCGCTTAAATCAAGAGATAATCGATAAGATATCCTAATTAGTAATTCGAGAAAAATATCAATGCAGCTGCGTCTGCAGTGCCCGAATTTAAAGGCCTGATCGACCATTCGGTCAGCGACTATGCGTCCTTCTTGTCGGGCGATACGTTGCACGACGCAAATCCGTCCGTTGTGCTGTACACCACGGTTGGCGACACGCTTAACCTGTTCGACAATGGCGTCCTGATTGGATCAATGGTGGCGACGGAGGCGAACACGAAGTGGGACCTGCCGACGTTGTCGAATGGCGTGCATAACCTGAGCATCACCGAGACGAACACATCGGGCACTAGCGCTCCGCTAACTCTGAGCGTGATGATGGACTCATCGGCTGCGCCCGCAGCACATTCGCTTGTCAGCGCAGTGGACGCTGCAAGCCAGGACGTTACCGCTGTTTCGAATGACGCAAGCGTTGACCTGCATGACAAGGTTGTCGCATCGGCTAGTCACCAGTCCATCGATCTGAATGTCGATCCGGCCTTGTACTCCAAGCAATCGACAGCGTATATCGAAGGTTGAAGCAGCGGCGCTCATACGCTGCATCTATCTGGAAGGCAGTCATGAGGTGCTGGACCTGACCTCATTGACGGGGAAGACAGCTTCGGCAAAGATTTCGGGTAGTGATGTCGCCGATCTGGGCGGGTATGGAAACATCCCGTCCCTGTCTATAGCTGACGTTTTGAACCTCGGTCAGCCCGAGTTGTTCCAGCATGATGGCAACAAGCAGATGATGGTGAACGGCTCAGCCAGCGACATGATAGACCTGCTGCACGCAAAGGTGGCAGGGGTGGCGGATGCTCCCTGGGTACAGCACGACACCGCGTCAGTTGGCGGTGTGACGTACAACGTGTATCAGGATGCAGCCGCTCATGCTGACTTGCTGATTCAGCAAAGCCTGCAAGTCGCCGTACATTCATTGATAGAGCGTTGATCCGCGCTTGGCTAATAGTGCAAGCGTGGATTCGGACCAGATGGACAAAGTCGTTCCGGGAGCGATTCCGGAGCGGCCTTTCTTTATTTTGCCCGGCGTTCCTTGTTCGCCTGCGCGACGACCGATCCCGCCAGCGTCTTGGTGTCCTTTGAATGCTTGTCACAGTGAAGAACCTGCCCGGCCTTGTGTTCCATCTTGGCGCCCGTTTGATTCTTCGTATGCGATTGCGATAACGCCGACGCAGCGAGGCTCTTGGCAATCACCGACGCCCTCGGATCGTGCAGCGTATGCGATGCCAGCGTAGCGACTATCTTCGATGTTTATTTCGTATTAACCGACATGTGTGTCCTCTTATGACTTATTGATAGCTCGCCGCGAAGCTGCCGCGAGCACCGGTCATACCCCGACCGGTTCGCCAGTCTCTTGTGAGCGTCTGCCGGCATCTATACGAATCCTCCTATTTACGTGTCTGGTTTTATAATCCCGGGCATGCCAAAAGCTCTTCTTGCCGGTACTCATGCGTGGCGCGAGCGCCCACTTCCCACTTTCACCGCTGATCAGAAAGACTGGCTCACGCGCGGCGGCTCGCTGACCGCGCATTTGCGTGAATTAGGCGATGTCACGGTCCATGTCACGCGTGAGGCGGTCGGTCAGCCGTGGCGCGACGAAGCCGCTGCGCTGGACATCACGCCGCGCACGCCGGTGTGGATCCGCGAAGTCGTGCTGAATGTGAACCGCGTGCCGTTCGTCGCCGCGCACAGCGTTGTGCCGCTCGATGTCAGTTCGGGCGTGTGGCAGGCAATGCGGCGCTTAAGAACGCGGCCGCTCGCCGAGTTGTTATATAGCGATAGCAGCGTGTGGCGCTCGCCGCTTACCAGCCGAAGGACCGACGCACGCGATCCGCTCTACAGGCTTGCAGCCAGGCAAATATCGCATGAAAAGCCGCATGCCTTTGTCGCGCGCCGCTCGGTGTTCGTGAGACTGGGCGCACCACTCATGGTCACTGAGTGTTTCTTGCCAGCCCTATGGTCGTTTCTCGCGCGCGGGGATGCATGCTAAAAGGTTTCCCGCCCGTCGCCGATGAGAACACCCATACGGTGATCCTCGGCAGTTTTCCTGGCGTGGCGTCGCTGGTGGCGACGCAGTACTACGCGCATCCGCGTAACCAGTTCTGGCAGCTAGTAGGCACAGTGATTGGCGAGCCGTTGAACGAGCTTCCCTACGACGAACGCGTGCTGAAGCTCGTGAAACACGGCATCGGCTTGTGGGACGTACTTGCCGCGTGCGAACGTGAAGGCAGCCTGGATACCGCGATCCGCAACGCCAACCCCAACGACTTCGCTTCATTTCGCCTTCATGCGCCGCGGCTGAAAAAGCTCTGCTTCAACGGCAAGACCTCCGGGCGGTTCGAGCCCGTGATTCGCGCGGCAGGCTATGAAACCCTGGTCATGCCGTCGTCGAGTCCGGCGAATGCTATCCTCTCGTTCGATCAAAAATTGCGCATCTGGCGCGACATCCTCAAATGACCCAATTAATCAAACGTGCGTCGGCTGAAGCGCGCGCGGCGCATCGATCTCCCCCGCAAACCGTGCTTCGCGCCGCTGACGTTCTCGGAAGAGGACGGTATGCGTTTCCTGCATTTCGGCACCGAATGGGTGCAGGGAGCAATGCGCCTGAAGAAGCCGAATCACATGAAGCCGAATCACATCGAGCTTGAATACGCCCAACAGATGATGGCGTGGTTGTTGTTCATCGAAACGCCGAAGCGCATTGTGCAACTCGGTCTCGGTTCGGCCGCGCTGACCAAGTTCGCGCATGCGTTCCTGAATCGCGCGAAGGTGGAAGCGGTCGAGATGAACCCCTCCGTCGTGATAGCAGCGCGTACGATGTTTGAACTGCCGAACGACGACGCACGTCTCACCGTCCACGAGCAGGACGCGTATGATTTTGTCAACGACCGTGCGAATCACGGCACCATCGGGGCATTGCAGATCGATGTCTACGGATGCCACCGCGCGCGGCCCCGTGCTTGACAGCGTGGCGTTCTATCGCGCGTGCCGTGCCTGCCTGACGGCGCCGGCGGGCGTGGTGACGGTCAACCTGTTCGGCGATCATCCAAGCTTCGTGCGCAACATGAAGCGCCTGAACGAAGACTTCGATGGCCGCGTGATTGCGCTGCCCGAAGTTCACGACGGCAACCGCATTGCCAGCGCGTTCGCGGGTCCTGCACTCGACGTGCTGTACGCGCAGCTTGAACAGCGCGCGAAGCTGATCGAGAAAGAATTGAAGTTGCCGGCGCGTCAATGGGTGAAGGGCCTGTCGATTAGCGCAGGCGGGGACAACGCAGCGAGCTTTTCGATCTAGGCGCTCACGAGGTCGAACCCGAGCCGAGCCAGGAAATAAATAAGATATTACATAGTGTTTTCGGTGCTCATTGCGGTTCGGGTTCGCCCTGCTTGATCCACTTTTACGCGTCCATATACTCCACGTGTTATTTCGGGGCGCTATTAGGCGGGCTTTGCCGCGAGATCCGCGCCGAGCAACAATCTGGAAGCATATTTCAAGAAGAGAAAAGAGAAGAGGAGGCCGTAATGGCTCAAGAAGCGGTGGCCGCCACGGGTCAAGTCCGCAAAAAGCAGTGGCTTTGGCTGCTGGTTCTTCCCTGGATCGGCGTCGTCTGGGTGCCGTTTTACAACAAGATTGAACCGGTGCTCTGGGGTTTTCCGTTTTTCTACTGGTACCAGTTGCTCTGGGTGCTGATCAGCGCGGTCATTGCGGCCGTGGTCTATGTGAAGACCAAGCCTATCCACTACGTTCCCAGACTTACGCCGGGGAGTCAGCGATGATGAACTCCACAGCAACCTTCGTCTTCGTCCTGTTTTTTATCGGCGTGACGATCCTGGGTTTTGTCGCTGTTCACTGGCGCAAGGCCGATCTCGGCCAACTCGATGAATGGGGCCTCGGCGGCCGTCGCTTCGACATGATCGTCACGTGGTTCCTGCTGGGTGGCGACTTATATACGATACGGCGTACACGTTCGTCGTGGTTCCCGCGCTGGTATTTGGCGCCGGCGCCACCGGCTTCTTCGCGTTGCCGTACACCATCCTGATCTATCCATTCGCATTCGTGGTGTTCCCGAAGCTGTGGGCGATCTCGAAGAAGTTTGGCTATGTGACCGCCGCCGACTTCGTGCATGCCTGCTACAACAGCCGCATGCTTGCGTTGGCCATTGCCGTGACGGGTATTGTCGCGACGATGCCGTACATCGCATTGCAGCTCGTGGGTATTGAGGTGGTGATCGGCGCGCTTGGTTTCGATACAACCGGCTTCGTTGGCGACCTGCCGCTGATCATCGCGTTCGCGATGCTCGCCGCCTACACGTACACGTCGGGCCTGCGCGCGCCGGCCATGATCGCGGTCGTGAAGGACGTGCTGATCTACATCACGATCATCGCCGCAATGATCATCATCCCGGCGCAGCTCGGCGGGTTCGGTGCGATCTTCAGCCATGTCGATCCGGCGAAGATCCTGCTGAAGGTGCCCGATGCATCGAGCCTGAACGGCTATAGCGCATACGCCACGCTGGCGGTGGGGTCGGCGCTCGCGCTGTTCCTGTATCCACACTCGGTGACGGCGGTGCTGTCGTCGAAGTCGGGCAACACGATCCGCCGCAACATGGCGCTGGCATCGGGTGTGAAGGACATGCCGGAATTCGCCCCGTATTTCAAGGCGTACGGTTCGAACTTCGCGGTTTCGGCACTGTTCCTGCACTTCTTCCCGTCGTGGTTCGTGGGCGTGGCGTTTGTGGCCATCGGTATTGGTGCGCTGGTTCCGGTGGCCATCATGTTGATCGCAGCGGCCAACCTGTACACGCGCAACGTGCATAAGGAGTTCGTGAATACGAACATGATGCCGGAGCAGGAGACCAATGTCGCCAAGCTGGTGTCGCTGCTGGTGAAGGTGGGTGGGTGCCGTCGTGTTCATTCTTGCGCTGCCGCTGACCTACGCCATTCAGTTACAACTGCTCGGCGGGATCTGGATCATCCAGACGCTGCCAGCGCTAGTGCTCGGGCTTTACACGCGGGTCCTGGATCACCGTCGTAGTCTGCTGCTCTCGGCTGGGCTGCCGGTATTGCGACGGGAACGTGGATGGCGGTGTCGCTGAAACTGGCGAGCTCCATCTTCACGATCCACCTGTTCGGCTATGCGATCCCCGATTAAGTCGCGGTCTGGGCACTGGTTGTGAACCTGGTGGTATTGATCGTGGTGAGTATCGTGGTGCGCGTGATCGGTCTGAAGCATTCGCATGACCATACGAGTCCCGAGGATTACCTGGATGTCGCGGAAACCTGATCCAAAGGGGAAAAAGCGGGGGATCCAACCCCGTTGTGTCCCGAAAGCTGGTAAAACGCGCGTAACGGATGTTGCGGGCGTTTTGTCTTTGCGCGCCCGGTTTCATCAGCCTCTTGTCCGTCAAACTCACCATGTCCTCGACATATGGCCAGGCCCCACCGCAGCCAGGCAAGGCGTTTACTGTATGTGCTGGGCTCGCCGTATTTTTGTTATCGCTCGCCAAATACCTGCATGCGGTGCGCGTGGCGCTGGCCCCATGCTTGCGTCGATTGGGCTGACCTCGGGTATCGATATTCCGCATGGCGAATGGTCGTCAGTGACCTTGCTGGTGGTGATCGGCGGCTTGCAGCATCACTGCAATATCCGCAAGAAAGCGGCGGAGCGCGCTGGGGACTCTGCTCGGTGCGTCGCTTGGGCTCGCGCTGATCCTGCTGCAATTGGCTCTACCCACTCGACCATGATCACGTTGCTGGCCGTGATAGCGAGCGTGTGTGCCTATCATGCCATTGGCAAGCCGGGATGTGTTGTGACGGCCATTACCACGATCATCGTCGTGGGACACGGCGACCTGTTTGTTGAAGTCGGCTTGTGATGCACCTTGACGGTGCTGATCGGGATTGTGATCGCGCTTGAGTTTTCGTTCGTACTGCCCCAATACGTCACCTATTCATGGCGCTACCGGCTCGCCGACAACATGCGCGAAAGCGCGCAGATCTACGGCGCGATCATGGAAGGGCGGCCAATGCCTGCCGACACCCTGACCAAGCACTTCCTCACGATGAACGCGAGGCTGGTGAGCTCGCGTTCCTTGCTGGCGTCGGTAGCAAAGGAAGTTAACGTGCCGGCTGCCGTACTCGACGACATCCGCCAGCACCGCTCGCTACTCACCGCGCTCGAAATGATGGTGGCGGCCATGCCGGCCGGCGCGCCCGGATTCACCGGGAGCGCTCACACGGATGAGCGCGGGGTGCGACACACGTTGCTGCTGATTGCACGCGCGTTGCGTTTTGGGCGTGTGGGTTTGCTGTATGCCGCGACGGGGTCTGCCGCAGCCGCGGCGCGACTGGGAACAGACGGCGAATGTCGCGCGGGCCTTGCACTTGACCTGCAGGGACCGTACTGGCTCGCGCAACGGCTGGCGGAACAAGTCGACCGGCTGCGCCTGCGGCTGATCGAGATCGAGCGGCAATGGAACATCGAGGGCGCGCAGCCGTTTCATCGATAAAGCGATGCAGACGACGGCATCAGCCCTCCATGTTGCCCATCACGGTCACCATCCACGGCATGCCGAATTGATCGGAGACCATGCCAAACCCGCTGCTCCAGAACGTCAGTTGCCAGGGCATCCGTACGTCGCCGCCAACGCTCAATGCGTCAAACATTCTTTGGCCCGAAGCGACGTCGTCGGCGACTATCGAGACTATCGAAATACTGAAACCTAAAAAAAACATGGGGAGCGGGGTCCACGCCGTCCGATGCCATGATGATGTTCGACCCTATCCGGAAGGTGGCGTGTATGATGTCCAGCCATTCGGGCGTGGCGGTCACGTCTTCGGGAGAGTCCTTGAAATGCAGGACGGACAGTGTTTGCGCGCCTAGCGCTTTTTGGTAGAATGTGAGTGCTTCTTCGGTGCGGCTATATTTCGGTGCGGCCATTGAAGAACAAATAAGGTTCGAGACGTATTAGCAACTCCTGGTTTATCGGGCAGCCCCGCCGCCCGTGCCAAAAGTCTAGCCCACGCCCGAGGGCTAAAAACGCACCCCGTAGCCTCGATCTGCATAAAAAAAGGCGTCGGCGCAATAACGCCGACGCCCGTTTTCAAACGCGCAATGCAGGTGTTGCGAACGCGAAATTATTTCAGCGCTTCGATCAGTTTTTCGAGTTTGACCGCGTTGGCCGCGAACGCACGGATGCCTTCAGCGAGTTTTTCGGTTGCCATGGCGTCGTCGTTGACGTGGAAGCGGAAGCTCGATTCATCGATTTCGATCTTGCTCAGAGGGTTGTTCGCGACCGCTTCCGGCGACAGCTTGCGTTCAACTTTCTCGTTGCTCTCGGCGAGCTTTTTCAGCAGGTCCGGGCTGATGGTGAGCAGGTCACAGCCGGCCAGTTCCGTGATTTGGTTCACCGTGCGGAAGCTCGCGCCCATCACTTCGGTCTTGTAGCCGAACTTCTTGTAGTACGCATAGATCTTGCGCACCGACTGCACGCCCGGATCGTTTGCGCCGCCCATCTTGATTTCGTCCCAATCCGCACCGGCCGACTTCTTGTACCATTCGTAGATCCGGCCCACGAACGGGGAGATCAACTGCGCACCGGCGTCCGCTGCGGCTGCAGCTTGCGCGGTCGAAAACAGCAGCGTCATGTTGCAGTGGATGCATTCCTTCTGCAGCGTTTCCATTGCACGGATGCCTTCCCACGTTGACGCCAGCTTGACCAGGATGCGCTTGCGGTCAATGCCCGAGTCTTCGTACAGCTTGATGATGTCGCGGCCCTTGGCGATTGAACCCTTGATGTCGAACGACAGGCGGGCGTCGACTTCCGTTGATACGCGGCCCGGGACGATCTTCAGGATTTCCTTGCCGAAAGCGATCAGCAACTGGTCGATGATCTGGCTCATCGGCTTGCTTGCGTGGTCCTTGACGGTCTTCTCGAGCAGCGGCTTGTAGGCGTCGTTCTGGACGGCCTTCAGGATCAGCGACGGGTTCGTGGTCGCGTCTTGCGGCTTGAACTCGCCAAGTTGCTGGAAGTTACCGGTGTCGGCGACAACGGTGGTGTATTGCTTGAGCTGGTCGAGAGCGCTGGTCATATCTGGTCTTCGGCGCGTTGTGCCGTTGTCAAAGTGCGGAATGCCCGCGGGTGAAAGGGTTTTGCGAGGTCGCCGGTCGCCGGTGCCGATGCTGCGCCAAAGCTGCTGGCGAGCGGCTCGCCCCCTAGTTTGCCATTCTATTCCTGCCACGCCATTTGGCGCAGAGTACGGCATGGTTCGCGGTCGTGTTTCCTGCGCCCGACCGCAGAACTGCTGCATTGCATACGGTGCGTAGTTCGTTTCGACGGCGGGTGGCGTCGAGAGCTCACTCGTTGAGCGGTTCGCCGCGACAACGGGCGTTCACGGCACGGATAGGCAGACATCCGGCGCAATCCTGATGCCTGTCCTGACTGACACCTGCGCGCACCGTCAACCCGTCCATTACACGTTTTTCGCGTGAACATTTCGCGTCGATGCAATCAATCTACGCCCGCCGCGCGTTGAGCACAATCTGTGTGACGACGCCCGCCACGAGCCCAGGCGCCGATTATTTAGACAGCGCCCGCATTGCGCTTTCGAGCCTGCCAAGCGTCAGCCCGAACATTCGTCCGCCAAGTACCTGCCGAATAATCGATACCGATTGCCGGTATTCCAACAGCCTTTCCGGCTCAGGGTTGAGCCACGCAAAATGGGGAAACTGATCGGCGAGCCGCCTTAACCAAACCGCACCGGCCTCGGCATTATATTCAACGGAGCTGCCTGATTGAACGACCTCATACGGACTCGTGGTGGCATCGCTGACAAGAATCAGCTTCGTATCCGGCGAAAATTTGTGCAGCACATTAAACGTGGCGGTGCGCTCGCCATGTCGCCGCCGATTATTCTTCCACAGATAGTCATAGAACGCAGTTGTGGAAGTAATAAAACTCTAGATATTTGAACTCTGATTTCGCCGCGGAAAAGAGTTCTTCAACGCGCTTGATGTGGTCGTCCATTGACCCGCCTACATCCAGCAGCATCAGCACCTTCACGTTGTTGTGGCGCTCCGGCACCATCTTCAGATCCAGCCAGCCTGCATTGGCGGCGGTACTGCGAATGGTGTCCGGAAAATCGAGTTCTTCAGCAGCGCCTTCACGCGCGAAACGCCGCAAGCGGCGCAATGCCACTTTGATATTGCGTGTCCCGATCTCGACCTGGTCGTCGTAGTCCTTATAGGCGCGCTCGTCCCAAACCTTAACGACCGTTCTATTCCCGGCGGAATCTCCGCCAATCCGAATCCCCTCCGGGTTAAACTCGGCATTGCCGAACAGCGACGTTCCACCTGACCTGATCCACTTGCTGCCGCCTTTGTGCCGCTCGTTTTGCTCATCGAGAAGCTGCTTCAGGCATTCCATCGATTTGCCGATACCGCCAAGCGCTTCTATCTGGCGTTTTTCCTCGGACGTGAAATCCCGCTCCAGTCGTTTCTTGAGCCACTCGAGCGGTACACGTTGAACGCGTCTTCATCGAGCGCTGCGATACCGTGGAAATATGTGCCGAACGCCTGATCGAATTTATCGAAATATTTTTCGTCCTTGATCAGTGTCATGCGCGCGAAATAGAACTGCGCGAAATAGAACTCGTCGATAGACGGCCCGATTACCTGGGCCTTGAGCGTTCTAAGCAGTGTCAGGTATTCCTTCAATGAAATGAGTAGCTTGGCACTGCGCAGGGAGTAGAAAAAGTCGATCAGCATGCCGGGCTCCTTGCCCAATCAGTCGAGCCGCGTGATGAGCCGGGATTCGTGCCGCGTTTCAAGTTTGGCGCGCAGATTTGCGCGCACGGCCGGCCACTCGGACTCGATAATCGAAAATACCACCGTATCGCGGTAAATGCCGTCCCGGCCGATCTGGTGATTGCGCAGGATCCCGTCTTCCTTCGCCCCCAGCCGCGCAATCGCAATAGCCGCTCGCGATTGACGGTTCATGAAGTGTGGGTCCGGAACTCGACGGCGATGGTCTTCAGCGTATCGAACGCATGCGAGAGCAGGAGCAGCTTGGCTTCGGTGTTGATTGCCGTGCGCTGCACGCGTTTTGCATACCAGGTGCTACTGATCTCAAGCCGCCGATGCGCCGCTTCAACATTCATATAACGCGTGCTGCCAACTACGTCGTCTGTCGTCGCGTCGATGATCGTGAACGGTTGGTTGTGCGCCTTGTGAATCGCGCATGGCAAGCGCCGTGTCCATCCATGTGGTGATCGTGTCAGGCGAGGGCACGCTCGTGTGCTGCTTCCACAACTCGCCGTCCGCGGTGGCGTCGGCAAGTGCGTCCTGGTGCTCACGTTCGAGCGGCACGAGTCTCGCATACGTGCCTTCGAGCGTAACCGGTTCGATCCAGCGGCTCATGCGTGCAGCCCTTTCAACGGTTGTTGCGGTTCATGAACAGCAGGCGCTCGAACAGGCTCAGGTCCTGTTCGTTCTTGAGCAATGCGCCGTGCAGTGGCGGCATGACTTGTTTCTGGTCGGTGGAACGCAGCGCCTCCGGACCAATGTCCTTGGCCAGCAGCAGCTTCAGCCAGTCGAGTAGTTCCGATGTCGACGGTTTCTTCTTCAGGCCCGACACGTTGCGTAACACGAAGAAACTTTGCATCGCGGCGGCGAGCAGTTTCTGCTTGATGCCGGGGAAATGCACCTCGACGATCTACTTCATCGTCGTGGGTTCGGGGGATTTGATGTAGTGGAAAAAGCAGCGGCGCAGGAGCGCGCCGGGCAGCTCTTTCTCGTTGTTCGACGTAGTGGTCACCAGCGGCCGGTGTTTCGCTTTCACCAGTTCGTGGGTCTCGTAGACGTAAAACTCCATCCGGTCGAGTTCGCGCAGCAGGTGGTCGTTCGGGAATTCGATGTCCGCTTTGTCGATTTCGTCGATCAGCAGCACACTGGGTTCATCGGCATCGAATGCCTGCCACAGCACACCCTTGACGATGTAATTGCGGATGTCCTTCACGCGTTCGTCGCCGAGCTGAGAATCGCCGCAGGCGCGACACCGCGTCGTACTCTTACGTAGAGGCCTTGCTGGGCCTTCGTGGTCGACTTGATGTGCCATTTGCAGGAGCGGCATGCCGAGCGCGGCGGCGACCTCCTCGGCCAGCATGGTCTTGCCGGTGCCGGGCTCGCCCTTGATCAGGAGCGGGCGCTGCAGGGTGATGGCGGCGTTGACGGGGCGAGCTTGAGATCGTCGATGGCGACGTACTGCGCTGAACCTTCAAAGCGCATGACGCGTCCCTCGGAGAAGGACAAATTGCAGTATAAGTCAGAAGGGTTTTGGCGGCGCCGCCCCCCGGAACGCTTGATCGCACGCAACCCGCGCTCGACCGGGCCATTGCTGCCGAGGAAGAAGCACATGTCCATTGGACAGATTGTCGCAGTCTCCCGGGACTCCATGCGCCGCGGCCTTGCGCAATGGGACCGGCCCCGCTGCGGTCGGTGGACGCAGGGTATGTCGCGCGGTACAATTAGTGCGTTTTTTGGCCCGCGTGGCTGGAAAACGAATCTGCTCGGATCTGCGAGAATCCGCGCGGAGCAGTGCTCTAAGGTACGATTCAGAGCGTGTCGTCCGTTTCACCAGTCCCGAGAAAGTCCCGGAACGCCAGGCGTCCAAGGTGCCGGATTTCCCCTCATGCCAGGTTAAGCTATGAATAAATTCGTCGGCAAATGTGCCGTGATCGCAGCGCTGTCGGGGCTTGCCGGCTTTGCGACACAGGCATCCGCCGATGTCGTGGGCAACGCGAAGGCAGCCCAGGGCAAAGTTGCGATGTGTATCGGGTGCCACGGCATTCCCGGTTACCGCACCGCGTATCCCGAGGTGTACCGGGTTCCCATGCTCGGCGGCCAGAACGCGCGTTATATCGAGAACGCGCTGCATGCCTACAAGAAGGGCGACCGCCATTTCGATACGATGCATGGTATAGCGGCCACGCTGTCCGATCAGGATATCGCTGACATCGCTGCGTATTACGCCGCGCAAGCCCCTTCTTCGAAGAACAATCCCGACAAGTGATCCGCGTTGCGCCTGCATCTGATTGTCAGATTAAGGGCGCCCATCACTCGGCAATCACTAATCGCGGATAGGAGAATTCATGAAGGCACTCGACACAGTGTTGAAGACAGCATGCACGGCAGCCGCGCTGATCGGCGTGATCGGCGTTCTGGCCATGCTGCCGGTGCATGCAGCCGATGCAAGCAATGGCAAGGTGCTCACAGAGGCCCACAATTGCGCGGCCTGCCACGGCCCGAACCTGAACAAGCCGGTGAGCGCGGAATATCCGAAGCTCGCAGGCCAGCACGCCGACTATCTCTACTGGGTGCTGCGCCAGTACCAGATGGGCAACGGCAATCCGAACTTCGGGCGCAACAACCCGATAATGGCCACGCAGGTGCAAAGCTTGTCGCAAAGCGATCTGAAAGATATCTCGGCGTATATCGAATCGTTGCAAGGCGACTTGATCGTAAAGAAGTAAGCATCGCCCGATTGCCGCTGTATTGATGCGCGCATAAAAACACCCCGCCGGTGAACTACCCGCGGGGTGTGTTCGTTTTTGACTCAGCCTTCAACCTTACCTTCAGTCTCGTCGCCCGCTGTTCGATCAGCGCAAGGTACGCGTCGGTGTCCGGCGGCGTGTTGTTGCGTTGTGATTCCCAGACGATCTGCCCAAGGCATTCCATGATCGCGTGCTGTGCGTCGTGCGTTGGACCCAGGCGTCCGACCAGCCGCTCCTGCGCGCGCCGGATACCGGGCGGTTGATCGATGGACAATTGCTCGGTAATGGCGAGATGCATCGATAAATGCAGGAACGGGTTGCTCTTGCCCTGATCCGGCGAGGAGTCGGCATGGGCCACGTCGGGATCGGCGAGTTCTTGCGTAGATCCAATCCGCCGCAATGCTCTCAAGCGGCGTGAGGACGCCACCCTCGCGCTGCTTGCACCAGGTGTCGGTGAAAAATTGGCGAACTTCGTCGCGGCTGGGGTTGAACATGGTTGTTGTGGCGGTCGTTTTCAGAGGCCCATTTTAAGCTGCATCGCCGTCTCTCGTCTGCTTCGGTCCGGCCGTCGTTTTTACTCGATAGGCGCAGGCGTCTTCGGTCGGTACTCGCACAGCAGCTTGATCGCGCAATGCCAGCATTCCGGTACGCGCGCCTGGCATACATAACGGCCGTGCAGGATCAGCCAGCGATGCGCGTCCTGTTTGAATTCGTCGGGGACGAATTTCTCCAGCGCCGTTTCGACCGCGCGCACGTCCTTGCCCGGCGCAAGCCCGGTGCGATTCGACACCCGGAAGATATGCGTGTCCACAGCGATAGTCGGATGGCCGAACGCCGTGTTCAGGATTACGTTAGCCGTCTTGCGTCCCACGCCCGGCAGCGCTTCGAGCGCCTCGCGATCATCCGGCACCTCGCCTCCGTATTGCTCCATCAAGATCCTGCACGTGGCGATCACGTTCTTTGCCTTCGTCCGAAACAATCCGATGGTCTTGATGTACTCCGTCACACCTTCTTCGCCGAGCGCCAACACCTTGGCCGGCGTGTTGGCGACGGGGTACATGCGCCGTATTGCTTTGTTCACGGAGACATCGGTGGCTTGTGCCGACAGCATCACCGAGATCAGCAATTCGAACGGCGATTCATGCTCGAGTTCGGTGGTCGGATGCGGATTCAGGCTTTGCAGCGTCTCGAAGATCGCACGGCGTTTTTTAGGGTTCATCGTGTTCAGGTCTTGTTATCGTTACCAGGTTCACGGTCGGGGTCGATGGCAGGCGTCGAACTTTTCTCTTTACCCCCGTGGGTCATGCCGAGAAGGTGCCACCGGGCTTCGGCAGCATCGATCTGATCTGCGCCTGAACCTCCGGGCTGACCGCGTCGGTGTTTTTCGGTCCTGCGCCGGGTCTGGCCAGCTCTTCTTTCTTCTGGCGTGCACGGTCCATCGCGGCCTGGATGATGGCGCGCTTTTTCGCCTGCGCGTCGTCGGCTGCGG
The DNA here is from genome assembly GCA_940588625.1 of uncultured Caballeronia sp. GTDB lineage: Bacteria > Pseudomonadota > Gammaproteobacteria > Burkholderiales > Burkholderiaceae > Caballeronia. The sequence continues at coordinate 14,353 of CALNPU010000002.1, forward strand.
CGGTGGGTTGCACCGTTCCTGATTCAACCGATCTATCCGGCTCGGTGTCCGGTTGGCTATACGACTGAGTAGCGGACTCAGTACCCGACGGCCCGGCCACGCGTGCCGCCTTGCGCGCTTCGGCTGCGTCACGTTCACGTGCGAGGCGCGCCAGGCGCCAATCGTGCCGCTTGCGCGCCGCGTCGGCTTCCTGCTGGCTCCACGCGTCCCAGCCGGTCTGGTGGCCGGTGACCGGGACCATCGTGATGCAATCGACCGGGCAGGGCGGCACGCACAGGTCGCAGCCGGTGCAAGGATTTTCATCGATGATCGCAAGCGGCTGTGGCCGTTCCACACCGTTATCCGGGGTCAGCGGAATGACGGGCATGCCGAGCAGGGTGGCTAAGCGACCCCCCCTTCCTGGCCGCCCGGCGGGCACTGGTTGATGTTTGCATCGCTCGCGGCAATCGCTTCCGCATACGGCCGGCACGCGGGATAGCCGCATTTGGTGCATTGCGCCTGGGGCAGCCGGTCTTCGATCTGGTCGGCGAGAGTCTTGGAAGAGGTTGCAGTCACTACGGTCACGTTAATAATAACGGCTTCCGTAGTGACTGCAACCTCTTCCTAACAGAGTGGGGAGGGCGGCGCGAACAGGCTCGCAAGCCCGGCGCGAATGCATGCAACACGAACGGACCGCTCATCTGGCTCTTGGCCGGGCCCGTGGGTCAGACAAAACAGACGCTTGGCCATTGGACGCGATCCGTACGATCCGGATTCGGGGACCGCGGGCGACCTTTGGTGACGGCACGTGGGGACATGTCGACCGCTCAGGTTCGCGCTCATTTTTGACGTCATGTTCGAGCGTTTCCGACCGTTGCACGGGAAGCGGCATTATCGCTGAATTTCAATCTGTTCCCAACCATTCCCAATTGCCAACATGCAAACGATGTGCACATAATCAAATCGCTTTCGATTGACTGCGATTGACTGCAAGACGGTATTCCCCACTCACGTTGGCGTAACCGATCCATCGCATGCTTCCTGAGGACACGGGAACGCGTGACGCTATCCAGATAACGCGGTTTGTCGATCACAAAGCCACCATGAACCAGCCAAAAATCAAAAGAGATCCCGCGGGTACACGCCGTCGCATTCTGCTGGCCGCCGCAGAGGAATTTGCTGCAGGCGGCTTGTTCGGCGCACGTGTCGACCAGATTGCACGCCGTGCCGAAACCAACGAGCGAATGCCCTACTATTATTTCGGCAGCAAGGAACAGTTGTTCACCGCCGTTCTCGAACATGCATTCACCGCGCTCACGGACGCCGAAAAGACGCTGGACCTCGACGGTGTTGCGCCCGTCGCGGCTATCACGCAACTGGCGCATTTCATCTGGAATTGTTATCGTGAGCATCCGGAACTCTTGCGGCTCGTCAATAACGAAAATCTGCATGAAGCTCCCTATATAAAGGGTTCCACGCGTATTCGGGAGTTGATATCGCCGGTGGTTGCCACGCTCGCGAAGATTCTCGAACGTGGTCAGCACGCCCGACTATTTCGCAATAACACGTCGACCCGCTGCGCTTTTACGTGACTTTGTCGAGTCTTGGCTATTATATCGTATCGAATCGATTCAAGCTCGAAGCCACGTTCGGACTCGACTTCGGCCTCGACGCCGAACGCGATGAAATCATCAGGATAAGTGCGGAACTGCTGCTCGCGTATTTGCTGCGGCGCTGACGCATCGGCCTGCTCGTGGCCTCCTCGCCGCAGAACGGCCCGCAAATGAAACACGCCGCGTAAAACGCGGCGTGTTTTGTCGTGCCAATTAATTTCAGGCGCTATCCGGATCAGACCGCGATCAAGCCGGAACAGCCTCCTTTTTCGGCGCCTTGTCGTGCGCGAGAATGAATTCGCGCAGTTACGGATAGACCATCGTGCGCCAGCGGCGTCCCGAGAAAATGCCCTAGTGGCCGGCTTTCTCCGCCAGATAGTGGCGTTTGTTCTTCGCCGGAATACCGGTGCACAGGTCATGTGCTACGCGTGTCTAGCCGCTGCCGGAAATGTCGTCGAGCTCGCCTCAATGGTCAGCAGAGCCGTGTCCTGGATATCCTGTGGACGTACGCGTTCGCCATTGACGTCCCACGTGCCTTCGGCAAGGCGGAACTCCTGAAACACAATGCGAATCGTTTCGAGCTTCGAGGTAGTAGTCAGCGTCCATGTCGAGCACGGCGTTGTATTCGTCGTAGAAACAGCGATGTTGCTCCGCATCTTCGTCGTCGTCGCGCATCAGGTTCTGATAGAAGTCCCAGTGCGCCGTCACGTGCCGCTCCGGGTCATGGTGACAAAACCGGCATGCTGCAGAGAAAGCCCGGATACACCTTGCGGCCTACACCCGGATAGTTCGCCGGCACCGTGTAGATCACGTTGTTCTCGAACCATTCGTATGAATGTTCGCTGGCGAGCGAGTTGACCGACGTGGGGCTGCGACGCGCATCAATGGGGCCGCCCATCATGGTCATGGTGCGGGGCGTATCTTCGCCGCGGCTGGCCATCAGGGAGATGGCGGCGAGCACCGGCACGGTGGGCTGGCACACCGAGATCACGTGCAGATTCTTCGCGCATACGGCGGATGAATTCCTGGATGTACTCCACGTAGTCGTCCAGATGAAGCGAGCCGTCTGCGGCACCATGCGGGCGTCGAGCCAGTCGGTCAGGTAGACCTTGTGATCGCGTGCAACAGTGTCTTCACTGTGTCGCGCAGCAGCGTGGAGTGGTGGTCCGACAGCGGACAGCGGGACGCAGACCAGCACGATAGGTTCGGTCTTGAGTTCGGTGACGGTAGCGCTGTCATCCGAGAAACGCTTGAAGCGGATCAGCCGGCAGAAGGGCTTTTCCAGCACGATCTGCTCGACGATGGAATGGCATGACCGTTCTTCTCGATCTGATGCAGCTCGAACTCAGGTTTTTCGTAGTCCTTGCCCAGGCGATACATCAATTCGTAGCCCGCGGCGAGCCGGGTGGAACCAGGCACATACGCGAGGGGACTGGAAGGATTCGTGAACGACTTCGATGCCGCTTCCGCCCATGCCGTAAGGGGGCTCAACATGGCCCGCTGAAATTCGTGGAATTGATAGAGCATGTCTGACCTGTATAAAACCGGTTTCGCCTGCGTTGGCGAGTATGTCCAGCGGTTGGCCTCTATCGGCGGTGGCGTCATGCCGGGGTCAGGATTTCGCTGGTTCCCGGCTCGGCGTGCAGTTCGTCGATTGCACCGCAATGCTAGTGCTGGCAGTTATTCGTAGCTTCGTCGCTGTTTGGTTGTTGCTTATTTGCTTCACGAGCGGTCACGCACGGGGAATGGGGGGCAGGGACTGGGCATAAGAGCCGGCGTTGCGCCTTCTGGGCTGAACATGGAACAGCACACGAAACACATGCCGGCTAAGCCGTGAAACCAGACCCTATTCACAATTTCAATTCGCCGAACGACCAGTAGTCGGGAAAGCCTCTTTAACCATAGCCAAGAATTTGTGCAACGAAACATACGTGCCCTTTACCGCTATTCAGCGTGAATTTTGCTAAGAAATCGGTAATCCCCGTCAATCGGGCGAATAATATTACGATTCGCTTTTTTTGTTAACATTGCATCCGAGGGTTTGTCCTGACGCGACGTAGGCTAGCCCGTTGCCTTCGCCATGCCTTGTTCGTGGCGCATCAGGTTCATGCCAGTATGAACCAGCGCGACATGCGAAAACGCCTGCGGGAAGTTACCAACCAGACGTTTCGCGACCGTGTCATATTCCTCGGCCAGCAGGCTGACGTCGTTAGCGAGACCAAGCAAACGTTCGAACATGGCATACGCTTCATCGTGGCGGCCTTGTAACGCCAGGTTGTCGATCAGCCAGAAACTGCATGCGAGGAACGTGCCTTCCCCAGGTGGCAGGCCATCCGATACTTCCGCCGTGTGGTAGCGCTTGACCAACCCGTCATGCGTGAGATCGCGCTCGATGGCGTGGACCGTTGCGATCACGCGCGGATCTTTCGGCGGAAGAAAGCCGAGCAGCGGTATCAGGAGCAAGCTGGCATCGAGATCGTTGCCGCCATATGTCTGGACGAACGAGTTCATCGACGGATTCCAGCTTTTCTCGCACACGTCCGCGTGGATGGTGGTGCGCATGTTGCGCCAGTGGTCGAGCGGGCCTTCGAGGTTGAACTGTTACGCCGATTTGATCGCGCGGTCGTAGGCTACCCAACCCACGCCATGACCTTCGAAAACGTAAATTGCTGACGCCCGCCGCGCGTTTCCCAGATGCCTTCGTCGGCTTCCTGCCAGACGGTGTCGAGATGATTGAGCATGGCGCGCTGGATTGACCACACGGTGTCATCGCCTTGCAGGCCGCCCACGCGAGCGAGATGCAGCGCATTCATCACTTCGCCGTAGACATCGAGTTGCAACTGGTTGACCGCGCCGTTGTCAATCCGCACCGGCTTCGAGTTCTCATAACCCGCCAGCCATTTGACTTCTCATTCCGGCAAGCGTCGCTCGCCCGCTGCCGTACATGATCTGCACCTGATCCGGCGACCCGGCCATCACGCGGCCGAGCCATGCCCGCCATGCGCGCGCTTCATCGTAGTAACCGCTGCGCATCATCGCGAGCAGGGTGAGGGTGGCGTCACGTAACCAGCAGTAACGGTAATCCCAGTTGCGCGTGCCTCCGAGCTGCTCCGGCAACGACGTGGTCGGCGCGGCAACAATACCGCCCGTTGGTTCGTAGGCTAGCGCCTTGAGCGTAATCAGCGAACGGCGGATAGCCTGACCCCAGCGACCGTCAAGCTTGCTGCGTCCCGACCATTCCAGCCAGAAGTTCTCGGTGCGCGCGAACTGCGTATGCGAATCGAGCGCGGGAGGCAGGCGCAAGTGCGATTGCGAATACACGAGCGAGAAGGGCACGCGCTCGCCTTCGCTCATGTGAATTCGCGACGGTTCGCATGTTCTCGCCGGTGAGCTCGATAGGCGTGCGCAACACGCACAGATCGGGGCCGGCTATCGCGCGGATACCGCTGTCGTCGGGGAGACGGCTGACCCAGGGAATGGATGAGCCGTAATCGAAGCGCAGCACCAGTTCCATTTTCATCTTCACGGTGCCGCGCCGTCCCGGGCCGGCATGAAGTCGATGAGCGAAACCCGGTCGTCGGGCGTTTCGAAATCGGTTTCCAGGATCAGCGTATCGCCACGATACCGGCGGGTGATCACAGGGGGCGCGGCGCTGTCGGGCAGGTCGGGCATGATCAAGCAGCCAGCGGCCATTTTCGGGCGTGCCCAGCAGGGCGGCAAAACACGCGGCTGAATCGAAGCGCGGCCAGCACAGCCAGTCGATGGAGCCTTCTTTCGAAATCAGGGCGGCGGGGTGGCCGTCGCCGACCAGGGCGTAGCCCTTAATCAATGCGGACATAGGCTAGGAAAATGATGTCGATGCGGCCGCAGTGCAGGCGCCGCGTGGTGGGGGAGGCCAGGCTGTTCTGGTCCTTCATTATGAAGCGCATTCGTGTTTCGCGTCTTTCATGCATGTCTGTCCGCTGCTTCATCCCCACGTTCCAACCCTTCACGCCGAACCCGGGGCACCTTACAAAAAGGGCAATCGAATGAAGGTTGAAAAACCGTGTGACAAATGCATAGAATGAAACTTCGCGCCTGACGGTTCGCCCAGATAGCCACGCGGGTTTGCGGCACAGGATCTGTTGATGCACGTCACGCGCTCCGTGCTTGCTTAACGTTTTGAGGACATCGAAAGTGAAAGCCATGCTGAATCCGTCGAGGGCCGATTGCATCGCCATCCTGTCGGCTGCGAGCCGTATCGCCGATCAAAATACGCTCCTGGATTTCAATTACAAGAATCTCGGCCTGTCCCGCAACGGGATGGAAACCGCTGCGTCGTTCTCGATCGAACACCCCTGTTTCAGCGGCATCGCGAGGCCGACGGGCATACCGCTGTAGGCGGCTTGTCGCTGCGGGGCCGCGCCTTCGTCAGACTCTTCAGAGCATTCCTGGAACGCGGCAAACGCGGATCGCTGGCCCGTGTGCGGCGGTTGCTCGTCTTTCGGAACCTCACTCCAATAACCGCGTCTTACGAAGCGCATCCCGGATGGCCGGAGGGGCCGAGGGATGCGCCGCGTGCGACGCGGTCGTCAGAAATGTGTCGCGCTCAGTCCGAACACGCCGATCAGTCCGATGATGATCAGATAAATCGCGACAATGAAGTTGAGCAGGCGCGGCACAATCAGGATCAGAATGCCTGCTATCAACGCGACCAGCGGTCCGAGGCTCAGATGGATATCCATGGCGACTCCTTGTTAGTTTTTTGATGGGAATGGGTCTGCATCATGCGCCGAAGCAGTGACCGGCGACAATCGGGCTCTGCCCACGTTTCACATAACCTGAACAAGTCACAATAACGAATGATCAGGAGGCTGTATGCATTTGGCGGATTTCACTCATTTCCCTCGTGTGACGAGTTTTTGTGACGAGTTTTGGGCGGTTGACTTCCACGCTCCGTATCCGGAGCTTTGCGCCCACGCAAACATCGTGCCGCACCGTCGCGTCAGAGCATTTCAATCCGTCCCGGCGGTCGCGATTGATGTCAAAAGGTGTCGCTGCCGTGTTGTCGCTCGCTGCTGTAGAGGCCTTCGCGCAAGGTACCGGCACGGCTCGGGGGGTCGACGAATGCTTCCAGTGCGTTCGATAACAGCGTATTCGACTTGCTCGTGGGCACGTACACCGGCAGTGGCAAGAGCGAGGGCATTTATGTGTACCGGTTCGATGCGGGCACCGGTGCGATCACGCGCCAGGCGGTGAATCCGTCGTATCTCGTGGTGAGCAAGGATCGGCAGCATGTCTACGCGGTCAACGAACTGCCGGGGGACAACGGTCCTGCTTCGCAACGTGGTGGTATCGGCCTATTCCGCTTTGATCCGCCGAGTGGGCAGCTCACCCTCGTTAACCGTGTCTCCTCCGATGGCAACGATCCCGCGTATCTCGCCCTATCGCCGGATGGCCGTTATCTGCTGACCGCGAACTATTCGGTGGCATCGAATCCGGGTGGCAGCTTCGCCGTGTTTCCGTTAGAGGGCGACCGCGTCGATCCGTCCGTGCTTACCGTGCATCACGACGGCAGTGGCCCCGTGAAAGGGCGCCAGGACAATTCGCACGTGCACTCCACGGTGTTTTCGCCCGATGGCCATTACCTGTTCACGCAGGACCTGGGGGCCGACAAGATCTATTCGTACAGCTACACCCCGGACGACGATAGCCGTGGGTTATTCGGGTCGACCGAGTCGCGTTATACGCTCGTGAAACCGGGTTCCGGGCCGCGCCACCTGATCTTCGATCAGGCAGGCAAACATGCATATCTCACGACCGAAATGAATGCGTCGGTGTCGGTGTACGACTATGACGACGGCAAGCTCACGCTAAGACAAACCCTGCCGATGACCCAGTCCGGCTTCAAAGGCAAGGTGGGTGGCGGCGCGATCCATCTGTCGCCGGATGGCCGCTTTCTGTATGCCACTAATCGCATCGCGGCGATGCAAACGAAATCCTGACCTACGCCGTGAATCCGTCCAATGGTCATCTCAAGCTGCTCGCCCGCAACTCGACGCTCGGCAAGACGCTGCGCGAATTTGCCATCGATCCGACCGGGCGCTGGTTGATCGTCGGCAATCCAGGACAGCGACAGCGTCTACTTTTTCCGGCACAATCCGGACACGGGCGAACTCGCGTCCGATCCGAAGCGCCTGGAGATCGGTTCACCGGTCGATTTCAAGTTCGTTTCGCCATCCTGAAGATTATCTCTGCAACTGTGCAGGTCGTCAGTGGTTCACGGCCCGCACAGTTTCTTTAAGTATCACGGTGTTGGTCTAACTGATAAGGCCGGGGTCGTCCCGGTGTGGAAGGAATTCAACGTTGAACATTACGCGTCAGCATTAAGCAGGAAGTCTGATCCTAGCGCCGTCGGTACGCAGCAGGGTGTGCCTATACCGCCGGGTTTTATCTGCGCGTTCCACTTTGTCGGCGCGGAGGCGTTACGGCTGTAGTGGGATGAAGCGCGGCGCGAGATCGCGGGCGCGGGTCCGACATGGCTGCATTTGAGTGCAAACGACGACACCGTCGAAAGCTGGCGGCTGACCGGTGTCACCGCGATGTCCGACGGCGCGCGCGAATTCCTGAACGGTGAGGACAAGCGCCCGCGCGTGCACATGGGCGGGACGTTAATGTACGGTGTGGAGGAGGGCGTGCTCGACGGCCGGCACTCGAACTGGCGCGTGGAGCTGGGGGGCTATGCGCAGGCGGTTGGTGGAGATGAAGCGGTTTGTGGACCCGGAACGTCACGCACTTACGCAACTGGTGATGCAGCGGCTGGAATGGGCGGAACCGCGGTCGATGGAAACGCTGATTCAGGCAATTCAGGTGCTCGACGGGCTGGCCGCCGGACTCGAGGCCCAATACGAACACTCGAAGTTGCTGCAGGACGAGATTGCTGCGTTGCTCTCGGAGGACATCAACCGCAAGCTGCTATGGCTCGCGATCATGTCCGCGTTGCTGATGCCGGCGACACTCGTGTCCGGTATCTTCGGCATGAACGTGGCCGGATTACCCGGCGCATGCCAGCTATTCGTTCTTGATTGTGATGGGTGTGATGGCCATTTGCGCCGGCTTCACGCTGTATTTGTTGCGGCGCTTGCGGTTATGGTGACGTGATGCGGTCGATGTCCAGGCTATGGTTTTGCAACCCGCCTGAGCATCGGTCATCTGATAATAGTCTGCCGGTTCCGGTGCGAGCACTTCGCGGTTCCCATTCGTGCCCATCGGCGAAACCAGGCCCGCTGTTTCCATCTGTTCGACGAGACGCGCCGCGCGGGTTATAGCCAATGCGCAATTGCCGCTGCACCGACGAAATCGATGCCCAGCGCGTGCGCAACACAAACGATACGGCTTCGGCATCCGGCTTATCGCCGAACAGGTCCGGCGTACTGCCTTCGGGCGTCGGTCCCGACAAGATCCCTTCCTCGTACTCCGGTTCGCCGAATTGCTTCAGATATTCCACGACGCTGTGCAATTCCTCGTCGGCGACAAACGCGCCATGTACCGTTGTGGATAACCGGTGCCGAACGGCAGGAACAACATGTCGCCGGCGTCGAGCAGTGACTCCGCGCCCATCTGGTCGAGGATCGTGCGCGAATCAATCTTCGACGACACCTGAAATGCTACCAGCGTCGGAATGTTCGCCTTGATCAGGCCGGTGTGATCACTCAGGCCGGTGATCACGTCCACCGACGACTGCTGCGTCGCGAGAATCAGGTGAATGCCGGCAGCGCGCGCTTTCTGTGCCAGCCGCGCGATCAACTGCTCGATCTGCTTGCCCGCGACCATCATCAGGTCGGCGAGCTCGTCGATCACGACCACGATCATCGGCAGTTTGGCGAACGGTTCGGGTGCGTCGGGCGTGAGCGAAAACGGGTTCGTCAGTTTCTTGCCGGCAACTCCGGCATTGCGAATTTTCTGGTTGAAACCCTGCAGGTTACGCACGCCCACCGCCGACATCAGCTTGTAGCGTTTCTCCATTTCCCCGACACACCAGTTCAGCGCGTTCGCGGCCAGCTTCATGTCGGTGACCACCGGCGCGAGCAGATGCGGGATGCCTTCGTACACCGACAACTCCAGCATCTTCGGGTCGATCATGATCAGGCGCACATCTTCCGGTTTCGCCTTGAAGAGCAGCGACAGGATCATTGCGTTGATCGCCACGGATTTGCCGGAACCCGTCGTGCCCGCCACCAGCATGTGCGGCGCGCGCGAGGTCGGTTACGACCGGATTGCCGATGATGTCCTTGCCCATCGCGATAGTGAGGAACTTCTTCGAGTCGCGATAGACATCGGCCTCCAGGATTTCGGAGAGCCGGATCATCTGCCGTTTGGCGTTCGGCAGTTCGAGCCCCATGCAGGTCTTGCCGGGAATGGTTTCGACCACGCGGATGGACGTGAGTCCGAGCCCGCGCGTCAGGCCGACGATCTGGCTGCTGCGTACGCCGGCGCCGGTTCGACTGCGAAGCGCGTGATGACCGGTCCCGCCGATGCCCCGACCACGGTGACCGGTACCTTGAATTCCTGCAGGCGCTGTTCGATCAACTGGCCCGTTTCAGCGAGATGTTGTTCGGAGACGGGTTTGACTTCGTCGGACGCGGGTTCGAGGAGATCGAGGCCGGGGAGATCGACGGCCGACGCCGCTGGCGCGTGGAACTCGAATTCGGTCGCGATGAAACCGCGTACCGGCCGGGCGGGGCTCAAGTTGCGGCGGGCTGGTTTCCGGGGCCGGGACAGGGATAAGGAGGGTCGAACCCGCGCGCGGGAAGTGAACGATGTTCGATGCGTGGTCCAGGTCCGGCTCGGGTTGTGTTTCCGGCGCGGTTTGCCGTGGCGTTTCGGCTACCCGGTCGGTTGGCGTTTGCGTCTGGGCGTGCGTCGCGTATCCGTTCGTGGTGTCGGTGCTGGAGTGGGCATCGACGTCGATTTCGGCTTCGTCCGGCGCGGTGTATGTGTGTCGATGACTCTGAACGGCGGACGCGTGGCGCCCGCATCGGCTTGCCATGGCGGCGTGTGGACCTGACCCGCGGACGGGATTCCGACGCTTCCCGATGCCGGCGATGATTGTGTCGTTGCAGCGATGTCTCGCGTCGTCTGCACGGGGTGGGTTTGACCGGCGCGGATAGCCCACGGCGGCAGATCGGCAAGATGGACCGATGTGTGCGTTGGCGTCGGTGTTGGCGTTTGCGGCGACGTCGATGGCACTGCCAGTTCCGGGCGTGCAAATGAACTGTTCGGCGAATTGCCCGATGCACCGGAAGAGGTTAGGGGCGCAGTTCCATCAATGCTGGCCGGCCGCGTGGGACTCGGCGTTTGATCTACAGGCGGGTTGTTATCGACGTGCGGCATCGGCTGGTTCGATACCGGGTTCGGGCGGGCGTCGACGGAATGCGCTGCGACCGCGTTGGTTGCGGGCGCTTGTTCGGTTCAGTTGTCGCGCGCTGTTGGCAGTGCGGCTTGGGGCAGGGTGCCGTGATTGCGGATGTCCGCGTTGTTCATGTTCGTATCGACCGGTGGTATCGGCTCGCGCCCGATGGTCTGGGCGCCCGTGGTGAAGGTGTAACCGTCGCGTATCGAAGTGCCCGACGAGTACGTGCCCGCGACGCTCGATACCGCCCGCGACGCAACGCTTTCCGGCAGTCCTGCCTGGTCGGCCAGGTTCGTGGTGGTTATCAGCGATACCGGGCTGGTTGGTCGGAGGCGTTGCCACGAGCGGTTGCTGATGGGTATCGACAGCGTGGTGAGCGGCCGTCGACGCAACCGGCGAGGGTATGCGATCGGGTTTTGGCGTCGCGCTTGCCGAGGCGGCAGGGCTGGCTTGGTGTTGTCGGCGACGGCGTGTTTGTGTTCGGCGTCAGGGGTGTATCGGAGGCGATAGCGCCTTTCGCAAGATTCGATGCACCCGGCATCGGCATGCTTGAGGTTGCGTGATTCACGGGATCAACGCTAACCGAAGATGCCGAGAGGATAGACGACGCAAGCGCTGACGCCAGAGATGCAACTGACGTAGTAATAATAGCCGCGGACGCTGGTGGAACGGAGCCCGCAGAATTGGCCGAAACGGCCAGCGCACCCGAAGCACCCGCAACATTCAACGCCGCCGCGCCCAGCCTGTTATTCGCACTACTCGCGTCAGGCACCGCTCCCGCTTCCCGCGCGGCATTGACGCCGCCTCCGCGCGTGGTCCATTGCGCCGTGTTTTGCTCGATAGAGCGCAACGTCTCCTTGATACGTTCAGGTGCTGGCGGCGGACCGGCGGGCTTGGCCGGAACAGCCGCCGACGATGTTGCCGAAGCAAAAAAAGAGTCACTCGACGCCACCGGTGGAACCGATTTGCCGCGGGCCGGGTTCATCGATGTATTGCGCGAAGCAGCGTGAGAAACGCTGGAGGAGCCTGACGAACGGACAGCCCCCGGTGCGCTCCGGTTCAGCGACGAACGCGATACATCTGGACGCTGTGGCACGCCAGAATCCACAGAACGGCCGGTTGCTCGTTTTGTCGATGTTGGCGCGACACTGGGCGGTACGGTATTCGCCGCACCTGCCGAACCCGCCGCATTCGCGATCCGCGTGATGCCAGCTGATCCCGCACCCGCACCCGTCGCGGCGGCCGCGTTCACGCCCGCTGTCTGTTCCCGCGTTCCCGACGAGTTTCCCGACGCCGCGCCGGTCTTCAACCACCCGGCCGGTGTGATCGGCTCGATTGGCTCCCGCGCTTCCGCGCCGCGCCCGTTGCGCGAAGCGGCGGGGCGTGCATCGGGGAATCGATAACTCTCCTTGCCCGCACCCAGTTCACGATGTATCTGCTGCGGCAAGGGTTCGATCAGGCGCGCAGCCTCGGGGCCACGTAGCGGGCGCTTGCTTTCGCTTCGCCAGACCGTCGGCCGCTGATAGCGTCCACCCTGGCGTTGGGTCACCGTCGGCAAGCCGAGAGCCGGAGCATCGTGCGAGGTCCTGCCGGACGTCGTGACGCCCGCGCCCGGGCTGCCTGCCTTGAAGCTCCCGAGGCCGGCGCTCACGCCTCGCGTTTCCGCCTTGTCCCGCGATGCCCGCCCGCGCGATGGTTTCTCGCGGACCGACCGTTCCCGTGGCGTTAGCCACTCTGGTTTGAGGCCCAGGCCAAACGCACCGTTTGCCCAGCCAAGCGTGTCGCGCCACTGAAATTCGCAGAGCCACGGCAAGCTGATCGGGAAAACCGCGGCCGCGCCGGCACCTACGCCCAGCGCAGCCGGCGTGCTGACAACTCCGGCATGTCCGCCCAGGCCGAGCAACAGCGCGTGGCCGAGATGGCCGACATCGGCGGCAAATGTGAACGAATGAAACAGCGCGGCTTCCAGCGTGCAGCTCGCGAGGAGCACGCAGAAGAAACCGAGCCAAAGCCGGATCGTGCCCGGGCCGCGCAGGCCGCCGCCGTTTGGGAGAATGGACTTGGCCACGCGCCAGAGAAGGGGGATGAACCAGACGGTCGAAGTACCGAACCAGCCAAAAACTACCGTGTGCATGCAAGGAACCATGAATGATGTAAGCGATGTGAGCAGCGAACCCAGGCTCGGACAAAGATGAATCGATACCGCCGAGTTTAACCGCCATGAACGCGGCGATGCAGGCGGTGGTCAAGCGAAACACGCAATCGGCCGGGAACGACAAAGTGTGCATCGGAACGATGCCGGCCGGCACAGGCGGCGTTGAAAATCCGGCCTCGAGGGCGGAGAGCCAAACGTTTGACGTCGAGCGCCCCGACAACAGGCGCTCCCCCGCCAAACCGTCCACATCCCCCGAGCCTGCCGCCTGAGTAGGTTCACAATCTCAAACTTCCAAACCGGCCTTCATCGACCTCAAGGTTGCGCGGCTTGTGTGAACGTCATCATATCGCTGTTCTTGAGTGTGATCTGCAATTGTTGCGGCGACCGCATTTGCACGCCGGTTTTTTCGATGGCGGCGAGGCCCCGCAGGAACGGTTGTTCGAGCGCGCTGCCCGGTCCCGGCGCGCAGGCCATTCGCGTACTGGCAAGCGGGCCGAAGGAGAGCTTGCCGTCGATCAGGTCGTAGGTGCCGGTGAAACGGTTGCAGCCGGAAAAGCCATTCGCTTTGCGTTGACCGCCTTGCGTCGAAAAATTCAAGGTGATCGGCGCTCCGCCCGCACTACCACCGGCACTACCGGCCGGATTGGACGGGACCGGGCGCGTCTTGCCGTCGGCATTGTTCCAACTGGTGAGTTGCCATTGGGTATCGTCCAGAAGCTGGGTCGCGGCCGGGTTGTAAGGATCGGTCGGCGGCGCGGCGCTGTCCGGATGCGTCGGCATCGTGCAACCCGCCAACGCGATGCCGAAAACGACGGCCGTAATCGACACCATGGCGGCAAGCGAGGGCATGGAACGCGGGAACGCAGCATGGACCCGGCTGCGCGCCGAAACACGCGCAGGTTGCGAACAGCAAGGCTGCATCGACATGGAATTTCCTTGGGGCTGGCAAAACCGTAAGGATATCGCACTCGTCCTAAGATTGACCAAGGCAGATTGCGGCAAAGTCATTGCAACATGTAAAGAAAAGTTAGCGCGACCGCGCGTTCGATCAAGCGAAAGCCGTCCCGCAGGCGCCCCGCGGCCGACCTCGCCGTTATTCCGGGTCTGACAGCCGCGCCCGGAAACGCAACACTGATCGGCTTCGGACAAGGGCGAGCGTGTTAAAATTGTGAGCTTGTCAGACCTATTTTTTCGGAGCATCCAGAGCGCGAAGTCCTCTGCGTCCGCCGTTTCTTCCCTTCAATCCGCAGCCGGCGAAAATCGGCACGCCGCTCACGCCCGGCGCCACGCGCGTGATGCTGCTCGGCGCGGGGGATCTCAGCAAGGAAGTGATCATTGCGCTGCAGCGGCTCGGCGTGGAGACGATCACGGTCGACCGTTACGCCGATGCCCTCGGCATCAGGTCGCGCATCGCTCGCACTTGATCTACATGACTGACGGCGCGGCGTTGCGAGCGTTGATCGAAGCCGAACGGCCGCACTTGATCGTGCCGGAGATCGAGGCCATAGCAACCGATACCCTCTCCGAAATCGAAGCGGAGCAACTCGCCGTCGTGATCCCGACCGCGCGCGACCCAGCTCACCATGAACCACGAAGGCATTCGTCGTCTCGCTGCGGAAATGCTTGGCCTGCCGACGTCGCCGTATGCCGTTCGCCGAGTCGCTGGACGAGATGACGGCGGCCATCGGCAAGATCGACTTTCCGTGCGTGGTGAAACCGGTGATGTCGTCGTCCGGCAAGGGGCAGTCGGTGCTCAAGAGCACCACCGATATACAGCAATACAGCACGCAATGGCCGGCGGCCGCGTCAATCACGGCCGTGTGATCGTGGAAGGGTTGATCGATTTCGAGTACGAGATCACGCAGCTCACCGTGCGCGCGATCAGCCCGGAAACGGGCGATCTGCAGACGTATTTTGAGCTGATCGGCCATGTCCAGGTGTCGGGCGACTATGTGGAATCGCGGCAACCGCAGGCAATGAGCGTCGCGGCGCTCGCAAAGTCGCGCGATGTTGCCGCGAAGGTCACCGCGGCGCTGGGTGGTCGCGGATTGTTCGGCGTCGAATTGTTCGTGTGTGGTGACGACGTCTGGTTTTCCGAAGTCAGCCCGCGACCGCATGACACAGGGCTGGTCATGCTCGCCACGCAACGCTTCTCCGAATTTGACCTGCACGCGCGCGATCCTCGGCCTTCCCGTGGATACAACGTTGTGCGCGTCGGGTGCATCGGCGGTGATTTATGGCGGACGAAGCGGGCGTCGCGTTCGAAGGGGAGGCCGACGCCCTCGTGGTGCCGGATTCGGACCTGCGCCTGTTCGGCAAATCGGAAAGTTTTGCGAAGCGCCGCATGGGCGTTGCACTTGCAACCGGACGCAATACCGACGAAGCGCGGGAACGCGCGAAGCTGGCCGCGTCTAAGGTAAGACCCGTCTGCACTCGATGACGGTAACACGCCCCTCGCGACGAGCTTTTTGCGAGCGGCACGGAGGTTTCAAGTGAAATGGGTGCAATGGTCGCGCTGTGCGCGACGGTGATTGGGCTGGCCGGGTGCGGTGTTGCGGCGGCGCCGTGCTGGGTGGCCTCGGCGGGATTGAAGATGGTGTCGCTGGTTGGCCACGTGGCGGCCGCGCCGACCGACGCGTGCGGGGGGGGGGGTGATCGATCCTTGATAGATGTCGGGTGAGTGCTTTGAAGGCGCCGGTTTTTCCTGCGCAGAAAAGAGGTAACGAAAGGATAGAACAAGGAAGGATGGAAAGACGAAACCGCTGTTTGAAAGGATCGAACGAATCGTACGAATGGTCAGATCGGTCACGTTAACTGCCGGGACGCTGTGCGTGATGGCCCCGCGACCCATTCGGCTGTGGCCATGCCGCTGACCGTGCCGCAGATTCAGACCGCGGACAACCAACACGCTGCGTTACGAATGCCACGGCGGCAGCACGCTGACCGTGCAGTACATGAATACGAAGAACAAGCAGAGTTTGCGCTGCTGACCGTCGATGGCCGAAAGATGCTGTTTGTGAACGTGCTGGCGGCATCGGGCGCGAAATACGTTGGCGAACTACACGTGGTGGACAAAAGGCCCGGAAGGTTCGCTCACCGACGACACGGCCACAATCCCAAGGCCCCGCCAATGCTCGCCGACTGCAAGACGGGCAGCTAGAAACCTGTTCGACCGCATGATGATAAAGAGCCCGTTCCGATTCACGTCGGAACGGGCTCTTTGCATTCGATGCCCGATCCTTCGCTAACCTTGGACACGAACACGCGTAAGGTTTGAAGGCTGACGCCCCGGCTAACTTAAACCGCGCCGTCGTCCGCGACATCAAATGGCTATCCGGAGTAAGGTTGTATCCGCACGCGGAAACCGCGTGCAGGTCAACGACCATAAACGGACGGGCGGGTGCCGCGCGGCCTTATTTCGCAACACCCAGTCCATTTCATTTCCGTCTTTTGCACGACATTTACCGTGCACGCCGTCCCAAGCGAGACTCCCCATGAAAGCATCGGATCTGTTTGTCGAAGCCCTCGAAGCAAAAAAAGTCGAATACGTATTTGGCATTCCCGGCGAGGAAAATCTCGATCTCCTCGAGTCGCTGCGCGGCTCCAAAATCAAGTTGGTCCTTGACCCGCCACGAACAGACTGCGGGTTTTATGGCCGCGACCTACGGTCGCTTGACGGGCAAGACCGGCGTATGCCTGGCGACGCTCGGGCCCGGCGCGACCAATTTCGTGACCGCCGCCGCGTACGCGCAGCTCGGCGGCATGCCCATGCTGATGGTCACCAGCCAGAAGCTCGATCAAATCGAGCAAACAGGGCAGGGCAGTTTCCAGATTGTCGATGTCGTGCGGATGATGGAGCCGCTCACCAAATATACGTGTTCGATGGTGTCTATCGGCAATATTCCGGCGTCTGTGCGTGAGGCGTTCCGGCAGAGGAGCGCCCGGGCGCGGTGCACCTTGAATTGCCGGAAGACGTGGCGCACGAAGAGTGCGACGGCGCGCCGATTCCGAAGAGTTTTAGCCGCCGCCCGATAGCGGAGGAAAAGGCAGTGGAACGCGCCGTCGAGGCGATCCGCGAGGCCAAATATCCGCTGCTGATGATCGGCGCGGGCGGAAATCGCAAGACCACGACGAAGATGCTGCGCGAATTCGTCGACCAGATCGGCATTCCGTTCTTCAACACGCAGATGGGCAAGGGCGTGATCGACGAATCGCATCCCATGTAACTGGGCAACGCCACGCTTTTCGATGGCGACTTCGTGCATCGCACGATCGATCATGCCGATTGCATCATCAATATCGGCCATGACGTGATCGAAAAACCGTCATTTTTCATGCGCAGCGGCGACATGGGCGAAAAGACCGTGATCCACGTCAATTTCCTGGGCGCCCAGGTCGATCCGGTGTATTTCCCGCAGATCGAAGTGGTCGGGGATATCGCGAACGCTGTATGGCAGATGAAGGAAGTGTTGAAGAAGAGCGAGCAAAACTGGGATTTCTCGCGCTTCGAGATGATCAAGGAACATTTCGACGCGCAGCTCGCGAAGGGCCAGAACAATGACCGTTTCCCGCTGTATCCGGTACGGATCGTGAAGGACGTACGACACCATGCCGAAGAACGGGATCATTTGCCTCGATAACGGCATGTACAAGATCTGGTTCGCCCGTTATTACCGGGTGCACGAACCGAACTCCATTCTTCTGGACAACGCGCTTGCTTCGATGGAAGCGGGCCTGCCGTCTGCTATCGCAAGCAAGATCGTGCATCTGGATCTGGACCGAAACGTGATGGTGGTCTGCGGCGACGGCGGTTTCATGATGAATTCGCAGGAACTGGAGACGGCCGTACGACTCAAGCTGAATCTGGCGATCTTCCTTCTGTGCGACGATGCGTTTGGCATGATCCGCGGAAGCAGGAAAGCATGAATTTCCCGGATTACGGTATGACGCTGAAGAACCCCAATTTTGTCGCGTATGCGCAAAGTTACGGGGTGATCGGGCACTGGGTGCACTCGGCGGCGGCGCTCGCGCCTTTGATTCGCGAATGTTTTGCGACGCCAGGCGTGCATCTGATTGATGTACCTATTGACTATTCGGACAACGAGCGCGTGTTGAACCGCGGGATCAAACGGCTCAGCGCACAACTTTAGACCTACTCAGAGGCTAAGCAGAGGCTGACATGCTGAAGAAAACCTATCCGTATTACCTGGCAAACGAACCCGTCGCGGCGAACACGGACCTGGAAGTCACCGATAAATTCAGCGGCGAGGTGGCTACCCGTGTGGCGATGGCGGACGCGAAGGCGATCGATGCCGCCATTGGCCACGCGGTCGCCGCCCAGCGCACGATGCGCGAATTCAAGCCGTACCAGCGGCAAGCGGTGCTCGATCATTGCGTGAAGCGTTTCGACGAACTTGCCGAGGCTCTGTGCATTGAAGCGGGTAAACCGATCAACGATTCGAAGGGTGAGGTCACTCGGCTGATCGATACCTTCCGGGTCGCGGCTGAGGAATCGGTGCGTATTGGCGGGCATGATCAACCTGGAGATCGCGCCCCATGCAGCTGGTTACCACGGCTATTACAAACGCGTTCCGATTGGTCCGTGCTCGTTCATCTCACCGTTCAATTTTCCGCTGAACCTGACGGCACACAAGGTTGCGCCGGCCATAGCGGCGGGCTGCCCGTTCGTACTGAAACCCGCGAGCCGTACGCTCGTCGGTGCGCTCATCATGGGCGAAATTCTCGCCGAAACCGATCTGCCGAAAGGCGCGTTCTCGATTCTTCCGGTTCATCGCGACGGTGCGGATCTTTTCACCACCGACGATCGATTCCGGCTGCTGTCGTTCACCGGCTCGCCCGCGGTCGGCTGGGAACTGAAGAAGAAAGCGAGCAAGAAGAAGGTGATCCTGGAACTAGGCCGCAATGCGGCGGCGATCGTTGATTGCGATCAGGCCGACCGGCTGGATTACGTCGTGGGCCGGCTGGATGGAAAGCGCCGTGACGAACGGCGCGAAAATCATCGCGGGCGGTAAGGTCGACGGCGCAATG
Source organism: uncultured Caballeronia sp. (assembly GCA_940588625.1). Taxonomy (GTDB): domain Bacteria; phylum Pseudomonadota; class Gammaproteobacteria; order Burkholderiales; family Burkholderiaceae; genus Caballeronia. Next base: position 33,539 of record CALNPU010000002.1, read on the forward strand.
TTCGAAGCGACGCTGCTGGAAGGCGTCAAGCGCGACCAAGATCTGTACCGAAAGGAAGCGTTCGGACCGGTCGCGATTCTCGAAAAGTTCACAGACTTCGGCCAGGCTCTCGAAACGGTCAATGACAGCGACTTTGGCCTTCAGGCCGGCGTATTCACGGACAGCCTCACGAACGCGAATCTTGCTTGGGACGAGCTGGAAGTGGGTGGCGTGGTGATCAACGACGTACCGTCATTTCGCGTTGATAACATGCCCTACGGCAGTGTCAAGGACTCCGGGCTGAGCTAGGAAGGCGTGAAATACGCGATCAAGGACATGATGGAGTTGCGTCTGATGGTCGTGAGAGACGCACTGAAACCGGCGCAGAAAGCGAAATAGGCTGTTATAGCAACGGCGGTTGAGGTGCCTAGGTCCGTCTGGCCGGGCTTTCGGGCCGCGTCGCCGGTTGAAGGCGAGTCGCCGATTAACGTGCTTGCAAGCGGGAGAGTGCTACAATAACAGACTTTCCCGTAGTCCGAACGCGCCTCAACCGGCGGGACTGGAAGCCGAGTCGTTGGGCCGGCAGGCCGGTGTTTCTTTCATATCGCTTGCCAAGTTTTTTTCATGCCCGTGGCGGTTGCCGTCATGGCCACGCAGCACCCGTACTTGCCACCGTACTTAACTGTCAGCACCCGCTTTGTACCGGCCCTATGTACTACGCCATCCGGTTGCGTCAGACCGGATCAAGCGATGATTCGCAGCGGTCGACACCCTGCTGGTCCGAAGTCCGCGCGTTGATCGTCGTTTGCCGGTTGCATCGACGAAACACGTGGTTTTTCTTCATCCGATGTCCATGAGCGGTGGAATGACCGCTCGCGCGCCGCTCCGGCACATTTTTAGCGAAAGCGAAAACCACCAAAGTCACCATGTCCGATTCCGTCGCCACGAACCCGTCCGCCGCTTCATCCGACGCCGCACCCGGGGCTGATTCCAGTATTGAAGTTCAAGCAGGTCTTGCCATGCCTGCTGCCGCGCTCGAGTTGGGCGCCATTGAATCAGCAGTGTCTGGTCCCGTGCCCACGTTCGACCAGTTCGGCCTGTTCCCCGACATCCTGCGAGCGGTGGTCGACTCCGGCTACACGATTCCCACGCCCATCCAGGCACAGGCTATCCCCGTGGTGCTGGCCGGCCGCGACGTGATGGGCGCCGCGCAAACGGGCACGGGCAAGACGGCGAGCTTTTCGCTGCCGATCATCCAGCGTCTGCTGCCCATGGCCAGCACGAGTGCATCGCCCGCCCGCCACCCGGTACGCGCGCTGATTCTCACGCCAACGCGTGAGCTCGCCGACCAGGTTGCCGCGAACGTGCAGGCGTATTCCAAGCACACGCCATTGCGCAGCACGGTGGTGTTCGGCGGGGTCGACATGAACCCGCAATCGGAAGCGCTGCGGCGCGGTGTTGAAATTTTGATCGCCACGCCCGGACGATTGCTCGATCACGTTCAGCAAAAGACGCTGAATCTCGGCCAGGTGCAGATTCTCGTTCTCGACGAAGCCGATCGGATGCTCGACATGGGCTTCCTGCCGGATCTGCAGCGCATCTTGAATCTGCTGCCGAAGGAACGCCAGACGCTGCTGTTCTCGGCCACGTTCTCGGGCGAAATCAAGAAGCTTGCCGCAACCTATTTGCGCAATCCGCAAACCATTGAAGTCGCGCGCGGCAACTCCACGAACGCGAATGTGCGGCAGATCGTTTTCGAAGTCGCGGAAAGCGATAAATCCGGCGCAGTGACGCAACTGATTCGTGAGCGCGGCCTGAAGCAGGTGCTGGTGTTCTGTAACAGCAAGATTGGCGCGAGCCGGTTGGCGCGCGTGCTGGAGAAGGACGGAATTGTTGCAACGGTGATTCACGGCGACCGCACTCAGGGCGAGCGCATGCAAGCGCTCGACGCATTCAAGAAGGGAGAGATCGAAGCGCTGGTCGCAACCGATGTGGCCGCCCGGGGTCTCGACATCACAGACCTTCCGGCTGTGATCAACTTCGACCTGCCGTTCAGCGCGGAAGATTACGTTCACCGGATTGGCCGTACAGGCCGCGCAGGTGCGTCGGGTGATGCGTTGTCGCTCTGCAGCCCGAACGAGCGCAAGCAACTCGCCGATATCGAAAAGCTGATCAAGCGGCCGCTCGAAGTCATGGTGCTGAAGGTTGACGTGCCGGTGCGGCGCGAGTCGTCTGCGGCTCCCCGTCGCGAAGAGCGCTCGGGCTGGCCGGAGCGCGGTGAACATTGGCATGCGCGCAGCGAGGAACCGCGTCGTCGTTCGACGTCGTTCGAGCGTTCCCATACGCGTCAGCAACCTATCGACGATTTCTTCCTGAAGCCGTACGAGCCGTCGGCGGCATCGACGAGAAATACGCAGGGCGATGCGGCGGCTGAAGCCGAACGCAAGAACACGCCGCGCCAGCCGCTGGCTGCGTTGCTCGGTGGCCTGGGCATGCCGCGGAGAAGGCCTTCGGGGTCTTGAGGTTATCGGCTGAGTTGAAGGCCGGTAGCACGATGAAGCGGCAGAGATGCCGCTTTTTTGTGTTTCAGCTCCCTAAACTCGCAAGCCGCTTTGCCCACTGCGCCGTTGCATCGGAGTAAAATGTTTCGAGTGATCCGGTTGCGCACGGGTGCAGGCCGAGGTGCTGCGCCGCTTGTATCGACGCAACCCAGCGGCGTTCCGGTATCAAGCGCCGTGGCGCCCGTTTGCTTGCTGAGTTTTTCGCCTTGCTCGTTCACCACTACGGGCATATGCAGATAGACGGGCGTTGGAATGCCCAGGGCCCAGACAGCGTTGCAAATAAATCTGGCGCGCGGTTGAGTCCAGCAGATCAGCGCCGCGCACGATATGCGTGATGTGCGCATCCGCGTCGTCGACAACAACCGCCAGTTGATACGCCCACTCGCCGTCCGCACGCTTGAGCACGAAGTCGCCGACTTCGCTTGCCAGATCCTGCGTCTGCATTCCTTGCCAGCGATCCTTGAAGGTCAGAATGGCGGCATCGTCATCCGGGACGCGCATCCGCCCCGCCATGCGCGTGGCGGTTTGCCACGCAGTCCATCGCGACACGTTCCCGGGTAAGCCAGCGTGGCATGCCTGCCGGGTGTGGCCGATAGCGAGTGAATCAGCTATTTCACGACGCGTGCAGCTACACGGAAACACGAAACCGGCCTCCACCAACTGCTCGAAGGCTGCCTGATATGCCGCTTCACGCTGACTTTGCCAGACCGGTGGTTCTGCGGAATGCATGCCGAACCGGCCCAGCGTGTCCAGGATTTCCTCGGCCGCGCCCAGCACTGTGCGCGGCCCGTCCACATCTTCGATCCTGATCAGCCACGTTCCCCGATTGAACCCGTGCATCGAGAAAACTCGTCAATGCGCTCACCGCGAGCCAAAGTGCAGCGGCCCGGTGGGTGAGCGCGCAAAGCGGCCCCGATAGCCCGATTCAGGGGTCATCCCGCCCGCCGAACTGTGAGTTTGGCTTGCAATGCGGCCATCAGATCAGCGCTTCGTGCCGGCTATTGTTCGGGCCTGGGAATGACCGCCTGGCTGTCCGCCGTGATCGCGGCGTGTGCCTCGTCCGTATCGGCGGCTTCGTCTTCCTTGCTTGCCGTGGCGGGCGCCGCCCGGTCCTCGCCATTCTGCGCAATTACCGCCGGTTCGAGCGCAGCATTCAATGCGGTCCGGTGATCGAACACAAAACACTCACCGTGGTAATGCGCCCCGCCCACTTCCTCGAAGTATTTAAGAATGCCGCCCTCGGGCTAGTAGACGTGGTCGATGTCCACTTCCTTAATGTGGATAGCCGCTTTCTCGCAGCGAATCCCGCCTGTGCAGAACGACGCCACCGTTTTGCCCTCGAGGTCCGCGCGATGTTTTTCGATCACGCCCGGAAACTCGCTGAATTTCGCGATGCGGTAATCGAGCACCCGATCAAACGTGCCGACGTTGACCTCGAACGCATTGCGGGTGTCCAGCATCACGACGGGACGGCCCTCGTCGTCATGTCCTCTATCCAGCCACGACTTGAGCGTGGCCGCACCGACGGACGGCGTGCGGCCCAGTTCCGGCCGGATGACCTGACCGGCTTTTTCATGGTGATGATTTCGCGTTTCAGCTTGACGAGCATCTCTTGCCGAACGGCTGTGTGGCCGACACGCTTTCCTTGAACACGAGATCGGCGAATTTGCCTTCGAAAAGCGGGTCTGTACGAAGGTAGTCCATGAACGTGCCAATCTGCTCCGGCTCGTCCGCGACAAACAGGTTGATGCCCTCCGGCGCAAGCAGGATGGTGCCGCGCAGGCCGAGTGCGGTACACCGGTCGACAATCAGCGAACGCCAGTCAGCGCCGCTCTCGATGGTCACGAACTTATAGGCGGAGAGGTTAACAATGCTCATGATGCAAATGCTCTTAAAGTGTTGGAAAACGGGCGTTGCCGGAGGAAGAAGAGGTCTCGCCGAGCGCCTGGCGGCGTTCATCGAATCCGTATTATCCCGCAAACGGCGTGTGCTTCCGACTCGACCGATCAGCCGCTGAGCCCGCGCCGATGCGGCACTTTTTTCATCCGGCTTATTGGTCAAATTAACTAGCCCTGAATTAGCCCTGGCCGAACGGCTAACGCAGCCGTCGGGGCGAATTTCGCGAATAGGCGCATGTACAATATCGTTCATGTCAGATCCCCGCTTTGTCCATCTTCGTGTCCACTCCGAATTCTCGATTGCCGATGGCATCGTGCGCCTTGACGAGGTCGTTAAAGCCGCTGCCAAGGACGGTCAGGGCGCGCTCGCGCTGACCGATCTCGGCAACGCGTTCGGTCTCGTCCGTTTCTACAAGGAAGCGCGCGGCAAGGGTGTCAAACCCATTGCCGGCTGCGACGTCTGGATCACCAATCCTGCCGATCACGACAAACCCGCGCGTTTGCTGTTGCTGGTCAAGAACCAGCGCGGTTATCTCAACCTGTGCGAGCTGCTGTCGAAAGCCTGGTTGACGAATCAATACCGGGGGCGCGCGGAAGTCGAATACGAGTGGCTTGAAAGCGGGTTGTCCGAGGGCTTGCTGGCGTTGTCGGGCGCGCAGCACGGCGATATCGGCATGGCGTTTGCTGCCGGTAACGATCAGGCAGCGGAACGTCACGCCGAACGCTGGGCCAAGCTCTTTCCGGGCGTGTTTTATATTGAATTGCAGCGTGCCGGACTGCCGGGCGGCGAGACCTATATTCAACAGGCCGTCGCGCTCGCCGCGAAGCTCAAGCTGCCGGTCGTCGCTACGCACCCAATGCAGTTCACGACGCCGGACGATTTTACGGCGCACGAAGCCCGCGTATGTATTTCCGAGGGCGATATCCTCGCGAATCCGCGGCGTCAGAAACGGTTTACGACCGAGCAGTATTTCCGCACGCAAGAGGAAATGTGTGCGTTGTTCGCGGACATTCCGTCGGCTCTTGCCAACACGGTCGAAATTGCAAAGCGCTGCAACCTGAAGCTCGAACTCGGCAAGCCGAAACTGCCGCTGTTCCCAACGCCGGACGGCATGTCGCTCGACGACTACCTTGTGCATTGGTCGAAGGAAGGTCTCGAGAAACGGCTGATCCAGCTTTATCCCGATGAAGCCGCGCGCGAAGCGCAGCGCGAGACGTATTACGCGCGTCTGGAATTCGAGTGCAAGACCATCATTGGCATGGGCTTTCCGGGCTACTTCCTGATCGTCGCCGACTTCATCATGTGGGCGAAGAACAATGGCGTGCCGGTCGGTCCGGGCCGTGGCTCGGGCGCGGGTTCGCTAGTCGCGTACGCGCTGTTCATTACCGATCTCGACCCGCTCAAATACAACCTGCTGTTCGAGCGGTTCCTGAACCCGGACCGCGTGTCCATGCCTGACTTCGACATCGACTTCTGTCAGGAAAGGCGTGACCGCGTCATTCAGTACGTGAAGCAGAAGTATGGTTCGGACGCTGTATCGCAGATCGCGGCCTTCGGTACGATGGCGGCGAAAGCGGCTGTGCGCGATATCGGCCGGGTGCTCGATCTCGGCTACATGTTCACTGATGGCATCGCGAAGCTGATTCCGTTCAGGCCGGGCAAGCACGTGACCATCGCGGACGCGTTGAAGGAAGAGCCCACGCTGCAGGAACGCTTCGACAACGAAGACGAAGTGCATCAGTTGATCGAACTCGCGCAGCGCGTGGAAGGGCTCACGCGTAACGTCGGCATGCACGCGGGCGGCGTGTTGATCGCGCCGGGCAAGCTCACGGACTTCTGCCCACTTTATACGCAGGGCGAAGACGGCGGCGTGGTTAGCCAGTACGACAAGGACGACGTCGAGGCGGTCGGCCTGGTGAAGTTCGACTTCTTGGGTTTGACCACGCTCACCATTCTCGACTGGGCCGAGCGGTATATTCGCTGTCTGGATCCATCGAAGAAAGACTGGAATCTGTCGCAGGTTCCGCTCGACGATTCCGCTTCGTTCCAGATTCTCAAGAAAGCGAACACGGTGGCAGTGTTTCAGCTGGAAAGCCGCGGCATGCAAGGCATGCTGAAGGATGCACAGCCTGACTGTTTCGAAGACATCATCGCGCTAGTGGCGTTGTATCGACCAGGCCCAATGGACCTGATCCCTAGCTTCTGCGCGCGTAAGCACGGCCGCGAGATCGTCGAGTATCCCGATCCGCGCGTCGAGTCCGTCCTGAAAGAAACCTACGGCATCATGGTCTATCAGGAGCAGGTGATGCAGATGGCGCAGATCATCGGCGGATATTCGCTCGGTGGCGCCGACTTGCTGCGTCGTGCGATGGGTAAGAAGAAGGCCGAGGAAATGGCCGAGCATCGCGAACTGTTCCGGCAGGGGGCGGCGAAGAATGGACTGACCGTCACCAAAGCCGACGAAATCTTCGACTTGATGGAGAAGTTCGCGGGCTACGGTTTCAACAAGTCTCACGCGGCCGGTTACGCGTTGCTCGCGTATTTCACGGCATGGCTGAAGGCGCATCATCCGGCTGAATTCATGGCTGCGAATATGTCGCTCGCCATGGACGATACAGACAAGGTCAAGATCCTGTTCGAGGATTGCCTCGTCAACAAGATGGCCGTGTTGCCGCCGGACATCAACCAGTCTGCGTACCGGTTTGAACCGGTGGCCGAAGCCGACGGCACGCGTTCGAAGACCATTCGATACGGCCTTGGCGCGGTGAAGGGCAGCGGGCAGAGCGCTATTGAAGAAATCTTGCGCGCGCGGGAAGAAGCGCCGTTCACCGATCTCTTCGATTTCTGCATGCGGGTGGATCGGCGCATGGTGAACCGGCGCACGGTGGAAGCGCTGATCTGTGCCGGCGCGTTCGATTCGCTTCATGCCAACCGGGCGCAATTGATTGCGTCGGTGCCTCTTGCAATGGAGGCGGCCGATCAAGCCGCGGCCAATGCCATGCAGTCCGGTCTCTTCGACATGGGTGACGAACCACAGCAAGGCCACGATCTCGTCGATGAACCCATGTGGTCGGACAAGAAGCGTTTGCAGGAAGAGAAGAGCGCACTCGGCTTCTACCCCTCGGGCCATCTCTTCGACGCCTACAAGACCGAAGTGCGACGCTTCGTGCGGCAGAAGATCGGCGAACTGAAGGAAGGGCGCGAGAAGCTCATCGCGGGTGTGATCACCACCATGCGCACGCAGATGACCCAGCGCGGCAGGATGCTGATTGTGAACCTGGACGACGGCACCGGCCAGTGCGAAGTCACCGTGTTCAACGAGCAGTTCGAAGCGAACAAGGCGCTCTACAAGGAAGACGAGTTGCTGGTCGTGCAGGGTCAGGCGCGCAATGATGCGTTCACCGGCGGCATCCGCTTCACCGTGGAATCCGCGATGGATCTCGAGCGCGCCCGCAGCCGTTATGCGCAGGCGGTGAAGGTGGAAATGAACGGCAATACCGACGCGTTGCGGCTGAAGAAAGTGCTGAAAGCGCATAGCGCACCGCTTGAACAAGCCGCGGCATCGGTAGCGGTGGCGGTACAGGCTCCATCGCGAGGCGGTGAGCGCGACGGCGGCCGTGGCCAAAGGCAACCGGTGCATATCCCGAACGGCCTGAACGTGAGCATTGTGTATCGCAGTGAGCATGCCGAGGGCGAAGTGCGGCTCGGCGATGCGTGGCGCGTGAAGCCTACCGACGATCTCATCACGGCATTGCGCGGCGAATTCGCGGGAAGTTCAATCGAGATCGTGTATTGATGCGCGCCGGAACGAAAGTCGCCATCTCCGCCAACGCGCTGAAACTCAGCGGCGGACTTGAACGTTACGCGCTGGATCTGATTCGAGGGTTCAACGCAGCCGGTTTCACCGGCGAGCGCAAGCCGGTATTTTTCGCACGCAAGATTGATCCGTCGCAGCCGGAAAGCCAGATGGTCGATGCGCGCCGGATCAACGTGTCGTTCCTGCCTTCCAGGCTGTGCGACACGTATTTCAACTGGGTGCTCAAACGGGCGCGCAAGAAGGCGCGGGTGAATGTGCTGATTGGCTGCAATCGCGTGGAGTTCTCCGAGATTGCGGTTTGCGGCGGCACGCATATCGGCTTTCTCGCCGCGACCGGCCGGCGCGAGCGGCGCTCGGACAGCCGCCAGATTGTGCTCGAGCGTTTGCAATACGAGCAAGCCGGCGTGATCGTCGCGCACTCGGACATGATGCGCGACGAATTGCGCTCGCTTTACGGTGTGGCGGATACAAAGATCCGCGTGCTTTATCCACCCGTGGACGGCACGCGTTTTTCTCCGGTGCCGGACGAAAAACACAGCGAACTGCGCAAGCAGTTTGGTTTCGCTGATCACGAGATCGTGCTGCTGTTTCCGTCGAGCAGCCATGAGCGCAAGGGGTTGCCGCTGATCGAGGCGGTGCTGCGTGACAGCGGCCTGCCGGTGGTTGTAGCGGTCGCCGGGCGGTCGCCCGCGCAGACTTCGGAGCAGGTGCGTTATGTCGGTTATGCGAAGAATATCGAAGACGCTTATCGGGCTGCCGACTTCACCGTGCTGGCGTCGAAGTACGAGCCGTTCGGACTGGTCGGTATCGAATCCGTGATGTGCGGCACGCCGGTGATTTTTCCGACAAGCGTAGGCTGTTGCAGCGCGATTGCAGAAAACGCGAAATTTACGTTCAAGCCGGGCGATGCAGATGACTTGCGTAAGGCTGTCCGGCGTGCACTCGATGCAAAAAATACCAACGTGACGGCGGCGTCCATTCTCTACGACACCAGCATTGCCGCGCACGTTTCGGCGTTGTTGAAGCTCGTCGAGCCTGGCATGCCGGTTGTCAGCGCATCCGGTTCAATTCAGCGAGCTTGAGAAACCGGTAATACACGGTCTGCGCGTTGAACACGGCAATCATGAAACCAGCGCGGCCATCGAGAAAACCGCGTCGCAGAAAGCAGGTACGAACGAAGGCCCACGCCCCGCGCAGCACCGCGGTGCCCAAGCTGCCGCGTTTTCCCGCCGCGTGGCGTTGACGCGCTCCGGCCGTGGAGTAATTATCCAGCTTGCGCAGGACGGTCTCGAAGTCCTCGTAGGAGTAGTGCATCAGCTTACCCTGCAGGCGCACGACCTTGGTTGCATCCGGGTTCGCCAGCACTAGCCGCTCGTGGACGAGGTCATCCGAGAAGCGGGCTGTGCCACGTTTGAAGAGGCGCGGAATCCAGTCCGGATACCAGCCGCTGTGCCGAACCCATTGTCCGCAGAAATTCGACAGCCGGTCGACGGAGTAGACATCGGCTTGAGGCTTCGACACCGCCGCGCGGATCGCCGCGCCCAATTTCGGCGAGACCACTTCATCTGCGTCGATTGACAACACCCAGTCGGTGGTGAGTGCATCGAGTGCACGATTTTTCTGCGGGCCGAAACTCGGCCAGTCGGGCGCCTCGATCACGCGTGCGCGATGTGCCTCCGCTATGCCGACTGTTGCGTCAGTGCTGCCGCCGTCGATCACGACGATTTCATCGGCGAAGGAAACCGCTTCGAGACACTGCGCGAGGCGTGCGGCTGCATTGAAGGTGATGAGGGCAATACCAAGCGTTGGACGAGTCATTGGGCTTAAGCGTGAGGTATGCGAATTGCTATAACTTGATCGTTGTGTTTTCTCGTCCCTTACAGGGCGGCCCGGGCTTGCGAGGCAGGGTAAATTGACGCCATACGCGTCCCGCGTCAATATTTGTTGCCAGGTATCATATACTAGACCCATGGCCGCATGCCTCCGGCCGGCAGGGTCTCGGGCCTGAAAAATCGCGGGATGTGCCGTGAGCCCAAATGTGCGCTGGTAAGCACAAGTGAGCGCGAATGCGCTGCCGGAAAAGACGCAAATGCCTGCAGATTAAGCGCACGAAATCAAGCCTACTAACCTACTAACGCAGCGTACGAAACAGACGAAACGCAGAGCCAGCAACCCGGCATCCGGCGCTTGGCGCCATTCACCTTGAAACCATCAAGATTCACTCAGAGTTCGCCATAGCAATGAAGCCGCTGAGAATTCTGCACAGCGAATCGTCCAACGGCTGGGGCGGTCAGGAACATCGGACGTTCAAGGAAATGCTCGCGCTGCGCGAACGCGGCCATGCGCTCGAGCTCGTATGCGTGCCGGGCACTCGGCTCGGTGAGCGTCTCGGGGCTGAAGGCTTCACGGTCCACACCACGCCCATGTGTTCAGGCGCCAATGTCACCGCGATTGCGCACATGCGGCGCATTCTCAAGCAAGGCCGTTTCGATATGCTAAACACCCACAGCGGCCGCGACAGTTTGCTCGGCGGCGCCGCCGCGCGGCTCTCGGGCATGCCGCTGATCGTGCGTACCGCCACCTGGCGCTTACCATCACGTCGCGCGCGACTTTACACGTGGCTGCCGCACAAGGTGGTGGCGGTGGGCCAGTCGGTGATGCGGTACCTGGTGTCCGAAGGTGTGTCGCAGCAGGACATCGTCACAATCTATACGGGTATCGTCAAGCCGCAGCCGATGAGCCGCGCGAGTTCCACGTTGCGCGCGGAACTGGGTCTCTCGGCCAGGACGCCGTGATCGCGGGCACGGTGGCAATCATGCGCGACAAGAAGGGGCATCCCGATCTGATCCGCGTCGCGAAGCGGTTGATTGAGCAGCGGCCGAACCTGCATTTTGTCTTCGCCGGCGACGGTCCGCTCTTCGACGACATCCGCACGCACGTGCAGGCGCAAGAGCTTGCCGATCACGTCCATTTACTCGGCTTGCGCCGCGATATTCCGAACGTATTGGCGGGCTCGACCTGTTTGTGCTGCCGACCCACCAGGAGGCGCTGGGCACGTCGTTCATCGAGGCAATGGCGTCCCGGTGATCGGGACGGCGGTGGACGTGTGCCTGAAGTGATCGACGACGGCGTCAACGGCCTGCTCGTGCCAGCGCACGACGACCACGCGCTGGCTGCTGCACTGCTGCGTTTGGTCGAGGCTCTCGATGAGCGCCGCCGGATGGGCGAAGCTGGTTTGCGGACCACGCAGACGCGCTTTTCTGTCAATACCATGGCGAGCGAGATGGCTGCGTTTTACCGGAGCAGCCTGAGCGAGCGGGGCGTTGCATGAACAACGCGCGCGCCGTGCCAGTGCTGATGTATCACCACGCTCGGCGCGGCGGCGTTCGGGGAGTATCTGGCGGGCAAGCCTGTGCCGGAGAGGTCGGTCGTGCTGACCTTCGACGACGGTTATCCCGACAACTGGGTCCACGCGCATCCAGTTCTCGCCAGACACGGTTTTACGGCGCTCGGATTCCTGGTGTCGGCTTGGGTGAACAATGGCCCGGTGCGCCCGAACGCGGCGAACTCGGAGTACCCGGCGCTCCCCCAGAACTTGCTGGACCACTCAGCAGCGAAGGCGGCGGTCCAGGCCGGCGACACCGACCAGGCCATTATGCGCTGGTCTGAAATCGACGCAATGCGGCAAGCCGGGACTTTCGAGTTCCACAGCCACACGCATACGCGCTGGGACCGGGTCAGCACCAACGCAGCAGCCAAACGCGCGAGCCTGCGCGATGACCTCCAGCGAGCCCGGGCGACGCTCGAATACCACCTGGGGGCGTATCGGATCATCTTTGCTGGCCGCAAGGCTATTTCGATACCGACTACGTGGAAGAGGCTCACGCGGCGGAGTTTCGCCATCTGTACACCGTTGAACCCGGCACCAACGCGTCACGGCGATCCGGCGCGCATCTTGCCGCCTCGACGTGCGCGACAAGCCCGGCACGTGGCTGAAAAGAAGCCGTCTGTGGGTACATGGCCGGCCGCTTCTCAGCCGCATTTATCTGAAAATCAAATGACGGCCTACCTATGCCCTGCCAGTCCCCTGCTGACCCCTCGGGCGCTACCCCTGGGCTTGATCGTCCCGACCATTCCGAGCACTGGTTACCATGCGTGATCGCCACGTTTCCGTCATTGGCCTGGGCTATGTGGGGTTGCCCGTCGCCATTGCATTCGGCTTGCAGTGCCGCATGATCGGTTTTTTTGATACGAGCCGGGTCCGGCTCGCCGATCTGCGCGCGGGCCTTGATCGCAAGGGCGAAATCAGCCGCGAGGAACTGGTCGCTGCTAGCCTCGAACTGACTGACAGCATCGACGTGCTGCGGCAAGCCAATTTTCATATAGTCGCGGTGTCAACCCCGATCAGCGCCGGTGCACAGCCGGATCTGATGCCGGTGAAACAGGCGTCGGAGACACTCGGCCGGGCGCTGAAACGCGGTGATGTGGTGGTGTACGAAGCAACGGGGTCTATCCCGGTGTGACCGAAGAGATATGCATACCGATTCTCGAGCGCGAATCGGGCCTCAAGCTGGGTGCGGATTTTACGGTGGGCTATAGTCCAGAGCGCATCAATCCCGGCGACAAACAGCACACGTTCAGCAATATCGTGAAGGTCGTGTCCGGGTCGGACGCTGTGACGCTCGATCTGGTCGCCGAGGTCTATGGTTCGGTGGTGGCGACCGGTGTCTACCGTGCGAGTTCAATCAAGGTGGCGGAGGCCGCGAAGGTCATCGAGAATACGCAGCGCGACCTGAATATTGCGCTGATGAACGAGGCGGCCATCATCTTCGATTACCTCGGTATTGTACCCGCGAAGTCCTGGAAGCCGCCGGCACGAAGTGGAACTTCCTCGACTTCACGCCGGGACTGGTGGGTAGGCATTGCATTAGCGTGGACCCGTATTACCTGACGCACAAGGCACAGGTGTCCGGCTACACGCCCCAGGTGATCCTCGCGGGGCGGCGCGTGAACGACGGCATGGGCCGGTTCGTGGCCGATCACGCCGTGAAGACGCTGAGCCGGACCGACCGCGTACCCCTGCGTGCGAAGGCGATGTTCCTCGGGCTGACGTTCAAGGAAAATTGTCCGGATTTGCGCAATCCGAAAGTCATCGATATCGTGCATCACCTGCAAGACTACGGGCTCGAGGTTCAGCTTCACGATCCGCTCGCGGACGCGGTGGATGCATTCGATGAATATGGCGTGACGCTGACCGGTTTCGTAGCATGGCGGTTATGAAAATCCGAGCTCACCACGACCAACCAGCATAATCTGGATTTCACGTAGGAACGCCCACCCGATGAGCCGACTTTCCGGACGCGTGCGCATCTTCGCCCGCGCGTTGCCCCGGCTGGCGTTAAAGCCGCTGTGCCGCAAGCCTCAAGTCTTGAGGCGCATCCTGATTGCGCATCATCTGTTGCTCGGCGACACGCTGCTGCTCACGCCGCTCGTGGCGAAACTTCGTGCGCAATATCCTGACGCGCAGATCGTGCTGACCTGCCCCAAGCTGATCGTGCCGCTCTACGCGGGCAGGCCATTTGGCATCGACGTAATTCCGTTCGACCCGCGTGACTTCCGCTCGGTCAACGCGGTGCTGCGCTCGGGACCGTACGATCTGGGCATCGTGGCCGGGGATAACAGGCATGCGTGGCTCGCGCTGGCGGTGGGATGCCGCTGGATCGTTGGACATGCCGCTGACACGCCCGCCTGGAAAAACGTCCCGCTTAATGAAGCCGTGCCGTATCCCGATGCGCCCGCGGCATGGGCCGATCTCGCTGCCGAACTAGTGACGGGGCCACCGCCGCGGCCGTATCGGCTGGGTGACTGGCCGGCGTCTGCGTCCGCGGTGTGGTCAGAATCCGACGCGAGCGTGTTGCGAAGTCCTTACGTAGTGTTACATCCGGGAGCGAGTACCGAGGTCAAACGCTGGCTCGATGAACGCTGGCGAGCGCTAGCGGCGTTTGTCGAAGCACGGGGTTTCACGCCTGTGTGGAGCGGCGGACCGAGCGAGACGGTGTTGATCGATGCAATCGATCACGACGACCGTTACGCGAATTTCGCGGGCCGGATCGACTTGAGGCAGGTGTGGCACCTCTTCTCCGGCGCGCGGGCGATCGTCTGTCCAGACACGGGCGTGGCGCACCTTGGGCGTCTGACCGGCGTGCCGACGGTTACATTGTTCGGCCCTGGTAATGCATTGATACACGGCGCGGGAAATTACTGGCGCGATGCACCGTTCATGCCGGTTACTATCGCGGACATGCCGTGCCGCGATCAACCGGATATTTTCAGACGGCACGTGGCCTGGGCTCGCCGCTGTGACCGCAATAAGACGACTTGCGTCGCGTGGCGCGGTGACCATGCGGACTGCATGGGATTTATTTCGCTTGAGGTCGTCTGCAACAGCTTGCAGGCGGTCCTTCCGGGAGTGCAATGACGAAGACGTGCGTGCAGGTGGAACGCGTCCTGTGGGTGGCGTGTCCGGTGATTATGTTTGTCGCGATGTTCGCCCACATGACCGCGCTCGAGAACATGGCGCTGGGGCTGGTGGGTATCGGCATGATCGCTGCGACTTGTTCTTCGGAACGGCCGTCGCCGCTGCACTGGCCGCTGCTGTGGCCTATCGTTGCGTGGAGTGCATGGGCGCTCGCTTCGATCACGTGGTCACCCTATCCGCGCGACAGCATGCACGCCTGGCTCGACGAAGTGCTGTATCCGCTGGTGTCATTCTTCGCGTTCTGGCTGATGGGCACGTGCATCACGAAGCCTGAGCGGATCGTGGTGATCAACTGGGTGGCCTGTGTGCTGCTTGTCGCCGGCAGCCTGTATTACTGGGGCCACCTGCAGCCGCCCACGAATCCCGCGGATGTCCTGCTCCACTATTACAACCGCGTCGGCCACACGAGCACGCTAGTCATCTTTTCGATGACGCTATTCACCGGTCTGATGCTGAACCGCCGCTGGTGGCCGATCGGCCTGAGCGGACTGGTGCTGGCGCTTGTGATCGGGCTGGCGACGCTCAACCGTTTCTTCTGGCCGGCCGCCGCCGCGACGCTCGTGATTGCGTGCTACCCGCTGTATCGCAAGCACTTGCTGGTCGCCGGCTTGTGCATCGCGGTGATCTGCGTGGCTGTGGTCGGTACGCTGGAACTGAGTGCACGGCTGCGTTATGGCCATACGATGCCGAAACCCGCAGCACGGGAGCTGACGGTGGGCGGCGACCACGTGTACGTACCCGAGGCGCTGGCAGGCATTGGCGATGTCATGTCTTCCGACACCCGTCCCAAACTGTGGGCGTTCTACGGCCGGGAAGGCGAGCCACATACGTGGACGGGCATTGGTTTTGGCAAGCCGTTGCCGGGGCGGGTGTTCCAGAATGAAATACCACCGGCGTTGCTGGAGACGGAGCCGCATGCGCTGACGCATGCGCACAACCTGTTTTTGAATACGTGGCTGGAGACGGGGATAGTAGGCGTGGTGCTGGAAGCTGTGCTGCTGCTTGCGCTGATCCGGCGTTTCTGGCGGCTACGGCATGTGGTGCCCTGGCTGAGCTCGGCGGGCATGGCGCTGGTTATCGGCATGGTTGTAAAGAATTTCACCGACGACTTCATGTGGCAGACCACTGCGCTCGCCTTCTGGTGTTTTTCAGGGTTCCTGCTCGGACGCGGCGAACGCCTGGCGGGGAGGGTTGCGCCGGCGCAGCGGGCATTGTCGCAGCAGCAATAGCAAGCCGGTTTGTTTTGACCGGGCATGGGCCGCAGGCGGCGGATATCCGCAGGTCTGAAACACCTTGACGTGTGATCCACAAAAACGCGGCAAACCCGCCCCATTGCGGCCCAAAATCAACCGGGCTGCGCTTCCTGCCCGGGCGAGCCTCTTAATGAGACAAGGTCGTCCGGCGCATTACCGCATTACAATACGCGGGCGTTTGCCGTGTCGGGGGGGGCAGCCCGCCGCTCAGAGCCGCCCGGACGCAGGTTTAGTCCTGCTCCGCCCGTCGTCCGACCTACGACTAAGGACACCTTTTGAGTCAGAAGCCAACCTTGAGCAAAATGATCGGCGGGGGGCAAACCACCTCGCTGATCGCGGTGATGAACCGGCTCTGGCCGTATATCCGCCCCCTGATCTGGATTGTCGCGCTGGGCCTGATCGCCATGGGTTTCGTTGCTGCGAGCGAGGCAGGGATTCCCATGCTGCTCAAGCCACTGCTCGATCATGGCGTTGGCGCGAAAGGCAGCGCCAACGCCAAGTGGATCGTGCCGGCAGCGGTGGTCGGCCTCGCGGTCGTGCGGGGCGGCGCGCAATACGCGTCGGGCTACCTGCTTGCCTACGTCACCAACAAGATCCTGCTCGAACTCCGCCTGAAGATGTTCGACCGGATGATCCACACCAGCGCCGGTTTCTTCCAGCGGGAAACGGCCAGCACGATCATCAACGCCATCGTGTTCGAGGTGAACCAGATCCTCAACGTGCTCCAGAGCGTGGTCGTCACGCTCGTGCGCGACTCGCTCACTGTCGTATTCCTGCTGGGATACCTGTTTATCCTCAACTGGCGGCTGACGCTGGTGATCGCGGTGATCCTGCCGGCTATCGGCTGGCTGGTGAGCAAGATCAATCGGCGACTGCGGCGGCTCAATCGCGAGTCGCAGTTGCTGACGAATGAGCTGTCGTACATCGTGGAAGAGACTGTTGGCGGTTATAAGGTCGTCAAGGTGTACAACGGCCAGCGCTACGAAAATGATCGTTTCACCAGCATGAGCAATCGCCTGCGCGGCTACCAGATGCGCATGACGGTGTCCAGCGGGCTCGCGCAGCCGCTCACGCAGTTTTTGGCGTCGATTGCGCTGGCGATCGTGATCACCATCGCCGTGGTGCAGTCGGCGAACGACCAGACCACCGTCGGCGGATTCGTGGCGTTCGTCACCTCCATGCTGCTGGTGATCTCACCGCTCAAGCACCTGATCGATGTCAACCAGCCGCTGCAGCGCGGCATGACGGCGGCGGAACTGATCTTTGGTCTTATCGATGAACCGGCCGAGCCCGAAGGTGGCGGCCGGCCGCTCGAGCACGCCCGCGGCGAGGTGGAGTTCCGCGAGGTGTCGTTCACGTATGGGGCCGGACAGCCAACGCTCGACGCGATCTCGTTCAAGGTCGCGCCCGGCGAGATGGTGGCGCTGGCCGGTGCGTCGGGAAGCGGCAAGACCACGCTGATCAACCTGCTGCCGCGTTTCTTCGATCCCGCCGGCGGTGCGGTGCTGGTCGACGGTGTGCCGCTCCTCGAGTACAGCCTGCACGATCTGCGCGGACAAATGGCGATGGTGAGCCAGGACGTGGTGCTCTTCAACGACACGATCGCCGCCAACGTCGCGTACGGCCAGACGCCGGATCGTGAGCGGGTGATGGCAGCGCTGGCTGCCGCGAATCTTGCTGATGTTGTCGCGGCCATGCCCGACGGCGTAGACACGCGGGTGGGCGGCAATGGCATGCGCTTCTCGGGTGGCCAGCGGCAGCGGTTGGCCATTGCGCGGGCGATCTACAAGGACGCGCCTATTCTCATTCTCGACGAAGCCACGTCCGAGCTCGACTCCGAGTCCGAGCGGCATGTGCAGGAAGCGCTGGAAACGTTGATGAAAGGGCGTACGACGCTGGTGATCGCGCACCGGCTTTCGACTATTGAGCGCGCCGACCGGATTCTGGTGATGGACGCCGGGAAAATCGCGGAGCAAGGCAGTCATGCCGAGTTGCTGCGCCTGAACGGGCTGTACGCGAACCTTCATCGTATCCAGTATCAGCAGCAGGCGGCAGCCTGAGGTTTTTTCCGTTTAATCGTATGCGGTTCTTGAAGGATGCCCTAGCAATGAACGAGTGATTTTCCGATGCTACCTGTCCACGTGGACAGTTGGGATCAGAGTACATGACAGAAGA
>CALNPU010000003.1 GCA_940588625.1 uncultured Caballeronia sp.
TGGGCCGGTGTCTGACCCCCGTTTGTTCAGCTAGAAACCTCTCTTCTAGCGCATCCCGACTCCTGCGTCGCCCCCCCTTAAGAAACGAGCTGCACCGGGCGCGTCTGCACTCGCCCTTCGGGCTCCTTCCGACGCGCCCGAAACCTGCTTACCGGCACCTCGGCCGGTCGTCAAAAGACCGGCCTGCAGAACAAGATCGTTTCGCATTTCCGATCGGCGCCGCCATCTGGCGTCGCTCTCTGACCGCCCGTTCACAACCAATAATCTTCGGATCATCGCAGCCTTGCCGTGTACGAGATCACTTGGCGCCAGAAACCCGGCCGCAACGCAGCAAGGCTGCGCAAAAAAGCCCGCTGACCGTCAAGCATAGCAGGCTTTGCCAGGGGGCCGTTCGAGTTAGTTAGTGATAGTTCGAAACCGCGGTCCGCTTCATCTGGATGTTCTGCAGAATCTGCTTGGCCGTTCCCGTCGGCAACTTATTCGCGCAGAAATAATCCTGATACAGCGCAGCGTGATAAGCGTTCAACTCACCGTTTTCGATGCGTCGAAAATCGTTCTCGACCGTACGGTCCCAGTCGGTCTGATCCTCATTAATACTTGCGTACAGCCGCCAGTTATAGTTGTCGCAGCGAATGCCTTCGTAATTGACGTTGCGCGCGCCGGCCGGGCTTTTCACGACGACCGTGTACCGGATGACACCGTCAGTCCCCACGCTAAGCGAGTTTTTATCGATGAAAAAAGACAACGGCGTATTTTCCGACACCGTGAATTCCAGGAGATTCGCGTTCTGCGGCAGCGGAGGCAGGACGTCGACCTTGTTTTCGGTCCAGTTCGGCTTGCGGTCCATGAGGTAGACAACGCGCTGTCGTCCTTGTTGGTCGGCTTGGAGCTGCCGCAACCGGCGAGCACGGCAAGGGCTGCCACGGATGCCGCGAACAATGCAATGGCTTTCAATTCTTGATTTCCCGAGGTTGATGCAGAAGCGACTGCAAATTGAGCGTGCCGCGTGAAACGCACGACGATTGCCCCACCAGGGAACACGCCGGCATGTCATAACACGCAAGCCCAGCCTTCGACGCTGCACGAGAAAAAGCGGCGCGCGTTGCCGCACCGCCGCTTCGAATGACACACGTCCTAATCACGCGAAGGACGTTGTGCGTAGATGTGCAGCTCTTCGGTCACCGAACATTCTGCCTGAATGAAACCGCCGTTAGCAGAAACGGCCGCGTCTTCCGTAGTCATGCCCTGAATCACGCGTGGATACCGGTTGGCATGATGCGCCGCCATACGTTCCACGCGCTCAGCACGCACGACTGCGCGCCTCAGAAAGCGAGAAAGTTCCGTGAGTGCAAGCTGATATACATCCCGCTTGAATTCGATCACCGCGTCGAGCGAGACCCAATATTCGTTCCACCGCCAGGCATCGAATTCCGGATGATCAGTCGCACGCAAACAAATGTCACAATCGCGGCCTACCATGCGCAACAAAAACCAGATCTGTTTCTGTCCGCGATAATGTCCGCGCACCTCGCGCTTGATGAACTTGTCCGGCACCTCATAACGCAGCCAGTCGCGGGTTCGACCCACGACCTTCACGTGCTCCGGAAGCAAGCCGGTTTCTTCGTGTAACTCCCGATACATCGCTTGCAGGGGGGTCTCACCATACTTGATGCCCCCTTGCGGAAATTGCCAGGAATGTTCACGTAGCCGCTTGCCCCAAAACACTTCGTTGTGCGCGTTCAAGAGGATGATGCCGACGTTCGGGCGAAAGCCTTCACGATCCAGCATACAAACACCTTCGAATCCTTTAAAATTGCTTTGATTATAAACAGATAACGGGGCCTGGCGCACCGGCACGAACCCGAATCGGGGTTCGTTTCGCTTGGGTGCCGGTGCGGGCGGCGGACGCCTTACCGCATCGCTGTCCCGTCGCTCACTCGTTCCGCACGTTTTGCATGTCCGCAGGTTTGGGTCGAAAACCCATTCAATCGACGCGCTCCCGCATTGGAAAATTTTTGAATGAAAGCATCCCGTTTCTTTATTGGCACTCTGAAGGAAGTCCCCACCGACGCGGAAATCGTCAGCCACCAACTCATGATGCGTGCGGGCATGATTCGCCGCGTGGCGGGCGGTATCTATAGTTATCTGCCTATCGGCCTGCGCTCCATCCGCAAGGTGGAGTCGATCGTGCGTGAAGAAATGAACCGGGCCGGCGCGATCGAATTGTTGATGCCCGCCGTGCAGCCGGCCGAACTCTGGCAGGAATCGGCGCGCTGGGAACAGTACGGCCCCGAACTGCTGCGCATCAAGGATCGTTATGACCGTGATTTCGTGATTGGACCGACGCACGAAGAAGTGGTGACAGACATCGCGCGGCGTGAGATCAAGAGTTATCGGCAGTTACCGGTCAATTTCTACCAGATCCAGACCAAGTTCCGCGATGAAATCCGCCCGCGTTTCGGCGTGATGCGCGTGCGCGAGTTCATCATGAAGGACGCGTATTCCTTCGACCGCGATCAGGCGGGCCTCGCCGAGTCGTACAAGAAAATGTTCGATGCCTACGTGCGTGTGTTCACCCGCATCGGCCTGGAATTCCGTGCGGTCGCGGCGGATAACGGCTCGATCGGCGGCAGCGGCTCGCATGAATTTCACGTGATTGCCGACACCGGCGAGGATGCAATTGCATATTGCCCGACCTCGGATTACGCGGCGAACATGGAAGCCGCAGACGCGCTGCCGCTGAGCGCCACGCGTCCGGCGCCTGCGGAGAAGATGAAGAAGACGGCCACGCCGGGTAAGGCGAAATGCAAGGCGGTCGCTGAACTGCTGAACATTCCGCTGCAACGGACGATCAAGTCGATCATCCTTGCGACGGAAAACGAAGGCGCCGAGCCGACCATCTGGCTATTGATGCTGCGCGGCGACCATTCGCTGAACAACATCAAGGCGAACAAGCAGCCGGGTCTGGCGGGTTATCGCTTTGCTACCGAAGTTGAAATTATAGATACCTTCGGCACGCCGCCCGGCTATCTCGGCCCGATCAACACGAAGAAACCGATCAAGGTGATCGCGGACCGCACGGTCGCGAACATGAGCGATTTCGTGGTCGGTGCGAACGAAGTGGACTATCACATCACCGGCGTAAACTGGGGCCGCGACCTGCCGGAACCGGTCGTGGCGGATATCCGTAATGTGCTGGCGGCCGACCCGTCGCCGGACGGCAAGGGCACGCTGGAAATTTGCCGCGGCATTGAAGTGGGCCACGTTTTCCAGCTTGGCACCAAGTATTCGGATGCTATGGGCGCGTCATTCCTCTATGAGAACGGCAAGCCTGCACCCATGCAAATGGGCTGCTACGGGATCGGTATCACGCGGATCCTGGGCGCGGCGATTGAACAGAATTTCGACGCCAAGGGTATCATCTGGCCGGAATCGATTGCACCGTTCGAAGTCGTGTTGTGCCCGATGGGTTATGACCGCAGTGACGCGGTTCGCGAACAAGCCGACAAGCTCTACGCGGCGCTGCAGGCAGCGGGTATTGACGTGGTCCTAGATGATCGTGGCGAGCGCCCGGGCGTGATGTTCGCGGATTGGGAACTGATCGGCGTGCCGCATCGGCTGGTGATTGGTGACCGTGGGCTGAAGGAAGGCAAGCTCGAGTACCAGGCGCGACGCGACGCCAAAACCTCGTTGCTGCCGCTGGACGACGCGGCGAACGTGGTGATCGAGAAGGTGCGCGCCGCACTGGCCCGTGGAGTGGGCCAGTAACGTGCAGCACAACTTCCTCTCGGCGACGGTGCTGCTTATTCTGATCACCGACCCGCTTGGCAATATCCCGATCTTCATCAACGCGTTGCGTGGTATGGCGAAGGAACGCCGGCGGGTCCGTGATTTTGCGCGAAGTAGCCATCGCCTTCGGGATTTTGCTGTTGTTCATGCTGGTCGGTGACCGCTTTCTTCGCGCGATGAGTCTGACGGATTTGTCGTTGCGGCTGGGAGGGCGGGATCGTGTTGTTCCTGATCGCGCTGCGGATGATCTTTCCGCATCCCGACGGCCCTATGGGCGGCGATTCACGTGGTGGCGAACCACCACTGATCGTGCCGCTGGCCGGTCCGTCGGCGCTGGCGACGGTGATGCTGCTGACATCGCAGGCACCGGGGCAGATGTGGGAATGGGTCGGCGCGCCTGGTTACCATGATGGTCCGCGCGGTCGTACTGGTGCTGGCCGAAAAGATCCAGCATTGGCTTGGCGAGCGGGCCGTTACGGCGTTCGAGCGATTAATGGGCTTGGTGCTGGTCGCGATATCGCTGGAGATGATCCTCACCGGGATACGGACCTTCGTCCATCAGTTGGCCGGAACGGCTGATACTGCACGCCTCACCGAAGTACAGCCCAGCCGGGGTTAGCACTCGTCGTAGACGTCGAGTTGGCTGAAACGTCCGCGCGGGGACTCTTGAGGCTGAACGTCCGAGGCAACAAGCGTACGCAAAAAAGCCGTTTCAACGTGAGTTGAAACGGCTTTGGCTTTTTAACTTGGTTTGTCAAAGAGCGATATGACATGATCGCACGGCCTTCAGGCTCGCGTCAAGCGCTCACGACAATTCACGCGCCTTCCGTCAGCGCACGGATAGTCGGCAGGTTGCGCCAGTATCCCTTCGCGTCCATGCCGTAGCCAACACGTACCGGTCAGGCACTTCGAAGCCGCAAAAGTCCGGGCGCAAGGGTTTCGATTTATTGATGAGCTTCTTGCACAGCACGGTCGAGAGGAATTTCTTTGCACCCCTGGCCATGATGCGGTCGCGGATAGCGGCCATGGTTTCGCCTTCATCCAAAATGTCGTCGAGCACGACGCAATCCTTCACTGACTCCGCCGGCGCCACGCGCCATTCCATCTTGTCGCCACCCTTGGTCGTGTTCCTATACCGCGTCAGGTGGATGTAGTCGAACTCGAGCGGAAAGTCGAGGTGCGGCAGCAGCATGCCGGAGAACACTGCCGTGCCGATGGCTTTCGCCATGTTTTCGATCAACGCGGTCACGTCGTGTGCCGAAACGATTTCTTCGAAGTGGCTGAAAATGTGTGGAGTGCTTCTTCGCGATTCATAAGGGCAGGCGGCGAGGGTGTAAAGCTAAAGGGGAAACGAGGCGCTAAGCGCCACATGATAAACCCGCGTTCCTCAGTGAAACGCGGGTCATTCGAATCAAGCTGAATCAGATAGAAACAAAAGCTTCAACGCATGCCCGGCATCATGCCCTTCATGCCGCGCATCATTTTCTGCAGATTGCTGCCCTTCAGCTTTTTCATCATGCCGCGCATCTGCTCGTATTGATTCAGCATGCGGTTGACTTCCTGGACCTGAACGCCCGCACCTGCTGCAATGCGGCGCTTGCGTTGCGCCTTGATCAGATCGGGTTTCGCGCGTTCGAGCAGCGTCATGGAGGTGATAATGCCCTCCATGCGGCGCATCTGTTTTTCGGCGACGCCCATGTCCGCACCTGCCGCAGCCTGCTGGAACTGCGCCGGCAGCTTGTCCATCAGCGACGACAAACCGCCCATCTTTTTCATCTGCGAAAGTTGTGCGCGGAAGTCGTTCAGATCGAAATCGCCGCGTTTCTTGACTTTATCGGCGAGTTTTTGGGCGACTGCTCCATCCACGCCTTTCTGTGCTTCCTCGACCAAAGCGAGAATGTCGCCCATGCCGAGAATCCGATTTGCCATCCGGTCCGGGTGGAAAACTTCCAGCCCATCCAGTTTTTCGGCGACACCCACGAACTTGATCGGCTTGCCGGTCACGTGACGCACTGAAAGCGCCGCGCCGCCGCGCGAGTCGCCGTCCAGCTTGGTCAGCACCACGCCGGTCAGCGGCAGGGCGTCGCTGAACGCCTTCGCCGTATTCACCGCATCCTGGCCGAGCATGGCGTCGACCACGAACAGCGTTTCCGCCGGCTTCAGGACGCCGTGCAGCTCGGCGATTTCCTTCATCATCGCTTCGTCAATACCGAGCCGGCCGGCCGTATCGACAATCAGCACGTCATGGAAGTGGCGTTTCGCCCAGTTCACCGCCGCGCGTGCGATATCCGCCGGTTTCTGATCCGGCTCCGACGGGAAAAAGTCCGCGCCGACTTGTTCGGTCACCGTTTCCAGCTGTTGAATAGCAGCCGGACGATACACGTCGACAGAGACCGTCAGTACTTTTTTCTTGTGCTTTTCGCGCAGCAGCTTGGCGAGCTTGCCCGACGTGGTGGTTTTACCCGCGCCTTGCAGGCCGGCCATCAGGATGATTGCCGGCAGTGTGACAGCGAGATTCAGCTCGACCGCCTTCCCCTCGTAATACCCGCCGATGATTGCCGTCAGTTCGCGCTGCACGACGCCGACAAGTGCCTGCCCTGGCGACAGGCTGGAAAGCACTTCTTCGCCGAGCGCTTTTTCCTTCACCTTCGCGATAAATTCGCGCACAACCGGCAACGCGACGTCGGCCTCGAGCAGCGCCAGGCGTACTTCGCGCAGCATTTCCTGCGTGTTGGCCTCGGTGAGCCGGGCTTCGCCGCGCAGCGTCTTGACGACGCGCGCCATCCGTGTAGTGAGTGTGTCGAGCATGGGAGCGTGTGGAGAGTGCGGCCGGTGCCGGGAAAAAACAGTAAGGTACGGCGTCCTAGCGGCTCTTGCTTCAAGACGACCTGACAAGAGAGGGAAGACGTCGCGGCTTCAGTCAGGGCCTGGTGTAAACTTCGAACATGGATATTGTACTATATGCCCTCACTGCGCTTCTCTACGGCGGACTTGCCATAGCTGGCTGGCGCGCGCATCGCAACACGGCTGTCGATCTGGCGCTGGCGGGCATGGCCGACTCCATGCAGAGCGGCCAGGCATCGAAGGCATCTGGCATGAGCGCGATGGGGCGCGTGTTGCTCGGCGTCGCGTTGTTCGTGCATGGCCTTTTGTTGCACACCACCATCTTCCCGCAAAACGCGATGATGTTCGGCTTCGCCTTCGCGCTCTCCGCCATGTTCTGGCTGGGCGCGGGCATCTACTGGATAGAAAGCTTTTTCTTCTCGCTCGACGGCTTGAGGCTGCTCGTGTTGCCGCTTGCATGCGTGGCCTCAATAATGCCGCTGATTTTTGGCGGCGTGCGTGTGCTGTCGTATGCCGCCGCGCCCATGTTCAAGCTGCATTTTCTGATCGCGAACATCGCATATGGGCTATTTGCAATCGCCGCGCTACACGCCATCCTGATGTTAATGGTGGAAAAGCGCCTGCAGAACATGCGCGGAACCAGCACGCGGCATACATCGAATAGCTGGGTGTCGAGTTGGCTCGACACCCAGCCGCCATTGCTCACGCTGGAAAAATTGTTGTTCCGCCTGATTTCGGCTGGCTTCGTGCTGCTGACTCTGACGCTCATATCGGGTGTCGCGTTCAACGAACAACTTGTCGACAAGGCGTTCAAACTCGATCACAAGACCGTGTTCGCGATTCTGTCGTGGCTGATGTTCGGTGCGCTGCTGACCGCTCGCCGCGTGTCGGGCTGGCGCGGTCGCGCCGCGTTACGCTGGGTGCTCGCTTCATTCGTCGCGTTGCTGCTCGCTTATGTGGGCAGCCGCTTCGTCTTTGAAGTGCTGTTGCACCGCGCGGTCGTTTGACGCGGTTGCTTGACGGGGTTGTCTGAATCAACGGGCATTTATTGCCTCTACTGCCTCTATTCTATTATTAGTAAGATCATGCGCCAACTTCTCCTGCTGATATTTGTTTTCTTTGCGAGCCAGTGGCTATTCAAGAAGCTCAGGCGTGCCCAAGCTGCCGCCGGCGTGCAAACAGACCACCAGGGGCCGGGCGGCGGCGCAGGGGCCACGCGCGCGTCTCATGGCCCGACGGCTTCCGGCTCCGCGCCGCAACTCCCCGATCCCCTGGTACGTTGCGCCGAGTGCGGCGTGCATACGCCTAGCAGCGAAGCGATTGTTGCGGCCGGGCATCGTTTCTGCGCCGATCACGCCCAGCGCTAAGCCGCTCATCCCACCGGCCGCGACGCTCGATGAACGTTGCTGGTCTGATCGACACCGACGGTTGGTACACGACGGCGCACCGGATGCCGTCGCAGAACTTCGAAGCGCGTCCGGGGGTATCGAGCCCACGCCCGTCGTCGTTCATAACATCAGCTTGCCGCCCGATGAATTCGGTGGCAGCGCAATCGCCGAGTTCTTCCAGAACCGCCTCAATCACGACGCTCATCCGTACTATGACCACTTGCGCAGCATGCGGGTCTCGGCGCATTTCGTGATTTATCGCGATGGCCGCGTCGAACAGTACGTGTCGTGCAATGACCGCGCATGGCACGCTGTCATGTCGAGCTTTCTCGGGCGTGAGCGATGCAACGATTTTTCGGTGGGTATCGAACTGGAAGGCAGTGATCGATGTGCGTTTGAGAATGCGCAGTACGTGTCGCTCAATGAGGTCTTTTAGGCCCTCACTCGTCGCTATCCGAGCCGGTCGTTCGGATAGCGCGCCGGGTCGTAAGACCGATCCGGGTCCGTACTTCGAATGGCCAAGACTGTAACGCGATACGCAACTCCCGCTTCAGTACTTTCCCTATTTCAGCGACGTTTGATTTGCTGCTCGTTCTCGCTTGATCGAGTGTTTGCCGCGTGAGTCACTGAGCCGCGGTGACGCACTGTGTACCGCCATCGTCCTCTGATCTACCGCCGGCCTTGGCCCAGCACTTCCAACGGACCGGAAGAGCTTTCATTTTGCATTGTAGCGCGTTCGCGTGTGTTCTGCGCACCTTAGCGCATTTTCCCTTATCCGACTTTGGCGTTGCAAAAGTCAACCCTCTGAAGGCCATTCTTCAGCAAATAAAAGTTTTTGAGACTGTGCAGAATGCCACTATACTTGGTGGTCAGAGACGTAATTCGCACTATATGTTGTGTTGTCCGGGTGGCGTCCTGCTTATAGAGCTAGCACTGCATGCTTGTCCGGCCATAGAAGAAAACACCGGGTAAGCAACTGATTTGTCGCGTAAAAAACGTCGGCATTCAGTTTGAAAAACCGAGGCAAACAGGCGTAGCGAGAGAGGTTGTCTTCGTCGGTTTGAAGCGTACCGTCTCATAGGAAAACCATGGGACTGAGCGCAAGAACGGCACCGGCAATTGTCCCAACTTAGCCATTTTCAATTTCATCGTCGTGCGCGGTTGGCGGAAGTAGTGAACAGCAACAAAGCAACAGGCAGCCACCACGCACGGCACGCATCTCAATCCGCGGACGTTCCGCACTACCGAACACCTGGAGATTTGCACATGCAAACCACCGACAACGCCACGACTTCCTACGAGGGCGCCTCCGTGCGTCCCATCGGCGCACAGAGCACCAGCGGACTCGCACCGGACGCCACACTGGCCGACTACAAAGTCATCTGCCGCAACGGGACCGTGGTGTCGTTCGAGCCGTCGAAGATCTCCATCGCTGTGACGAAGGCGTTTCTGGCCGTGAACGGCGGCCAGGGCGCAGGCTCGGCGCGCGTGCGCGAGCTCGTCGAACAACTGACGCAAAGCGTCATCCGGGCGCTGGTTCGCAGCCGTCCGAACGGCGGTACGTTCCATATTGAAGACATCCAGGATCAGGTCGAACTCGCGCTGATGCGCGGCGGCGAGCACAACGTGGCGCGCGCGTACGTGTTGTATCGCGAGAAGCGCACGCAGGAACGCGCGCACGCGCCGGAAACCCGGGCGAACGCGCTGGACATCAACGTGATCGACAACGGCGTGTCGCATCCGCTGGATCTGGACGCGTTGAAGGCGCGCATCAACGAAGCGTGCGTGAATCTCGGCAGCGAAGTGAACGCAGACCTGATCGTCGCGGAAACGATGAAGAACCTGTACGACGGCGTGCCGATGGCGCAAGTCTATGATTCGGCCATTCTCGCCGCGCGCACCATGATCGAAAAAGACCCGGCGTATAGCCAGGTCACCGCGCGCATTCTGCTGCACACCATTCGTCGCGAAATCCTGGAAGAAGACGTCTCGCAAGGCGAAATGGCCACGCGCTACTCTGAATACTTCCCGCTCTTCATCAAGCAGGGCGTGGAAGCGGAACTGCTCGACGAAAAGCTCCAGCAGTACGACTTGAAGCGCCTGGGCGCCGCACTCGACGCTGCCCGCGATCTGCAATTCGGCTATCTCGGCCTGCAGACGCTGTATGACCGCTACTTCCTGCACAACGAAACCAAGCGCATCGAATTGCCGCAAGCGTTTTTCATGCGCGTCGCAATGGGCCCGGCGCTGAACGAAATCGACCGCGAAGCGCGGGCGATCGAGTTCTACAACGTGCTGTCGAGCTTCGATTTCATGTCGTCCACCCCGACGCTGTTCAACTCCGGCACGCGCCGTTCGCAATTGTCGTCGTGCTACCTGACGACAGTTGCCGACGACCTCGACGGCATCTACGAAGCGTTGAAGGAAAACGCGCTGCTGTCGAAGTTCGCGGGCGGCCTGGGCAACGACTGGACGCGCGTGCGTGCGCTCGGTTCGCACATCAAGGGCACGAACGGCAAGTCGCAAGGCGTGGTGCCGTTCCTGAAAGTCGTGAATGACACGGCCGTCGCGGTGAACCAGGGCGGCAAGCGCAAGGGCGCGGTGTGCGCGTACCTGGAAACGTGGCATCTGGATATCGAAGAATTCCTGGAACTGCGCAAGAACACGGGCGACGACCGTCGCCGCACGCACGACATGAATACGGCGAACTGGATTCCTGACCTGTTCATGAAGCGCGTTCACGAAAACGGCGACTGGACACTGTTCTCGCCGGCAACCTGCCCGGACCTGCACGACCTGTTCGGCGCAGCGTTCGAAAAGGCTTACGTTGCGTATGAAGAAAAGGCCGCGCGCGGCGAGATCAAGCTGTTCAAGAAGGTTCCGGCCGTGCAACTGTGGCGCAAGATGCTGGGCATGTTGTTCGAAACGGGTCACCCGTGGATCACGTTCAAGGATCCGTGCAACATCCGTTCGCCGCAGCAGCACGTAGGTGTTGTCCACTCGTCGAACCTGTGCACGGAAATCACGCTGAACACCAGCGACACCGAAATCGCCGTCTGTAATCTCGGCTCGGTGAACCTGGTCGCGCACATGGCAAAGCAGGCCGACGGCACGCTCGCGCTCGATCACGACAAGCTCAAGCGCACCATCAGCGTCGCCATGCGCATGCTCGATAACGTGATCGACATCAATTACTACGCCGTCGCCAAGGCGCGTAATTCGAACCTGAAGCATCGTCCGGTCGGTATGGGCATCATGGGCTTCCAGGACTGCCTGCACCTGTTGCGCACGCCGTATGCGTCGAAGGAAGCGGTCGAATTCGCCGATACGTCGATGGAAGCGGTCTGCTACTACGCTTACTACGCGTCGACGGAACTGGCGCAAGAGCGCGGCCGTTACTCGAGCTATCGCGGTTCGCTGTGGGACCGCGGCATTCTCCCGCAGGATTCGCTGAAGCTGCTGGCCGAAGCCCGCGGCGGGTACGTGGAAGTGGACGACAGCGCGTCGATGGACTGGACCGAGCTGCGTTCGCGGATCGCCAACTACGGCATGCGCAACTCGAACTGCGTGGCGATCGCTCCAACCGCGACTATTTCGAACATCATCGGTGTGTCGGCGTGTATCGAGCCGACGTTCCAGAATCTGTACGTGAAGTCGAATCTGTCGGGTGAATTCACGGTCGTGAACGATTACCTGGTGCGTGACCTGAAGGAACGCGGTTTGTGGGACGAAGTGATGGTCTCGGACCTGAAGTACTTCGACGGCACGCTGTCGCGCATCGACCGGGTTCCGGCGGATCTGCGGGCAATCTACGCCACTGCGTTCGAACTGGACGCGACCTGGGTAGTGGAAGCGGCATCGCGCCGTCAGAAGTGGATCGACCAGGCGCAGTCACTGAACATCTATATGGCAGGTGCGTCGGGCAAGAAGCTGGACGAGGTATACAAGCTGGCGTGGTTGCGCGGTCTGAAGACCACGTATTACCTCCGCACGATGGCCGCCACGCACGTCGAGAAGTCGACGGTCGCTCACGGTCAGCTGAACTCGGTGCCGTCGGGTAACTCGGGGAACGGCCCGGGTGGTGCAGGTGGAGCGTCAGGTGCGAACGGCAACGGTTTTGGCTCGCAGGGTTCGCACGGATCGTCGACGGGTGGCTTCAACGCCGCTGCCGTCGCAGCGCCGGCGATTGCCACTGTGGCCGAAACAGAAGCCAATGGTCCAGTCTGCATGATGTGCCCGGGCGATGCCGGCTTCGACGAGTGCGAGGCTTGCCAGTAAGGCGTAGAGTGGGCGAGAGGCCGATGCAATCGGCCTCTCGTTAATCAGCTAGCGGTGAGATTGAAGGCCGGTACGAAGCATTGGTTCTTTCCGCTATGAACCTGCACCTTGTCCGTGCAGTCAGCCAGCGCCGCACAGCAAAGCCGCACACCCGCTTCACTCCCCCCGCGTTCCGCTCTATATCTTATGCCCCGCGTCCTGACTCAGTTTCGCGGTAATTGGAATCGAAAGAAACGAAAACAATCCGACGACGAAGGCCGGCCAGAAATCCGACCAGACGATCTGCGGATGTCCCTGCAGATCATGCGAAATCTGCAGCGCAATGCCACCCACCGTCACGCCCAGTCCCAGCGACACCTGCTGGATAAAACTCCCGAGACTCGTCGCGCGGCCCACATCGCGGCTTTCGATCTCGGCATACGTCAGCGAGTTGAGGCTCGTGAATTGCAACGCCGGAAAAAATCCGCCGAGCAGCACGACGGCCCAGATGACCCACGTCGGCGTGCCCGGATAGAACATGCCGCCAACGCAGACGCGCAGGAAGCGCAGGTCGAGAAGCGGCAGTTTTACGCGTCGCGAGTGCAGGAAATACACGATGAAGAAGGCCACGCCGGCGAGCGCCATACCCGCCGCGGTACGATTGGAGACCAGTTCGCCGTCGATCAGCGACAGCCCGAGCAGAAACAACGTGCCACCGCTCGCCGACAGAAAGAAACCGAACCAGTCGAGCGGCTCGGGATGCGGCTCGCGCGCGTTGCCGATGTAGCGGTTGGTCAGGTAGATGCCGAGGATGCTGATCGGGATGTTGATGAAGAAGATCAGGCGCCAGTGCAGATAGGTAGGTGGTGATGAACCCGTCGAGCAGCGGCCCGACAGCCGGGCCGAACTGGCTGGCAGCGAGAGGTGGTTCATCGCGCGGATGAATTCGGAGCGGGGCGCCGAGCGGAAGATGATGATCCGCCCGACCGGTACCATCATCGCGCCGCCTACGCCCTGGACGAAACGCGCGAGCGTGAACGGGATCAGCGCGAGGTGGACGCGGCGCACAGGAGAGAGCCGGTGACGAAGATGCCGATGGCGAGGCGGAAGATCGTGCGCGCGCCGAAGCGGTCGGCGACCCAGCCGCAGATCGGGATGAAGACCCCGAGGCCGAGCACGTAGCTGGTGACGGCGATCTTCAGCGTGACAGGATCGCGGCCGAACGCTTTGGCCATTTCGGGGATCGCGTTGCCGATGACATTGGCATCGACGCTTTCCATGAACATCGCACAGGCGACGATGAGAGGAGCAACGAAAGCTTTGATGGCTAGCGACATGGAGAACGGAAGGGGATCTTTTCGCGGCGGGAACTTGAAATTATGGCATCGATATCATTGCAGCGACATCGCGAAGTGCCGTGATGAGCGACACTTCGCGACGATAAACCCGAGGAGAACGACGATGGACCCGGAAGATCTGCAGCGTCTCGTCACGCAGAAAATGCCCTATGGAAAGTACAAGGACCGCTTGATCGCGGACCTGCCCGACCACTATCTCGCGTGGTTCGCACGTGAGGGTTTTCCTGCAGGACAACTTGGCCGGCTGCTCGCGCTGATGCACGAAATCGATCACAATAACTTACGCGAACTACTCACCCCGCTGCGCGGCAAGCGAGGTTGAAAAGCCGTGCGCCAAGCGGGTGCTGCCGGGTGATTCATGTCTGCGTCCAGTGACCTCGCAGCCGCATTCTTACGCTTGAAATCCGCTCTTGCATGACGTATTCGTTTGTACTATAGGTAGTCGTCACCGGCTCAAAACACCCAATATTTTGTGGTTTTGCCTTTGTGCCGGAGGCATCGAGTGCTACACTTTCGACATGGAAACGAGACGCACCCCAACGCATCCGTTTCCCGCAAGCAAGACACGGGTAATCGCGAGCGCCGGGTAACGGTTTTCTGGAGCTGGGAAGCACTCGAAAAGCAGGTTGAAGCGGGTCGTCGAAGGTCATGATCCGAAGGTTGGCTTGATCGGTTTTGAATGAGTCACGAGGCGCATCCAACCGGACGATCGCACGCGGTCACGCTCATCGATTACGAGAGAGCCGCGAGAGACGCGCCAGGTTTTCATCGAAGCAATCACGCAGCGAAAGTTATTCGATCACACGCTTTAACTACCACGCTGACTTCGCACGCAAGACGATTCACAGCAGAGCCGGACGATGCAAGGCACACGCAAAAGCAACGCTGAAAGAGCGTGAAGAAGCACTACGCAAGCACTGCATCGAACACGTTCAAAGAGACTTCGCATGAAGCTTCAAGCAGTGAGCTCAACGCAAAGTGTTGTATGCAAGTAGCAGCGTCAACACTAAAAACAGGATTTTTATGAGCAAGCTCTTTTATCGCTCGTGGAAAGATGGTACAAACCGATCTAAATTGATGGTGAGAATTTATGCTCAACTGGGATGACGAGACCACTGCCGTAACTCCCTCGAACGGTTCGCAACACAACACGTTGCGTAACCCGGCGGGTCAGGTTGCCGGCGTCAGCCGGGCATCGCTTGCTGCAGCTACGAGCGCGACGCAAGCCGCCGGTCATGGCGTTCTTCAAACGGCCCATCAAACGTCAGCGGCACAGAATATTTTTGCGAGCGACTTCGTTGCTCCCGCGGCACCGAGCGCCAGCGACATCGCGGCGGCAAGTGCGACGCGCGTGAACGTGGCCGACAAGCGCATCATCAACGGCAAGACCGACGTGAATCAGTTGGTGCCGTTCAAGTACAAGTGGGCGTGGGAAAAGTATCTGGCGGGTTGTGCGAACCACTGGATGCCGCAGGAAGTGAACATGTCGCGTGACATCGCGCTGTGGAAGGGCCCGAACGGCCTCTCCGACGACGAACGCCGGATTGTGAAGCGCAACCTTGGTTTCTTCGTCACGGCCGACTCGCTGGCCGCGAACAACATCGTGCTTGGGACGTATCGCCACATCACGGCGCCCGAGTGCCGGCAGTTCCTGCTGCGCCAGGCGTTCGAGGAAGCGATCCACACGCACGCGTATCAGTACATCGTCGAATCGCTGGGTCTGGACGAGAGCGAAATCTTCAACGCGTATCACGAGGTCGACTCGATCCGCGCGAAGGACGAGTTCCTGATTCCGTTCATCAACACGCTGACTGATCCGGCCTTCACCACCGGGACGCTGGAAGCGGACCAGAAATTGCTGAAGTCGTTGATCGTGTTTGCTTGCGTGATGGAAGGGCTCTTCTTCTACGTAGGCTTTACGCAGATCCTGGCGCTGGGTCGCCAGAACAAGATGACGGGCGCGGCGGAGCAGTATCAGTACATCCTGCGCGACGAGTCGATGCACTGCAACTTCGGCATCGATCTGATCAACCAGATCAAGCTGGAAGAGCCGCAACTGTGGACGCCGGAATTTCGCGCGGAGATCCGCGAGATCTTCCAGGAAGCCGTCGAACTGGAATACCGGTACGCAGAAGACACGATGCCGCGCGGCGTGCTCGGTCTGAATGCCTCCATGTTCAAGAGTTATTTGCGTTTCATCTGCAACCGTCGTTGCCAGCAGATCGGCCTCGGCTCGCTGTTCCCGAACGAAGAAAATCCGTTCCCGTGGATGAGCGAGATGATCGACTTGAAGAAGGAACGCAACTTTTTCGAGACGCGAGTGATCGAGTATCAGACGGGCGGCGCGCTGACCTGGGAGTAAGCGAGTCAGCGAATCAATGTCAGTCAGGGCAATGGACGCATTGCCGCCACGAATTAGATGCAGACCGGGCGCTCTGAGAGGGCGCCGAGTAAACGGGATGAATGCGGGATAAATGGCAAACCGGCGCCATTGCGTGCCATCACGATTGCGCGCGTGCCGGCCAACAGGTTTAGGAGAACGGTCGCCTGATGCAAAGTGCGCCTTGTGGCTTAACAGCCCCAAAAGATGACAGGCGTTTTGCGGACCCTTCAGTGGGACGGGCAAACTTCCCCCCCGAAATATGCCGTCGGCAGCGCCGACGGCCCGATCAAGCGATTGCCGGCACCCTCTCAGGTGCTGACTTAATTTGGCGCGCGGTGCCTTGTAGCACCGCGCGCCTTGCCGTATTCATTAGCGTAAGCAAGCTCCATCAGCGTACGCCGATGAATAATCCGCTTCGCAGCGTGCGTCCTGAGAAGCCCACGCGGGAAGCGGGTTTTGACGAAGGGTGTTGTTTGAACTGACTCTCATCTTGGAACCTGAAGGAGAAAATGATGGCATTAGCCAAGAAATCCGTCGCAAAGAAAGCTGCAGCAAAACCGGCTGTCAAGAAAGTGGCCGCCAAGAAGGCAACGGTAGCGAAGAAGGCGCCGGCAGCTAAGAAAGTTGCAACCAAGAAAGTCGCAGTGAAGAAGGTCGCGGCGAAGAAAGTTGCGGCGAAGAAAGTTGCGGCGAAGAAAGTTGCGGCGAAGAAGGCCCCCGCTAAAAAGGCGCCTGCTAAGAAGGCACCTGCCAAAAAAGCCGCCGCCAAGAAGGCTGCCCCTGTTACGAAGAAGGCTGTTGTAGCTGCTCCGGCTGCGGCTCCTGCTCCGTTTGCTAAAAAGGCTCCGGCCAAGAAGGCTGTCGCTGCGAAGAAGACGGCTGCTGTAGCACCGGCAACGACGGCAACGACACCGCCGGCCCCGGCTGCAACGGTCAAGACGGCGTTGAATCCGGCCGCTGCATGGCCGTTCCCGACGGGCAGCCGTCCGTAAGCGCAGGCTGTAACGCAGTACTTCGCACACGCGATGTGTCTCGTGACCGTCGTGTATTGCTACGCGGTCCAAACCTGCCCCCAGTGATTGCCGGCGGCGGGTTTTTTATCGGCTGTCACTTGTGGTGGAGTGGGGTGCGCCTGTGAGCAGACGAAAAAAAGCGCATGTACCCGAAGGCACATGCGCTTTTCTCCTGCCTCGGCAAGATCAATTCGATCAGGCCGGCACGTTCTTCATCCGCTAGTGCGTCACTCGCGTCACACCGCCGCTCGACAACAACCGAACTCGCTCGCCGGCCTGGAACACCTCCCGGTTGCGGTTTGCGTAATGGCGCGCATGTCGCTGTGTTATCCAGGCGCACGGTGATTCCAGTCCGTTCTGCGTTGCGACGCCGTTCTCGACAGCATTCCTGCCACCGCACCCGCGATCCCACCGATGATCCCTGTCACGATCAAGCCACGCCCGCCGCCGCGCACGCTGTCGACGGTACCCATGCGGACCGTTTCTTCGCGCTGGGCCTGTGACGCGGTGTATACATCGGGCGAACTGCTGTTATAGGCGCATCCCGTCATGGCGACTGAGCTGAAAAGCGCTGCTGCCAGCGCCATACGACTTGTTAACTTCATGTTTCACTCCACAAAATTACGGCAGGCTGCTGAACGAATGGCCAACAGCCTGCCGCTCCGTGTCATTGCCGAAGCGTCGCCCAAATACGCTTCAATAACGCATTTCAACCTTCTTCACTGCACCGCTAAAAATCCTTAGAGTGCCGAACCAAACGCCTGCTCGAAGCGTTCGCCGATCTCGGCGCGCGTAGGCACGTAGGTCTGCGGCCCCTGATGTTCGATCTTCAGCGCACCCATCAGGCTAGCGAGACGGCCTGTTTTTGCCCAGCCCAGCTTGTTCTCGATGCCATACAGCAAGCCACCGCGGAACGCGTCGCCGCAACCGGTCGGATCGACGACCTTCTGCGCCTTCACGACCGGAATTTCTTCGATACCTTCAGCGTGCAAAATCTGCGCGCCATGTTCGCCGCGCGTAATCACGAGTGCTTCCACACGGCTCAGCATTTCGTTGATCGACCAGCCGGTCTTGTTGCTCAACAATTTTGCCTCGTAGTCGTTGACTGCCACGTATGTAGCAAGTTCAATCATGCGACAAAGTTGCACACCTTCGAGAATCGGCAGGCCCTGGCCCGGATCGAAGACGAACGGCACGCCCACCGCCGCCAGTTCCTCGACGTGCTGGCGCATGCCGTCGGCGCCGTCCGGTGCCACGATACCCAGGGTGACGCCCTTGGTTTCGCCAGCGTGGTTCAGGTGCGAATCCATCATTGCGCCTGGGTGAAACGCGGTGATCTGGTTGTTCCCGAGATCGGTGGTAATGAAGCATTGGGCCGAGTGCTGGTCGGGCAGCACGCGCACATACTCTTTCGACAAACCCAGCGCATCGAAACGATCAAGATAAAGCTGGGCGTCGGCTTTGCCGAGGGTCGCCATGATCTTCGCGTCGCCGCCGAGCAGGTTCAGCGCGTAGGCAATGTTGCCCGCGCACCCGCCGAAGTTGCGCCGCATCGTGGGGACGAGGAAGCTGATGTTCAACTGGTGCACCTGGTCCGGCAGGATGTGGTCGCCGAAGCGGCCCTGGAACGTCATGATGTTGTCGTAGGCGAGCGAGCCGCAGATAAGCGTAGACACTGGCGAAATCCCTGAAAATAAATCGATAAAAGTGCGCGCAGGTTTGAATTCCTGAGCACGTGCATGCCCGCATGAAACGCTGCGCATTCGTCACGCGGCGGGTGTTCCACCTCGTCACGGATGCGCATGTCGCGTACGGTCTTGCGGGTCGAAACCGTTACGGTTGACTGAATAACGTCCCGGCTTTAGGCTTTAGGTAGTCCGGCGTGGCGAACAACAGTAGATCGGGATGCGGCTCGCCGCTGGTCAGAGGCAGCAGGCCGCAACCGGCCTGCGCTTCTTCTTCGACGTACTTACTTCAACGCGGCCAGCGCTGCATCGTAGTTCGGCTCGTTCTTGATTTCTGGAACGAGTTCCGAGTACAGCACCTTGTCGTTTTCATCGACACCACCACTGCGCGCGCCGTCAGGCCCGTCAGCGGTCCGCTCGCGACATCGGACACCGTAGGCCTTCGCGAAGTCGTGGCCGCGGAACGTCGATGCCGTCACCACGTTCTCGATGCCTTCCGTTGTGCAGAAGTGCGTTGCCGCGAATGGCAGGTCGCCCCACACAACCACGACCACGGTGTTGTCGAGTCCGGCTGCGGCAACGTTGAACTTGCGTGTGGAGGTGGCGCACGTCGGCGTGTCGAGGCTCGGCACGATGTTCAGGACCTTGTGCTTGCCGGCGAAGCTCGCCAGCGTCATGTTGCCCAGGTTCTTGCCGACCAGGGTGAAATCGGCTGCTTTTGCACCAGCTGCCGGGAACGTGCCTGCCACGTCGATCAGGTTGCCGCCGAGGGTAACTTGGCTCATGTCTACTCCA
Organism: uncultured Caballeronia sp.; assembly: GCA_940588625.1. Lineage (GTDB taxonomy): Bacteria > Pseudomonadota > Gammaproteobacteria > Burkholderiales > Burkholderiaceae > Caballeronia. The sequence continues at coordinate 19,513 of CALNPU010000003.1, forward strand.
GAAAGTGTCTGCTGTTCAGGGAATGTGCGCATCGCTCGGCCGGGGACGGACAAGTGACACGCGCGGAAAACGACGACCGGCTAATTACAGAAACGCGTAGAAAACGGTTAAGCGTGAAAGCGCAGGAGCACACGCGTGTCAGGGATAAAAAGATATGCACGCGATAATTCGCCGCGACCACGTCGCCGGTATCGAGCCGAACGATTACTGGCTGCGTACTGCGCGCGGGCAGGCCGCACCGATCACCGTGCCGGACGCGCGTAGTCTTGCGGCCACAGGACACGCCGGATCGCGACGTTATTCTTGTCGTCGAGGAGAGTGAGCTCCAGCGCTGGATACGTGATCGCCACGTCGAAGCGATTGCGCAGCGAGAGTTTCAGTTCAAGCTTGTGCGAGCCATCCACCTGGCGCAGACTGGAGTTCTTGATCTGCAAGCCGTCGATATCCCGCGGTGACGCGACCACGCAGCCAATTTGCTCGCGGGCTTGCGCGAAAAGCGGTTGTGAGGCGGGCCAGTAGACCATCACGGTCTCCCGTTCCCACCATGCGGCCTGCGCGAGCAGCGTGACGAGCAGCACGAGTGCAATCAGCGAGCCGATGATTTTCCACACGATTCCCGAACGGGCCGGCGCGCGCGTTTCACGGATAACGGGGAACGGCTCCGCAGCCGGTTCGGAACGGGGGACGGTATCGGCGGGGCGGTGGGGTGCGGACGCTTCCGGCTCCGGCCGCGGTGCGCTCCGGCCGACAAACGGCTCGGTGCGCGACTCGTTGAGCGCTTCGTTTTCAGTTCGGCCAATGAAGGGATCGGTACGGGACTCCTTCAGCAAATTGCCTTCCATACGGCGCACGAACGGGTCGACGCGTTTGGGGGTATCGGCGGGTGCTTTCGCCTGTGCTTCGGCTTCAGCGCGATTGACCGCTTGCCACGGAGATCCGGCGCGTCCTTCGCCCGGAAAATCGTTCTCTGCGCGCGTGCGCGACAGCGCTTCGGCAGCAGCGAGTCCCGCAAGCGGTTCCTCGCTGGCTGACGGAGTTTGAGCCGCTTCGGTTTGAGGCGCGAGGGCGGTATTGGAGGCGAACGTGTGCAACGGAATGCCCAGCGCGTCACGCTTGCCGCTCGCGACCTCGACGCTCGACTTCTCCGGCCAGCCCGGTCAGGACGATTTCGTCGCGGTCGAATTGATAATGCGCGGCGCCGAAGATTTCCTGGCAATGACCGCAACGCACGCGGCCGTCATGTGGCGCGAGTAGATGCGGGTCCAGACGGAACACCGTTTCGCAGTGGGGACAGCGGGTTGCCAGCGCCATATGTAGCCGACGAAGGCCAGAGGCCGGCAGATGGACGATGGCGCTATTCTAAAGACTTTCGCGGCGGGTACCCGCAAGACACACCCAGCCTTCGTGTTCACGCCATACGCTGATGTCGATCCAGCGTGCATAGACCGCCGCCACTTCGTCCGCCTGGCGAGCCAGAATGCCCGACAACGCAATGCGTCCGCCCGGTTTTACGCGTGCTGCAAGCATTGACGCCATCAGCTTCAGCAGGTTCGACAGAATGTTCGCGACCACGATGTCGAACTGCCCTTCGGGGAGATCGGTGGGCAGGCCGTAGGTGACTTCGGCGTGATTGCGCTCGCTATTTTGACGCGCGGATTCCACGGCTTGCGGGTCGATATCGATACCAATCACCGGGTTCGCACCGCATTTCTTCGCCAGGATAGCGAGGATGCCGGAACCGCAACCGTAATCGAGCACGGATTGGTTTTGCGCGACCGATTGCTCGAGCCATTCCATGCACAACCGCGTGGTCGGATGGCTGCCGGTGCCGAACGCCAGGCCTGGATCGAGTTCGAGCACGAGCGCGTCGGGATCGAGCGCTGCGTGCCACGACGGTACGACCCAGATCCGCTTGCCGATAGGAATGGGATCGAACTGGGATTGCGTGAGGCGCACCCAGTCCTGATCTTCCACATCGCGCAACGTGAACGCCGGCGTGTCCTTCAAGCCAATTTCATTCGCCGCCGCCGCGAGCAGCAAGGCGGGATCGGCGTCATCGGCAAGAAGCGCGACTACGCGCGAGCGATTCCACGCCTTTTGATCCGGCGTGAGGCCGGGCTCGCCGAACAACGGCTGTTCGTCGGGAGTATCGGCGTCGGCATCTTCCACTGATACCGACAGCGCGCCCAACTCCAGCAGCGCATCCGACAACGCCTCCGCGTGTTCCCGGTCCAGCTTGGCGATCAATTTCCGGTAGCTCATCTTGAAGCCTTGCTTATTGCGTTATTGCGCCGTGTCTTCTTCCGCGACGGCAGCTGCCGCCTTGCGCGCAGCGAGTTTGTTTTCGAGATAGTGAATGCTCGTGCCGCCTTCGACGAACTTCGCATCGATCATTATCTCGCGATGCAGCGGGATGTTGGTCGAGATGCCTTCCACCACCATTTCCGACAATGCGATGCGCATGCGGTTGATCGCCTGCTCGCGAGTCGCGCCGTACGAGATCAGCTTGCCGATCATCGAGTCGTAGTTCGGCGGCACGAAATAGCCGTTGTACGCATGCGAATCCACACGAATTCCCGGGCCACCCGGCGAATGCCATGACGTGAGACGTCCCGGCGACGGCGTGAACTTGAACGGATCTTCCGCGTTGATCCGGCATTCGATCGCGTGACCGCGAAACACAATGTCCTTCTGGCGGAACGCGAGTTTTTCTCCGGCTGCAATACGAATCTGTTCCTGCACGATATCGACGTCGGTAATCAGCTCCGTCACAGGATGCTCGACCTGAACACGCGTGTTCATTTCGATGAAATAGAACTCGTTGTTCTCGTACAGGAATTCGAACGTACCCGCACCAAGATAACCCATCTTCTTGCAGGCGTCGGCGCAACGATCGCCGATCCGGTCGATCAACCGACGCGCAATACCCGGCGCCGGCGCTTCTTCAATCACCTTCTGGTGACGGCGCTGCATGGAGCAATCGCGTTCACCGAGCCAGATCGCATTGCGGAACGAATCGGCGAGAATCTGGATTTCGATATGCCGCGGGTTCTCCAGGAATTTTTCCATGTAGACCTGCGGATTGCCGAACGCGCGGTCGGCTTCTTCACGGGTCATGTTCACCGCGTTCACCAGCGCCGCTTCGGTGTGCACCACTCGCATGCCACGACCACCGCCGCCGCCTGCTGCCTTGATGATCACCGGGTAACCGATCATGCGGGCAATCTTCACGATTTCCTTCGGATCGTCGGGCAATGCGCCTTCTGAACCCGGGACGCACGGCACGCCCGTCTTGATCATCGTTTGCTTGGCGGAGACTTTGTCGCCCATCAGGCGGATGGTTTCCGGGCGCGGTCCGATGAACGTGAAGCCGGATTGCTCGACGCGCTCCGCAAAATCCGCGTTCTCCGACAAGAAACCGTAGCCGGGGTGGATCGCTTCGGCATCGGTGACTTCGGCCGCGCTGATCAGCGCCGGCATATTCAGGTAGCTGAGGTTGGACGGAGCCGGGCCGATACACACGGCTTCATCGGCCAACTTCACGTACTTGGCTTCTTTATCGGCTTCCGAGTAGACGATAACCGTCTTGACGCCTAGCTCGCGGCATGCCCGCTGGATTCGAAGCGCGATTTCGCCACGGTTCGCAATGAGGATTTTTTCGAACATAGCAAGGTTTCGACTCATCGATGGAGCGCCGGGACGGTTGTCCGTGGCGTTCTCCTGGGAGATCGGCGGCGCGTCTCGCCGGTTAGTCTGGCTAATCAGGCGAGCGCCCGGATGCTGCAGCCACCGGCTTGGGCGCATGGGAACTGAATACGCTTTCGTCTGGTGGCATCGCGGGAAATCAATCGCCGATCACGAACAGCGGCTGACCGTACTCGACAGCCTGGCCGTTCTCGACCAGGATTTCCTTCACGACGCCCGACTTGTCCGACTCGATTTCATTCAGCAGCTTCATGGCTTCGATGATGCATAGCGTCTGGCCTTCCTTGACCGTATCGCCGACCTGCACGAACGCATCGGCGCCCGGCGACGGCGCGCGGTAGAACGAGCCGACCATCGGCGACATCACGACGTGGCCTTGCGGCACGACGGCGTCCGGCTGACCGTATTGCGGCGCTTGCTGCATCGGGCCTTGCGGCATGTACTGCGAGGCTTGCATGTAGACCGGCGCGGCATTCTTGACGATGCGAACCTTGCCTTCGCCTTCAGTGACTTCCAGTTCCGAGATGCCGGATTCCGAGACGAGGTCGATAAGAGTTTTAAGTTTACGAAGGTCCATCGAAAATTCCCCTTTCAATGCTTGGTGACCGGAAGCATTTTCCGGTGCTTGACTTGGTAGTTGGGTGCCGCCGACGGGAGCGTTGTCCAATGTTGCGGACGTGCATTCCACATCGCGTTGTGCGAGCAGTTCAATTGCCTTGAGCAGATCGCGACTCAAGCGCGTGGCTTTTCAGCAAGATGCTCGAGAGCGAAATCGAGCGCGTACAGATAGCCTTTCCAGCCTAGGCCGCAAATCACGGCTTCGGCCAGATCGGAGAAATAGGAGTGGTGCCGGAAAGCTTCCCTCTTGTGCACGTTCGACAAATGAATCTCGATGAACGGCAGCGCGACGCCCGCGAGGGCGTCGCGGATCGCGATGCTCGTGTGCGTATACGCAGCGGGATTGATCAGCACGAAGTCCACCTGTTCGGTCAGCGCCTTCTGAATGCGGTCCACGATCACGCCTTCATGATTGCTCTGGAACGAAGACAATTCCGCGCCGGCCGCCTGTGCCTTGTCTGCTAGCGCCTTATCGATCTCTGCAAGCGTTACCCAACCGTAGACATCCGGTTCGCGGGTGCCTAGCAGATTAAGATTTGGGCCGTGCATCACCAGCAATTGTGACATAATGGCTTTGGTTTGTGCGGAGTTTGGCGCACTTTAGCGCCCTTTATAGAATTTTGTCTAGTTTTACGACCTGCCGGAGGGCGGGTTCAGGCATCCGGGGAGGTCTTATACGCGCATTTTGCACATATTGTCGTGCAAAGTTTCTTGAAATGACGGTATCTCCCGGCGAACGATATCGCTTTGCGCGGGAACAAACGGGCGTCTTATAGGGCGTCGAGCGTCGCTTTCAGCTCTTTTGGATCGACTTCGCCGAGTTTTGTCGAACGAATCACCCCTTTCGCGTCGATGACGACGGTGAAGGGGAGCGCACCCGCGTTATTGCCGAAACTGCGCGCGAGGTCGGCGCCGCTGAAGCCCGCTACGTAGATGGGGTAATCGACGGGTACCTTTTGAAGAAAGGCGTTTACGTTTTTCTCGGAGTCGACGCCGAGACCAATGAACGTGATGCCTTTCTTCTCATATTCCCGATGAAGCGCCGCCAGTGTCGGCATTTCCTTCACGCAGGGGCCGCACCACGACGCCCAGAAGTTCAACACTATTGGCTTGCCTTTGAACGAGGCGAGCGGTTGCTGTGTTCCGGCAGCATTTTGCAGCTGAGTTTTCCAGAGATCATCGACGGCGTTGCCGTTTGCTTTCGGCGTGAATTCGGCCGCCTGGCTGGTTTGGCCGCCGGTTATCAGGTGGCTGGTGTAGAAACCGCCGCCGGTTGCCGCGATGGCGACTACAAGGGCAGCAACAATGCGCATGGAACTCATAGAGAGGTGGCCGGTGTGGGGGCGGGCGGCTCATCGAGCAAGGCGCGCACGGCGGAAGCGCTTGCGCGTGCAAGCTTGCCCCGGCCGGCCGCGGGGACGGCGCCGCGCAGGTCGTTGGTGTCGTAGAGCGCGATATGAATGCCCATGGGTTCTTCGTTGCGCGACGGGCGCATCAGGAAGCTCAGGGTTTCAACGTAACCGCGGCCAGCGAAATGCCGCGTCTCGGAGACGTCGTATTGAACATTCGCGTTCAGGAGATAGATAGCGACTTCCTTTGGGTTATCGCAGAAGCATTGCAGGTGGATATCCGAGTGTTCGCCTGTGGTGCCGGTCAGCACGGCGCCGGTCAGGTACGGATTGAACGGTTGGAGCCGTTGCATCCATTCGAGTGCGACTTCGCGCATGCGGCGCAGGACAGCGGGCTGGCTTTCGCTCTGGAAGATCGCCTGATATTCGCGGATTTCTTCTTCGATCTGGCCATTATCCGGTAGCCATTCGCCGCCAATGCGCGTTTTGCCGACGACCTGCAGGGCGGCTTTGCGCTTGGCGGTGGAATAGTCGAGGCCGTCTTCGACGATCAGCCGCGCCGCCGCGATGGCGATTTCCTCGCGCACGCGCTGCGGATCGAAATGTGATTTTCGAATCATGGAGGAATGATACCGGAGATAGGTTTTCGATCACGGGTGTACCGACGGAACCCCGGGCTGCCGGCAAAAATCCGCGCCCATCCGTCAGTTATAATGTACCGGGGCGTCGGAATACCTCACTCATTCCCCCGTGCTAACGGCCCTCCCGCCACGAACACACGCTTTATGCACATTCACATCATCCTCGGTATCTGCGGCACATTCATGGGTGGCCTCGTGGTCCTCGCCCGCGAAGCGGGTCACCGCCGCGTCACCGGCTGCGACGCCGGCGTTTATCCGCCAATGAGCACCCAGCTCGAAGCGCAGGGCATTGAGCTGATCGAGGGCTACGGCGTCGAGCAAATCGCGCTCGAACCAGATTTATTTGTATGTAGTGGGCAATGTAGTTACGCGCGGCAATCCCCTGATGGAAGCTATTCTCGATCACGGCTTGCCCTACAAGTCCGGCCCGCAATGGCTGGGCGAACACGTGCTGAACGGAAAATGGGGCTTGCGGTTGCCGGCAAGCACGGCAAGACCACCACCAGCTCCATGCTGGCCTGGCTGCTCGAAGACGCCGGCATGAATCCGGGATTCCTGATCGGCGGCGTGCCCCTGAATTTCGGCATCTCGGCACGGCTCACGGATTCAAGTTTCTTCGTGATCGAAGCCGACGAATACGACACCGCTTTCTTCGATAAACGCTCCAAGTTTGTTCACTATCGCCCGCGCACGGCCGTGCTGAACAAACTTGAATTCGATCACGCGGATATCTTCGGATATCTTCCCGAATCTCGGCGCTATCGAGACCCAATTTCATCATCTGGTGCGTACAGTGCCCGGCATCGGGCGGATTGTGATGAACGGCCGTGAGCCCGCGCTCGAACGCGTGTTGACACGCGGCTGCTGGTCCGGCGTCGAGCGCTTCGGCGTGCAAGGCGGCTGGGAAGCGCTGCCAGCGAGCGAGGGTGTTGCCGTCGACGAGCAGTTCGCCGTGTACTGGGAAGGTGAGCGCCTGGGCGTGGTCAACTGGCAAGTCCAAGGCGAGCATAATCAAACGAATGCGCTGGCGGTGATCGCGGCGGCGAGTTCAGTAGGCGTTCCGCCCGTGCAGGCGACGCAATCGCTGAGCACGTTCCGGAACGTGAAACGTCGGATGGAAGTGAAGGGCAGCGTGGACGGCGTGACCGTCTACGACACCTTCGCGTATCACCCCACCGCGATCGAAACAACGGTAGTGGGCTTGCGGACGCGCATTGGCGCAAATAGCCGCATCCTGGCCGTCCTCGAACCGCGTTCGAACACGATGAAACTCGGCACCATGAAGGCGCAATTGCCGGACAGTCTCGCTGACGCCGACCTGGTTTTCGGCTACGGCGCGCACGAAGGCCGCGACAAGCTCGGCTGGGACCTGCACGCGGCGCTGGCGCCGCTCGGCAACAAAGCCCAGGCGCGTTCAGCGACCTCTCGGCGCTCGTCAAGTTGGTCGCCGCCGCAGCCCGCCCGGGAGACCACGTGCTCGTGATGAGCAACGGCGGTTTCGGTGGCGTGCACCAGAAGCTGCTCGATGCGCTGTCGGCGCGGCCGGTCACCAAGGAGCGGGCGTGATTCTTTATCTGCACGGCTTTCGGTCATCGCCACAATCGTTCAAGGCTCGCGTGATGCGCGCGCGGCTGGAAGAGCAGGGACTGATCGACGAATGGCAGTGCCCGATGTTGCCGGTGTCGCCTAAAGAAGCCATTGCGCTTGCCGAAACGCTCGCGGCGCAAGTCCATCACGACGAGATCACGCTGATCGGCAGTTCGCTCGGCGGGTTTTATGCAACGTGGCTTGCCGAAAAACACGGCTGGCGCGCGATCCTGCTGAATCCGGCGGTCATGCCGCAAGAGGACCTGAGTGCCTATGTTGGTGAACAGCCGTTGTGGCATGGCGGCGGCACTATTGTGGTCGAGCCGCGTCATATTGATGAATTGCGTGCGCTTTCCGTTCCATCGATCACCCGGTCGGACCGCTACTATCTGATCGCGGCCACTGGCGACGAAGTGCTCGACTACCGCACCATGCTCGCGCATTACCCGGACGTGCGGACCACGCTGATCCAGGGCAGCGATCACGCGATCAGCGACTTTCCCAGTTACCTGGACCAGGTGCTCGCGTTCTGCGCGGCCCGGCCGCCTCCTGTCACGGCCTGACGACCCTGAGCGTATCTTTTTTGTGGACTTGACGCTTCGTGCGGGACGCAAACCCGACCTGACGCCACGTCGACCAACAGTCTTTCGAGAGTATTGAGTGAACGTTTTTTTCGAGGAATCGGGTAGTTTCAAGGCCGGCGCTGTTCTGTCTAAGCAGAACGACGCGTTTCAGGTCGAGTTGCCGGGCGGGCGGCGTGCGAAGGTGCGTGCCAAGGACGTATTGATCGAATTCGAGAAACCGAACGCCGCCGACCTGATGCAGCAGGCCGATGCCATCGCACAGGAGATCGATCTCGACTTCCTGTGGGAGTGCGCGCCGGACGAAGAATTTCCATTTGCGGAACTGGGCGCGGATTATTTCGGCGATAAATTCGGTGCCACCGAACGCGCCGCGCTCGTGCTGCGCATGCATGGATCGCCGGTGTATTTCCGCCGCAAGGGGCGCGGGCAATATCAGCGCGCGCCGCAGGAACAGTTGCAGATGGCGCTGGCCGGGCTGGAAAAGAAACGGCAACTCGCGCTGGTGCAGGCGGGTTACGAAGCGGAACTGGTCGCTGGAAAACTGCCCGAGGCGTTGGCCGGAAAAGCGATCGGTTTGCTGACGAAGCCGGACAAGAACTCTATCGAATATAAGGCGCTTGAAGCGGCAGCGGCCGCTCGCGGGATTTCGCAAGTGCGGCTGATGCTGGAAGTGGGCTCCATTCCGTCTGCGCGTGCGCTGCACGAAGCGCGTTTCCTGTCGGAATTTTTCCCGCACGGAACGGGCTTCGCGCCGGTCACCGTGCCGCCGCTCCCCGACGATCTGCCGGAAGCGGACGTGCAGGCGTTCTCTATTGATGACGTCACCACCACTGAAATTGATGACGCGTTCTCCGTCGAGCATCTCGCTGATGACCGCGTGCGCGTCGGTATTCACATCGCGGCGCCGGCGTTGGGGATCGCGCGCGGCGACATGATCGATGCAATCGCGCGCACGCGGTTGTCCACCGTGTACATGCCCGGCAACAAGATCACCATGCTGCCGGACAGCGTCGTGGACGCGTTCACGCTGGCTGAAGGCGGATTGCGGCCGGTATTGTCAATGTACATCATCGTGAATCGGGAAACGCAGGAAATCGTCGCGACCGAAACGCGCGCCGAGCGTGTGTTCGTGAAGAGCAATCTTCGACACAACCATCTGGACGAGCACGTCACCGAGGAATCGCTCGCGGCGGGTAGCGGCGAGTACCCGCACAAGGACGATATCGCGGTGCTGTGGCTGCTCGCGCAGGCGCTGTTCGAAAAGCGTCAGGAAGCGCGCGCGGGGTACGGTTTGCGGCGCGAAGTGCAGCGCAATAACGACTTCAATTTCTACGTGGAAGGCGAGCACATCACGATCGCGCCGCGTCGACGCGGATCGCCGCTCGATCTGATCGTCGCCGAGCTGGCGATTCTCGCGAATTCATCGTGGGGCGCGTTTCTCAACTATCACAGCGTGCCGGGGATCTACCGGTCGCAGCGCGGATTCGGCGCGCCGGGTCCGAAGTGCACGCGCATGCAGACCACGCCCGCGCCGCACGAAGGGCTGGGCGTTGCGCAATACGCGTGGAGCACGTCGCCGCTGCGCCGGTATGTGGACCTTGTCAACCAATGGCAATTGCTCGCGTGCGTGCGGCATGGCGTGACGGCTGCGCTGGTCGCGCCGTTCAAGCCGAAAGACGCTGATTTGTTCGTGATCGTGCAGGGCTTCAATGACCAGTATTCCGCGTACGCCGATCATCAGCGGCGCATGGAATATTTCTGGTGCCTGCGCTGGTTGAAGCAGGAGGACAAGAAGCACGTGGTGGCGTCGGTGGTGAAGGACGATCTCGTGCGCCTGGATGAAATCCCGTTGATACTGCATGTGCCTGGCCTTGGCGTGCACGCGCGTGGAACGAAGGTGATGCTCGACGTAGTGGGCATCGACGAACTCACGGTCGAGGCGTCGTGCCGTTTGCTGCATGTGATCGATGCCTCCGCACCGGCGTCGGCGCAAGAAGCCGAGGCGCAGCAGGACGAGATGGAAGAAGAACTGATCGAAGTGGAAGATCTGAGCGCAGAGAGCGAAGCCGAGGCTCAGGCGGAAGCTTTGCCGGAAGCTGCTGCGCCGGGCAGCGAATCTGCCGTGGACGAACCCGCGGGCGAAAGCACGCCCGACACGACGGAGCCCACGCGATGACATCGGGCATTGTGTCTCGGGACCACTATGCGGTGATCGGCAATCCGGTCGCTCACAGCAAATCGCCGTGGATTCATGCGCGTTTCGCAGAGCAGACCGGCGAGGGGATCGAATACGGGCGTGTTTTGGGAACCATCGGCGCGTTCGCCAACGATGTCCGCGCGTTCGCCAAAGCAGGCGGTCGCGGCATGAACGTGACCGTGCCGTTCAAGCTCGATGCGCACGCTTTCGCCAATACGCTCACACCGCGCGCCGCAGCAGCGGGCGCGGTGAACACGCTGGCGTTCAAGGCTGACGGCGTGCTCGGTGACAACACAGACGGGGTGGGCCTTGTCCGTGATATCGAAGGGAATCTGGGCGTTGGTTTGAAAGGCGCGCGCGTGTTGCTGCTGGGTGCGGGCGGTGCGGCGCGCGGTGTCATGCTGCCCATGCTGGATGGCGGCGTGGCGGCCCTGACGATAGTTAATCGGACGGCATCGAAGGCGCAGCAACTCGTCGATCATTTCTCCGATGCCGCCCGCGCCGTGCATGTGCGTTTTTCCTGTGGCGCTTCGGATATTGTGGAAGCGGGTCCCTACGATGTGATCGTCAACGCGACGGCCGGCAGTCTGGACGACTCGCTGCCCGACTGCGATAACGGTTCGTTCGGTCCCGGCACGCTCGCCTACGACATGATGTACAGCGCCCAGCCGACGGTGTTCATGCGCCACGCAGAAAGTCTCGGCGCGCGTTCGGCGGATGGCCTCGGAATGCTCGTCGAGCAAGCGGTCGAATCGTTTTTCCTGTGGCGCGGGGTGCGCCCGGACAGCGGCGCGGTGCTGCGCGCATTGCGGCTGGAGTTATCGACGAAGGTTTAGAAAAGCGCGTGGTTGCGCGCGCCATTCCTTTCCAAACAGAAGAAGCACGATGACAAGAACAAAATCGCCCGTTCGTCTCGGGCCGGCTCGGTGGATTGTCTACGGCATCTCGGTGATGGCCATTGCTGCTGTCGCCACGCAGCTTTACTTCTTCGTCATGGTCGGGATTTATACGGTGGTCAATCCTTCGTCGACGGCGTTCATGCGTTCCGACGCGTGGCGGATCGTGCAGGATCGTCCTGATCTTTCCATCCAGCGCACCTGGGTTCCGTACGACCAGATTTCGCGCAACCTGAAGCGCGCGATCATTGCGTCCGAGGACACGCACTTTGTCACTTTGTCAACAACAACGGTTACGAAACCGACGCCATCCTGCAAGCCTGGGAGAAGAACAAGGTGCGCGGCAAGATTGTCGCGGGTGGGTCGACTATCTCGCAGCAACTGGCGCGCAACCTGTTTTTATCGCGGGAAAAGAGCTATGTGAGGAAGGCGCAGGAGTTGGTCATCACGTCGATGCTCGAGCTCTGGATGGACAAGGAACGCATCTTCGAGATCTAACTGAATTCGGTGGAGTGGGGTAACGGCGTTTATGGTGTTGAAGCGGCGGCGCATTACTACTACAAGACGCCGGCGTCGAAGCTGACCGCGTGGCAATCGGCGCGGTAACACGCGTCGTGAACGAACGCTCAGTCATTCTCAAGCCGCGAACATTTAGTGCCATGACCAAGACCCTGAATATCACCGTTGAGCATGAATTGTCGATGGAACGCACGGTCTGGAAACCGGTGGCGCCCGAGGTAAATGAAGCAAACGGAGCGAGCCGAGCGAAGCGCAGGCATCGGCGGCTGCACTGCTCGACCTCACGCCGCAGCAAGCCGGCACGCAAAACGCTGCTGCGCAGCATCGGCGCGGCGCTCGGCACGACTCGCACGCAGTACGAGGCACGTCTGGTTAGTTCGCTGGTGCAGGCGCGCTACCTGCGCCAGGTCGGCGGCGGTTATCTGCTCGGCCCGAAGCCGATCGAACTCGGCATGATCGCGCTCGAACAAATGCCCCTCACCGCCGTAGCGCGTCCGCATCTGCAGGTACTCGCCGAGTATACCCACGACACCATCCACCTCGGTGTGCGTGACGGCGACGACGTTCTCTACATCGACGAGATTTCCGGCACGCGCGGCCTCGAAATGCGCTCGCGGGTAGGTCATCGGATGCCACTGGCATCGACGGGAATCGGCAAGGCGATGATGCTCGACCTGCGCCCGAGACATGGTCGAAGCTGCTGGAGGCGTCGCATCGCGTGCTCGCGAAGGTGAGTTTCAGGCCCGATCACCAGCCCGATATCGATACCTTCGTCCAGCGCATGACGCGTTATTCGCAAGGCGGCTTCTTCGATCTTGAGGAAAACGAAGCGTCGATCCGCTGCGTCGCGGCACCGGTGCGCGACGCGTCGGGCGTGATCGTGGCGGCGCTGTCGGTGGCGAGCACGATTCCCTACATGCTGCCCGAGTGCATGGAAGAACTGATTCCGGTCGTGCAGCGCGACGCGCACGGGATCTCGCAAGAACTCGGCTGGCGCGTTCCGCAGCCCGCAATACGCAGGATCAAACGATGACGCGGACCGCACATCGGCCGAGACGCAACCAGCCCGCGCTGCAGAAGCGCCAGCTCTCATAGCAATCGACTGGGGCACCACGGCGCTGCGCGCCTATCTGCTCGACGCAAGTGGCGCGGTGCTGGGATACGCGGGCATCGGCGGCGGGCATCATGAATCTGCCGAAGCCCGCAGCGGAAGGCGGTTTCGACGCCGTGTTCGAAGCAACCTGCTGCGCATGGCTCGCCAGCGGCGCGCCGCTTCCGGTGATTGCGGCGGGCATGGTCGGCAGCGCCCAAGGCTAGATGGAAGCCCCGTACGTGTCCACACCCGCCGATCCGGCAGCGCTCGTAGCGGGCATCGTGCGCGTGAAAACGCTCAAGGGCGTCACCGTTCACATCGTGCCGGGCGTGCTTTAAGACGGCACGTTGCCCAACGTGATGCGCGGTGAAGAAACGCAGATCTTCGGTGCGCTTGCGAGTGACACGGCGCTGGACCACGAACCGTACGGCAGCCTGATCGGCTTGCCGGGAACGCATGCGAAGTGGGCAGTTGTATCGAAGGGACGGATCAAACGATTCTACACCTTCATGACTGGCGAGACCTACGGCGCGCTGCGCCATCCTCGGCCGCACGATGCGCGCGACCGATCACCAGGACATGGACGCGTTCATACGTGGTGTCGATACCGCCAAAGACGCTGGCCATGCGGGTTTGCTCGCCACCATTTTCAGCACCCGCACGCTGGGACTGACCGGGCAACTGAAGCAGGAGCAACAAGCGGATTATCTCTCGGGCCTTTTGATCGGCCACGAATTACGCGGCCTCAATGAAGTGCTGGCGCGTGAGCAAGCGGATCTCGCGGGCAAGGTGTTAAGGCTGATCGGCAACGACGCGCTTTGCGAACGGTATCGCCACGCGCTCGCGCGTTTCGGTTGTCACGATGCACGCACCGTCGCGCACGCGACCGAGCGCGGGTTGCATCGGATCGCGCTGCAGGCCGGCCTGATTCAGCCGAGCGCCGGGCGCATCTAATTAGGAGCAGGACCATGCAAATCGATATCAATCTCCCCGCGCTGTACACGCCGCACGCTGGCCTGGCCGCTGTGTTCGGCCTGTGTCGGCTGATCGCGATCCTGCGCGGCGTAACGCCGGCAGACGCTGCTGACCACGGCCGCGCGTTGTACGAAGCGGGCTTATGGATCGTCGAAGTGCCGTTGAATTTGCCGCAGCCGTTCGACAGCATCGCGGCAATCCGTCAGGCGCTGCCAGCGGACGCCATCGTCGGCGCGGGTACGGTCCTGCATCCGCATTACGTCGATGAGGTGAAGAAGGCTGGAGGCAATCTGATCGTGATGCCGCATAGCGACGGCGATGTCGTGCGCGCCGCGAAAGCACAAGGGCTGCCTGTGCACCGGGCGTCGCAACGCCGAACGAAGCGTTTATCGCGCTGAAGAACGGTGCAGACCTGCTGAAGATGTTTCCCGCCGAGCAGCTCGGCGCGACGTGGTGAAGGCGTGGCGTGCGGTGATCGCGGTGCGTGTGCCGCTGGTGCCGGTCGGCGGGATCTCGCCGGACAACATGGGACCGTTCCTGACGGCGGGCACGAATGGCTTCGGCCTGGGCTCGGCGCTGTACAAGCCGGGTCAGAGCGCCGCAACGACGGCCTCGCACGCGAAGGCGTTCATCAACGGATTAGCTGTCGCGCGAGGCCAGAAGAAATGAACCGGCTCGCAGGCAAGGTCGCGGTCATCACCGGCGCCGGGCGCGACATCGGCGCGGCGATTGCCAGCGTGTTCGTTCGAGAAGGCGCGGCCGTGGTGCTCGCGGAACTGGACATCGCATTAGCGCGGGAAACGGCGGATCGGATCGGCGGATAACGTGCTTGCGGTGCAAACGGACGTGACACAAAGCACATCGGTGCAGAACGCCGTCAGCGAAGCCGAAGCGAAGTTGGGCCTGGTCGACTTGCTGGTGAACAACGCGTGCATCAACGTGTTTTGTGATTCGCTGACCATGACCGACGACGACTGGCGCCGCTGCTTCGCCGTTGATCTCGACGGCGTCTGGAACGGTTACCGCGCTGTGTTGCCGGGCATGGTGGAACGCGGGCGCGGCAGCATCGTGAATATTGCTTCCATGCACTCGTTCAAGATCATCCCCGGTTGTTTTCCGTACCCGGTGGCGAAGCACGGCGTGATCGGATTGCCCCAGGCGCTGGGTATCGAATACGCGGGGCGGCAGGTGCGGGTGGAATGCGATTGCGCCAGTTTACATCGAGACGCAACTCACGCACGACTGGCGGAACGAACAGGCCGATCCGGCCAAAGCGAAACAGGCAACGCTCGATCTGCAACCGATGAAGCGCATTGGCCGGCCGGAGGAAGTGGCGATGACCGTCCTCGCCTCTGACGAAGCGCCGTTTATCAACGCGAGTTGCATCACGGTGGATGGCGGGTGCTCGGCACTGTACCACGACTGAAATCGCAGGAATACATAGCTAAGCAGCAAAGGATGACGCACTGGCCGTGGTGCGGTGTCACGACAACAAGACGCGGCCACACCTTACCAACTAGACAGTCAAGTCAGGAGACAGACCATGAAACGCAGAATGTTCCTCACGCTCGTTGCCACGGCCACTGCAGCAAGCGCGACCTTGTTCACGGCGCCGGTGACGCAAGCCGCCGATGACGTCAAGATCGGCTTCCTGGTGAAGCAGCCGGAAGAACCGTGGTTCCAGGATGAGTGGAAGTTCGCCGAAATCGCGGCCAAGAAAGAAAAAGGGCTTCACGTTGGTGAAAATCGGCGCGCCGTCGGGTGAAAAGGTAATGAGCGCGATTGACAACCTCGCCGCGTCGCGTAAAACGGCCCAGGATTTCATATCTGCACACCGGACGTCAAGCTCGGACCGGGCATTGTCGTGAAGGCTAAAGCGGCCGGACTGAAGATGATGACGGTTCGGGCAAGCCGATCGAATCCGTCCCTTACATGGGCATCTCGGCTTACAACATCGGCAAGCAGGTGGGTGACAGCATTGCCGCCGAGATCAAGAAGCGCGGCTGGAACCTGGCTGAAATCGGCGCTATCGACGTGACCTACGAGCGCTGCCGACGCACTGGTCACAGCAGGCTTTCCGAAGGCGAACATAGTGGCGGCGCCGCAAGCGAAGACCGACACGGAAAACGCGTTCAACGCCGCGAACATCGCGCTCACGAAGATTCCGCAGTTCAAGCACTGGGGTGGCGACGAAGCCGTGCTTGGCGCCGTGCGTGCAGCGGAAGGCCGTGGTTTCAAGGCGGACAACATGATCGGCGTGGGGATCGGCGGCTCGGATTCGGCCTTGAGCGAGTTCAAGAAACCGAACCCGACGGGCTTCTACGCGACCGTCATCACCAGCCCGAAGTGTCGTGGCGAGGAAACGTCGGAACTCATGTACACGTGGATCAAGGACGGCAAGGAACCACCGCTCGTGACGCTGACCACCGGCATGCTGGCGACGCGTGACAACGTGGGTGAAATGCGCGAAAAGATGGGCCTGGCATCGGCTAGGTAAGGTCTTTTCGTATCAGGTATCGGTAGAGCAATACGGGTCGCAGCGTTTCGACATGAAGCGCCGCGGTCCGTATTGAAACATAAGGAGGCGATGTGTCAGCGACGCTGTGTTTTGACAATATCGGTAAGGTTTTTCCAGGCGTGCGCGTGCTCGACGGCGTGTCGTGCGACGTCAACGCCGGCGAAGTGCACGGCCTGATGGGCGAGAACGGCGCGGGCAAATCGACTTTGCTGAAAGTGCTGGGCGGTGAATATCAGCCGGATTCCGGGCGTGTCCTGATTGATGGCAACGAGGTGAAGTTCGCGAGCGCGGCAGCATTGATCGCGGCGAATATTGCGGTGATTCACCAGGAGTTGCAGTATGTGCCCGATCTCACGGTCGCCGAGAACCTGCTGCTGGGTTTGTTGCCGAACACGCTCGGCTGGGTGCACAAGGGCGAAGCGAAAAAGCATGTGCGCGAGCGGCTGCTGCAAATGGGGGCCGATCTCGATCCGAACGCGAAGCTCAAGAAGCTTTCTATCGCGTAACAGCAGATGGTGGAAATCTGCAGGGCGTTGCTGCGTAACGCACGCGTGATTGCGCTCGATGAACCTACGTCGTCGCTGTCGCATCGCGAGACGGAAGTGCTGTTCAAGCTCGTGCGTGATTTGAAAGCGGACAACCGCGCGCTAATCTACATTTCGCACCGCATGGACGAGATTTACGAACTGTGCAATACATGCACGATTTTCCGCGATGGCCGCAAGATCGCGTCGCACCCGAATCTGGCCGAGGTTCCGCGCGATACGCTCGTGCAGGAAATGGTCGGGCGTGAAATTTCCGATATCTACGATTACAAGCCGCGCAAACTCGGCGATGTCCGTTTCGCTGTGACGAACATTGAAGGACACGTGCTGCGTGAACCGACAAGTTTTGAAGTGCGCCGCGGAGAATTGTCGGCTTTTTCGGGCTGGTGGGCGCGGGGCGCAGCGAACTGATGCACCTCGTCTACGGCGCGGCCCGCAAGAAGGCCGGCACGATCACGTGGATAGTGAGCCGATCAAGATCCGCAGCGCGGGCGAAGCGATCAAGCACGGCATCGTGCTGTGTCCCGAGGACCGCAAGGAAGAGGGCATCGTGGCCATGGCTTCGGTGTCCGAGAACATCAATATCTCGTGCCGCCGGCATTACCTGCGCGGCGGGCTGTTCCTGGATCGCAAGAAAGAAGCCGCAACGGCCGAGCGTTTCATCCAGTTGCTGAAGATCAAGACGCCGAGCCGCAAGCAGAAAATTCGCTTTCTCTCGGGCGGCAATCAGCAAGAAACCATTCTGTCGCGCTGGCTCGCGGAACCGGAACTGAAAGTCGTGATCCTCGATGAACCGACGCGCGGCATTGACGTGGGCGCGAAGCACGAGATCTACAATGTAATCTATCAACTCGCCGAACGCGGCTGTGCGATCATGATAATTTCGTCCGAGGTGCCCGAGGTGCTGGGGGTGTCCGACAGGATCGTGGTGATGCGGCAAGGGCGGATCGCGGGCGAATTGCCGCGTGGGACAATAAACGAACAATCAGTGCTGAATCTTGCGTTGCCTGTGCAATCGGAACCGACTACGAAGGCAGCCTGAAGCAAAAAAGTGGAGATGGAGGACATCATGGAAGTCA
This sequence comes from uncultured Caballeronia sp., assembly GCA_940588625.1. Classification (GTDB taxonomy): domain Bacteria; phylum Pseudomonadota; class Gammaproteobacteria; order Burkholderiales; family Burkholderiaceae; genus Caballeronia. The sequence goes on from CALNPU010000003.1 coordinate 37,819, forward strand.
GGGAAAACATTACATTACCAACACGCTGGTGCCAGCGAAAAACGACAAGCAGAAGTGGTGGCAACAGATAACCGAATATAGTCGGGTCGTGATCTTCATCTTGATGTTCATTACGATGTCGCTCTCGGTCGATCACTTCTTCTCCATCGAGAACATGCTCGGCCTGGCGCTGTCGATTTCGCAGATCGGCATGGTCGCTTGCACGATGATGTTCTGCCTCGCATCGCGGGATTTCGACTTGTTGGTGGGATCCACGGTGGCTTTCGCCGGCGTTCTCTGCGCGCTAGTTTTGAACACCACGGACAACACGTTTATAACGATTGTCGCGGCGGTGGCGGCAGGTTCGGCCATCGGTTTTGTGAACGGCGCAGTGATTGCGTATTTGTGGATCAACGCGCTGATTACTACGCTGGCTACGATGGAAATCGTGCGCGGGCTTGGGTTTATCGTGTCGCATGGGCAGGCGGTGGGCGTGTCGTCGGATACGTTTATCGCGCGGCGGTTTGACCATGTTCGGTGTCTCGTTGCCGATCTGGGTCACGCTGGCGTGTTTTATCGTGTTCGGCGTGCTGCTAAATCAAGCTGTGTACGGGCGCAATATGCTCGCAATTGGCGGTAACGCGGAAGCGTCACGTTTGGCGGGTATCAATGTGGAACGCACGCGCGTCTGGATTTTCCTGATCCAGAGCGCGGTGGCGGCGCTCGCCGGGGTGATCCTGGCGTCGCGGATTACGTCGGGACAACCGAACGCCGCCGATGGCTTCGAGCTCAACGTGATTTCGGCTTGCTGATCATGGTTACCGTCGAGAACGTGATGAACCTGATGAACATCGACGCGTTCTACCAGTCTCGTGCGCGGCGCGATCCTGCTTGCTGCCGTGTTGCTCGACCAGTTGAAGAATCGCGGTTCACGCGACTGAATGAGAGATTAGGGACAGATGGCCAGTTCAGTCGATAAAACCCTCGCGCGCTATCCGAGCTTCGCCGGAAAAGTCGTGCTGATTACCGGTGGCGCGACCGGCATTGGCGTAGCGTTCGTCGAGCATTTCTTCGATCAGGGCGCGAAGATCGCGTATATCGACACACCAATGCCGGCGAAGCGCTCGCGGATCAGCTCGGCGCTGACTTGGCCGACGGGCAATTCCAGCCCATGTTCCTGCGGGTGGATCTCACCAGTATCGACGCGTTGCGCAAAGGCATTGCCGATGTACGCACGACGTTGGGGCGCGTCGGCGTGCTGGTGAACAACGCGGCGAACGACAGGCGCCACAAGATCGAGGACGTGACGCCCGAGTCCTATGATGCGGGAATCGCGGTGAATATCCGCCATCAATTTTTCGCGGCGCAGGAGGTGATCGACGATATGAAGCAGCTCGGCGGCGGGTCGATCATGAACCTGGGATCGACAGCTGGATGCTTAAACAAGGCGGTTTCCCGGTGTACGTGACCGCGAAAGTGGCCGTTCAAGGTATGACGAATGGCCTCGCACGCGATCTGGGCCCGTTCAATACAATATCCGGGTGAATACTACGTGCTCGCTCCAGGATGAGTGATAACGGACAAACAACGCCGCTTGTGGCTCGTGAAGCCGGCAAGCGCGCGATCAAGGAAGGTCAGTGTATTGATGCGGAATTGTTGCCCGTGCATCTTGCGCGTGCCGTGTTGTTTCTGGCGTCTGACGACAGCAGCATGATGACCGCGCAGGAAGTGGTCATTGACGGAGGCTGGGCATGAAAGCGGACCTGCTGATCGACAGCCAATGCGCGCTGGGCGAAGGCGCAACGTGGTGTGGGTGACCGGGCGTTTTTACTGGACGGATATTGAAGGCGAGCGTTTGTGGCGCTACGATCCACGCGATGCCAGTTCCGTTTTGTTCGCCATGCCGGAACGGCTTGCATGCTTCGCGTTATGCGCCGATGCTGACGTGCTGTTGCTCGGACTTGCTTCACAGCTGGCGTTCTTTAGTCTGAGAAGACTGGCGCGATTGAAACGATCATGCCGGTGGAAGCCGATCTGCCGACTCGCATCAACGACGGCAAATGCGATCAGGGGTGCTTCGTGTTCGGCACGAAACATGACGTGGAGAAGGCGGAGAAGATTAGCGGGTTTTATCGGTTGAACCTGGATCTGTCGCTCGAGCGTTTGCCGCCCGGCGAGTGCGCGATTTTGAACAGCATCGCGTTCAGTCCGGATGGGTCGCGTATGTGTATGTATTTCTGCGATTCCCCAGAGCGCGAGATTCGCGTCTGTGATTACGATTCGTTTGCAAATCAGCGCGTGTTTGTCGAACTGTCAGATGCGAGCAGCGAGCCGGACGGTTCTGCCGTCGATAGCGATAGTGGCTTGTGGAACGCGCAGTGGGGCGACAACAGCCGCGTGGTGCGTTATGACGCCGATGGCAGCGAAACAGCACGTATCGACGTGCCGACGGCGCCGCCAAGCTGCGTTGCGTTCGGTGGTCCCCCAAGGGGATTTCTTCCGGGGCGAGAGCCACTCGGCACGGTGTATATCACGAGCGCGCGGGTCGGATTGGATGCGGGCGCGGTGTTTATTGCGATGCCGCCGGCGAGGGGTATCGCCGAGCCGGTGTTTCGCGGACATAACCTCACGCACTGAGATGCGGGTGGGTGCGGCGGGACTCTACACGCTGCACAGCAGATCCGCGGTATCACGTTCCAAGCAAAACACGAGTTGGCGCGCACGACGCGCTGTCCGCAGCTTCCTAGACACACTAGAGCTTCAGGCCAGGACCACGGGATTGATCGCCTTTCGTTCGGAGTCGGCCACCATGGACCGTTGCTCGCTCAGCAGGAAACCCCACGCCCCCACCGGCGTCGTCCCGGGCAACGGTGCCCACCCGCCGCTCGAAGCTTGCCGCCGCAACGGAGCCACCGATTCGCCCGGGGCCGGCGACGTCCAATGGGCGGTCCGGGTGTCAACGGTTGCCAACGCACAATTACGCCTCGATATTGCGCCGGCGCTTGGCGGCCACGCGCTTCGACTGGCGCAGCGACGGCGCGCTGGTGCCGATCTTCCGGGCGTGCCTCGCGCCGAGCACGGCCACCGATTCGAACGAGCTCGCGTGTTATCCGCTGCTGCCGTATTCGAACAGCATCGGCGGCGGGCGGTTTCAGTTTCTCGGCCGCAGTGTCGATGTGCCGTGCAACCGCCCCGGCGAGCCGCTGCCGCTGCATGGGGCACGTGGGACGTGGCGTCGGAGAGCTCGACGCACGTGCGCCTCACCCTCGACCGCCGCAATGGCGCGTCGTATTCGTATCTGGCGAGCCAGTCGTTCACGCTCGAAGCGTCGACGCTGGTGGTGACGCTTTTTATCGAGAATACCGGGCCGGGCGCGATGCGTTGCCGTTCGGGCTTGGATTGCATCCGTTCCTCACGCTCGAAGCTGATACCGAGTTGTCGGCGGCCGCCGGCGGCTTGTGGTTCTGCGGTGACGATTTCCTGCTGATCCGTCACGTTCCGGCGCCGCCCGCGTGGCAATTCGGCGTGGTTTACCCCATGCCGGCCGCGATGGTAAATAACGCGTTCACCGGATGGAGCGGGCGCACGAGCGTGATGTGGCCGAAGCGGCGGTTGTCGCTGACCATTTGCGCCGATACCGATTACTACGTGCTCTACGCACCGGCAGACCAGAATTTCTTCTGCTTCGACCCGTCGATCAGCCGATCAACGCGGTGAATTTGCCCGGCAGCGGTGCGGCGCACGGTATGACGGTACTGGCGCCGGGCGAAGGCCTGACGCGCGAGTTCAGCTTTACTGTTGAACGGTCGGGGGAAGCTAAGTGGCGCGGGCGGCCGAAGCAGCCCGCGGGGCAGAAAGCGCGCAAGACGGCGGCCGCGGTGCGATGACGCGTTTATTAACGGTTAGCCTTTGGCCCGGCGCGTGAAGAAACGCCGCGGCAGCGCGTTAAAATGCGGGATCGCTTAATTTGCCCTTTTGCCCTGGATGCTCATGTCTTTCATCGAATCGATCAATGCCGCCTGGTCGCGGACCCAGTCTCTACTCTGTGTCGGACTTGACCCGGAGCCGTCACGGTTTCCGGGTGCATTGAACGGTCGTGCTGATTCGATCTTCGACTTTTGCCGCGACATTGTTGACGCTACGGCGCCATTTGCCTGCTCGTTCAAACCGCAGATCGCGTATTTTTCAGCGCATCGGGCAGAGGATCAGCTCGAGCGGCTGATTGCGCATATTCATGCTGGGCATCCCGGATTGCCCGTGATCCTGGACGCCAAACGAGGCGATATTGGCAGTACCGCCGAGCAATATGCAATCGAAGCGTTTGATCGATACAAAGCCGATGCCGTCACGGTTAATCCGTATATGGGGTTTGATTCGGTTCAGCCGTATCTGGAACATGACGGAAAGGGCGTAATCGTTTTGTGCCGCACGTCGAATGCCGGTGGGTCGGATCTGCAGTTTCTTGAGGTCGATGGAACGCCGCTTTATCAGGTCGTGGCGCGGCTCGCCGCCGAGAAGTGGAATGCGAGCGGGCAATTAGGCCTGGTCGTGGGTGCGACGTTTCCACGGGAAATTGAAATCGTCCGTTCTATTATTGGCGATATGCCGCTTTTGATCCCGGGCATTGGCGCTCAAGGCGGTGACTTTGAAGCGACGGTTCGTGCCAGTCGGGACTCTTCGGGCAAAGGCGGGATGCTGATCAATTCTTCCCGTGCGATTATTTATGCAGGCAAGGGTGATGATTTTGCTGACGCTGCGGCCGAAGCGGCGCGGCGAACACGCGACGCGATTAATGCGGTGGTTTGAAGGGGTTGTTCGCTTGGAGCCTGGGAGAGAAAGGCCTTATCCCTCGATGACTTGCTGAATCTGCTCCAGCGCCTCTTCGGTGGAGCTCTCTACGGCGCAATCCACGATCTTTCGATCCTCGATACTTCTCAGCCACGTCAGTTGGCGTTTGCACAACTGACGCGTCGCGAACACGCCTTTATCGCGCATGGTCGCGTAGTCGATTTCCCGGTCGAGGTATGCCCAGACCTGGCGGTATCCGACACAGCGCATCGATGGCATTGCCGGGGTTAAATCGCCGCGTGCGCGCAATGCCTCGACTTCTTCTATCAGGCCTGCCTTCAGCATCTCGTCAAAGCGCTTTTCTATCCGGCGATGCAGCACGCTTCTATCCGATGGCTCCAACGCAATCGGAACGAATTCAGGGTCACCTTCCTGGCTCCTTTTCGGGTCTTTTAATATCGCGGATAGGGTTCTGCCTGTCAGCATATGGACCTCCAACGCACGCTGGATCCGCTGCGAATCGTTGGGCGCGAGCCGTGCTGCAGTTTCCGGATCGATAGCCATTAGTCGCGCGTGCATTGCGGGCCAGCCATCGCGCGCCGCTTCTTCATCGAGTGCAGCACGTGTTTCCGGATTCGCTTCAGGTAAATCGTTTAATCCACGCGTCAATGCCATGTAATACAGCATCGTTCCACCGACCAGCAACGGGATGCGTCCACGTGCTTCAATCTCCGCGGAGAGACGTAACGTGTCGTTGCGGAATTGAGCCGCCGAATACGACTCGGTCGGATCAATGATGCCGATCAGATGATGCGGTGCCAGCGCGCGTTTTTCTGCCGTGGGTTTCGCCGTGCCTATATCCATGCCGCGATAAACCAGCGCCGAATCCACGCTGATGATTTCCACCGGCCGGCGTTGAGCGAACACGAGCGCAGCAGCGGTTTTTCCGGATGCCGTCGGTCCCAGCAAACACGCAATCCGCCGCGCGCTCATTGGCCGCGCATGAAAAGTCGGTCGAGATCGCCGAGCATCAACTGGAACCAGGTCGGGCGGCCATGATTGCACTGGTCGCCGCGCTCGGTGGCTTCCATCTGGCGCAGCAGGCCGTTCATCTCGTCCAGTGTCAGTCGCCGGTTCGCCCGCATAGCGTGATGGCACGCTAGGGTGCCCAGCAGTTCATGCTGGCGCTCGGTCAGAACCCGCGAGCCGCCGTAAGCCTGCAAATCCGAAATCACCGCCCGCGCCAAAGACTGCAAATCGGCATCTTTCAGCAGCGCAGGGACCGCACGGATAGCAATCGAATCCGGCGACAGAATCGCCAGATCGAATCCCAGCGCGTCCAGCACTTCGCGCTCTTCCTCGACCACGCCCATTTCCACGGCATCGACGGTCATCGTCACCGGAATCAGCAACGGCTGAACCGCGATCGCCCGGTCGGCGAGCGAGTTCTTGAACTGCTCGTAAAGGATGCGCTCGTGGGCCGCATGCATGTCGACGATGATCAACCCCTGCGCGTTCTGCGCCAGCACGTAGATCCCATGAATCTGGCCCAGCGCGAAGCCCAATGGCTGCTCATCTGCAGCGATATCCAGCGCACCCGGCATCGCGGCGTAGAGCGGCGCGCTGGCCTGGTTCGGCGAATATGCCTCGGAGGAGCTCGCACTGGCAGCGAGCGTCGTGCCTTGCGACGAGCCGGCGTTCACGTCGCGGCGGCCGAACAACGCGTCGTACATTGCCAGCGGCTGCGCGACCGGCAAGTTGCCTTGCGTCATCCTCGATTGCCGTAGCCAGTTTGTGCCGCTTTCCGTCTTTTGCCGGGAACCAGGCATGAAATCGCTGCTCTGCGCACCACCGAGACCCGCGCCCGCGTAAGGCCGTGCGCTAAACAATGCAACTCCTGTTGGTTCCAATTGCGCGGCGTGGCCGCCGACCGTCGTTTCCGGCGATGCCCCTGCGTTGCGCGCCAACGCCCGCTGCACGGCATGGAACACATACTGGTGGATCGAGCGGGAATCGCGGAAACGGACTTCGATCTTCGATGGATGCACGTTCACATCGACTGCTTCCGGCGGCAAATCCAGGAACAGCACATACGACGGATACCGGTTACCGTGCAGCACGTCCTCGTAAGCAGCGCGCACGGCGTGCGTCAGCAGCTTGTCGCGCACGAAACGCCTGTTGACGAAGAAGTATTGCTGGTCGGCACGGCCGCGGCTCGCAGTCGGCAAGCCGGCGCAGCCGTACACGGCCAGCGGTCCAGCGCGTTCGTCGAGCGGCAGATGCGCGGTGGCGAAGACGTCGCCGAGAATTTTTGCCACGCGCGTGGACGGGTCCGACGCGTTCCAGTGTTCGACGGCCTTGCCGTTATGAATCACCGATATCGCAATGTCCGGCCGCGCCAGCGCCACGCGCCTGATCACTTCCAGGCAATGCCCGAGTTCGGTGTGCTCGCTTTTCAGGAATTTCCGGCGTGCGGGCGTGTTGAAGTACAGCTCGCGCATTTCCATGGTCGTACCGATGGTTCCGGCTGCTGGCGAGATCGCGCCGGTCTGGACGTCGATGCGCGTGGCATGCGCACAGACCGCCGTCCGGCTGGTGATGAAAAGCTCCGCCACCGACGCAATCGACGCGAGCGCTTCCCCGCGGAACCCAAGCGACGCCACGGCTTCGAGCTCGGCAAGCGAGCGGATCTTGCTGGTGGCGTGGCGCAACAAGGCCAGAGGGAGTTCGGCGGGCGGAATGCCGCAGCCGTTGTCGACGATCATGATGCGCTTCACGCCGCCTTCGTCGAGCGTGATCCGCAAGCTCGATGCGCCCGCGTCCAGCGCGTTTTCGAGCAGTTCCTTCACCACGGACGCCGGCCGTTCGACCACTTCGCCTGCCGCAATCTGGCTGATGAGCTGGTCGGGCAGGGGCTGAATGGCGCGCAGCGGACGTGCGGCGGGAGAAGAAATCGTGTCGGATGAGTCGATTAGATCGGGCATGCCGAATTATAAAGCTTCACGCCGGTGAACGATTTCCTCGCCGTTCGGTCTCCCAGTACGAGATTGCCGTGGTACCGTCTTGCGCGGTCCAGCGAGGCGCAAGCACGCCGATGCGGGCCAGAAAACCGGTCAATGATTACGCGCTTCGGGAATTTTCCCGCGTCGAGTTCGATATCGTAGCGCGCCTGTTTTTATCGCAACGTTTGCAACGGTATGCCCGCGCATGCACGCTGCTGTGCGCCAAGTTCCCGCTAATTCAATCCTGATCGAGGCCCATTTTGGATACGCTGCTGTTATTCCTGACTCTTATTCTCCATATAGACAAATCGCTCGGGTATTTCATCCAGCACTACGGCGCCTGGGTGTACGCGGTGTTGTTCCTGATCGTTTTCTGTGAAACCGGGCTGGTGGTGTTTCCTTTCCTGCCCGGCGACTCGCTGTTATTCATTGGCGGCGTGTTCGCGGCGAGCGGCTCGATGGATCTCGGCGCGCTGATCGGGCTGCTGCTGGTCGCGGCCATCCTCGGAAATACGGTGAATTACTGGATTGGCTGCGTGATCGGCCCCAAGGTATTCGATACCCACATTCCCGTGCTCGAACGTTTCCTTGATCGCGAAGCGCTGCGCAAGATGCAGGGCTTCTACGAGCGGCACGGCGGCAAAACCATTGTGCTCGCGCGCTTTGTGCCCATTGTGCGGACGTTCGCGCCATTTGTTGCGGGCACATCGGCGATGAAGGCATCGCGTTTTCAATTGTTCAACATACTCGGCGCGCTGATCTGGGTGTTGCTGCTGGTATTACTCGGTTATTTCTTCGGCAATATCCCATTTATTCGCCAGTATCTGAACGTGATCGCATTGGTTGGCGTGTGCGCGGCAATCGTGCTGATCGCGCTGGGCGCGTTGTGGAAAGTCATGCGGCGTAAAGCCAGCGAATAAACGAAGGGATGGATGGACCTTGAAAGGCCGCTCTCGAGCGGCCTTAATTTTTTTGCATTTCCTGCAGTCGCGTTTGGCCGATTGCTCGAACCGCGCTCAATCCATGTCTCGTATCCGGCCGCATGTCACCCCGGACGCTCCCAAGCTGGCCACTGGGTCCGGCGTTATTTACCGCCCATTCCCGATGTAAGGGACCGTTGCAGCGTGTGCAACGCTATCTAGGACTTCGCCTATCAAAATTCTTATATCATAAAAGTATGTCCTGACGCTAGGTGGGAAGCGCAGAACCTCTTAACGCTTCCTCGTTATTCTGCCGCCGCCTTTGACCTCTGTGGCTGTTCCCGATGGGTTCGGAGCTAGCCATATCGAAGCGCCGGTTCGGAATGTTCCGAACCGGTTTCCAGTCAAGAAACTGGGCATATATTTAGGAATACAGATTACTATGGCCGCGTGACCCAGAACAGCGCGGATATCGCCGGCATGAAGGGCGACATCATCGCGGTGGCGAGCGGGCTGAACCCGAACGCTGTCAACTACGATTCCGCCGATCACAACAAGGTCACGCTCGGTGGAACGGCTGCGACGGACGGGGTGCAAATGACGAACATGGAGGCCGGCGAACTGTCGTCAACCAGCACCGACGCCATCGACGGCGAGCAACTGAACGCAACCAATGAGCGTGTCGGCGTCACGGAAACTGTGATCGCCGGGTATCAGGCGGGGGGCCTGGGCTTCATGACGATTAATTCGTCGGCGGCGAGCGGATCGAAGCCAGTGGCATCGGGTCAGGACGCAGTGGCTATAGGGCGTGAACGCTGTGGCCCCGGGCAGCAACTCGGTGGCGCTCGGTACGAATTCTGTCGCCAACAAAGTCAACCAACAAGGTATCTGTAGGTTCAGCCGGAAATGGGCGCCGCGTGACGAATGTGGCGGAAGGCGTGAGCGGCACGGACGCGATCAACATGACGCAGATGAACCAGTTCCTTAGCGACGTTGGCGCCAGCCTGACGGCCTTGCAAAAGTCGGCATACGGTGGGGTGGCCGCCGCCATGGCAATGCCGAACTTCACACCGAGCGGTCCCGGCAAGACGATAGTCAGCGCGGGCGTGCCGAACTACAAAGATTATAGCGCGATCAGTGCCGGCGTGACGTATCGTTGCCCTGGGTCGTGAACGGCGCGGTCTCGGCATCGCAGAGCGGCGACGCGGGCGGGCGTGCCCATGCTGACTACGAGTTCTGATCGAAGGGCTTTAGAAGGCTGAACTCGCTGTAGCGGTTGTAAAAAAGAAAGGGCGGTCCGGATACGCGGATCGCCCTTTCTTATTGGCGCGGGACAGGTCCGCAGTTCGCCCGCTTCTTCGCCGTGAAAAAAGGTTAGAATGCCAAATCTCGAAAGAGTGGAAATCGAGCAGTTGGCAGGCACGATTCCGACGAATAATGAATAAATGTTAAAGCTGGCGAAGAGCAAGGTGCGAAGGTCATACGGGAACAAGCGGGAATGCTGCGTCGTCTGAAGTTGGCGGCGGTAGCGGTAGGTGTGGCCGCGCTGGTTAGCGGCTGCGGAATTTTTGGCTGCGCCGGCAGCGCGACAAACAGCGGGGCTTTTGGCGGATGCGGAGCCGGCATGCGGTTCTGAGCGCCCAGGCGCGCACCCCGGAAATATTCATAACAGGAAGTCAGGGAAAACGGCAAGCATGGCGGTATCGCGTTCAGGTAATTCAGGATGGGCTATCATCGGCCGGTTGGGCGTGCTGGGTGTGCTCGTTTCCATTGGCGTGGCGGGTTGCTCGACGGGCCCCCTATCGTCGACCAGTCGACGGGCGGTACGAGCTCGCTAGCGGTGATTCCCACTACGCCGCCGGGCACCGGGTCCGTCGCGGGACCGGCCGCTATCGCGCCATCCGTGCGGCCCGAGACCGGACCGGGGTTTTATCGCGTGAAGCCCGGCGATACGCTCTACGGCATCGCGCGCGCCCAGAAGCAGCGCCCATCCGATCTCATCAAGTGGAACAACCTGCCCGAGAGCAAGCAGGTCAACATTGACCAGTTGCTACGGGTTGCACCGCCTGGCAGTACGCCTCTCGCCAGCACCGACGACTGGAGCAAACAGGCTTCGTCCGCGGCAGGATCGAAGTCGCCGCCGCCGATCATCGGCGCGCCTCGGGCGACAGCGAACAACAACCCCGCCCCCGCACGAGCACGCCCGCGATCAGTTCGAAGGGCGCGTGGCTTGCGTGGCCGGCGCACAAGGCGACGTGATCACGAAGTTCGGCGAGGGCGGTAGCAAGGGTATCGATATTGGCGGCGAGCTCGGCGAGCCGGTGAAAGTCGCGGCCGCCGGACGTGTGGTCTATGCAGGCAGCGGCTTGCGGGCCTACGGGCAGATAATCATCGTCAAGCATAGCAACGACTTCCTCACGGCCTACGCACACAACAGCAAGCTGCTGGTGAAGGAAGGCGATGCCGTGCGTCAGGGCGCGCCGATCACGGAAATGGGGACGGAGCCGAACAACAAGCCGCTGCTGCACTTCGAACTGCGCAAGTCCGGGCAGGCAATCGATCCGGTTCCGTCGCTCAAGAAGGCGAGATGACGAACAGCACGCACAGTGTTCGTGCAACAAGAGGGCTGCGGATATGCATCGACTTATGAAGCGGCTCATGCTCGTGGCTGCGTGCACGGCTGCCGTGTCGCTCACTGGCTGCAACGACCAGCAAAACGCGAACGCCATGAACAAGTTGAAAGCGTTTTTCAATGCCGTCAACCGGAAACGTTGTTGCTAAAGGACCTGACGCCGGGCTTCACGACCGAGGCGCAGATCCGCGACCAGATGGGCGAGCCGGAAACGGCGCGCACTTATACCAACGGTTCGAAGCGTCTCGAATATCCGCGCGGTCCGGCGGGTACGAACACCTATTTTGTCGATATCGATGCGAACGGCAAATTCGTCGCCGTCACGCAGGTCCTGACGGCGGAAAACATCGCGAAGGTAAGGCCGGTCATAACGCAGGACGAAGTGCGCAGGCTGCTGGGCAAACCCACGACCATTGCTGAATATCCGCAAGGGCTATACTTAGCGCGAACTGAGCGATCATGTCGGCGCGAGCGAATCTCGGCCTACCCCACCCCTATTGAGGGCGTCGTCGAC
>CALNPU010000004.1 GCA_940588625.1 uncultured Caballeronia sp.
TTTTTTTACGCCTTTATGCTGGCTCTGCTGCTGAACCCGGCCGCTCGCGTGTGAGCCTAGCGATTAGACCGCTCGCCACCAAAACCAATTGTTCAGGGTCAACTAGTTAATCGCGGGCCCTGTTGGATTCTCGGCCGCATTTCCCGGCGGCATCCCCGACCCAACGCGAGCGAACACCATGACCGAACCCAACTTCATCATCCTATACGTGGACAACCCTTCCGCCAGCGCCGATTTTTATGCGGGCTTGCTTCACAAAACGTCCGTCGAATCTTCCTCGACTTCGCCCTGTTCATCATGGAGTCGGGTCTCAAGCTGGGCTTGTGTGGTCAAAGCATACGGTCGAACCGGCTGCGGCTGCGGCTGGTGGCGGCGAACTCGCATTCTCGGTGAGCAACAGCGACACCGTGCACGATCTCTTCACCAACTGGGTAGAATGCGGTTTGTAAATCATCCAGCGACCGACGGAAATGGACTTCGGCTTTACCTTCGTCGCACTGGATCCGGACGGTCATCGTCTGCGCGTTTTTGCTCTTTCCGGGCAATAAGACAACACGGGACGACGTCCGCTTTTCAAGCGGACGGACGGCTCGGTTACCACCTTCTCGATGGCGTCATTGCCGTGGCCGCGACACGTGCGACACGCAGGTGCGGATCGGTTTCGTCGATGGCGCCGTCCCCTCTGCAACGCGTGTGCTCCAGTTCTTCTGCCAACCATTTCGCTTCCCAGTCGCGTTGCCAGGCCTCGGCTTTGTTCCGGCGTTCGATCATGCGCAGCGCTCCGCCCGTGCGAGCGTCAATAGCATGGCGCGGGATGGTGAGTGTCACCATGGGGGCATCGCGGGTGAAACCGATGTTTTCGACGACGAGGTCGCGCACGATTACAGAGCCGAGCGACACCTGCTGGGTGTCGCGGCCGAAGGTCGATACCGGAAGTCGCTATCCGGCGGCGGGTGCGCTGAAATTCGACATCGCCGCCCACGACGTGCGACATGAGCAGCACTGAACCCAAAGGCCAGCTTTCCATCTTTGCGCGAAATGGCACAGGCGGATCTTTCGGCCGCTGGATCTCAAATATGGCGTTGAGTCCTTCGCGCCAGATTTCCTCGGCATCCTTCTCGGGGAAATCGGTACTGTCGAATCTGATGGGCGTGGACATGCCGTTACTCAGCCTCCATTAACAGCAGGGTTCGACATGATTTTCCAGATCTGCCGGGTTCGGCTTTACTCCATTAACCCAGAATCTCAAAGAAATTAACAGCATTTAAGCAGTAATTTAGCATGTGTTTAAAACGATCTGAAGGGAACCGGGAGTTATCGCTATATCCGTATTTAGTTTTTTGCTGACCGCCTCATTCCGGACAGCGGCTTTCCCCTTGCCGCCATCCGTCGATTTACCTCTAGTAAGACTGAGTGAGCACTGGTAAAAGCCAGCGGAGCCGATAATGCGACCCGCGCCGGATTGTACGCATGGCTTATAGGTTTTGCACAGAGGCGGTTCAGAACTCCACGGTCAAAACTGCGCTTGACAAGATGCCAGCGCACCCGCTCTTGCGATTGCGCGTCCAGTTCCACCAGGAAGCGTGTTTTCCCCGCGATAACCGCCCCCACCGGCAAACCATCGCAATACAGCACGCGATTACCCGGCAGCGCTGGCAGTTTCTCCCCGGGCAGCAAGGTTCCGGCGAGATTCAAAGGATCGACGGCGCTTATCGCAACGAAACTGCCTTCGGTGGGCTGTGCATTGTGCGCAACAGCGGCGCGACTTCGGGCAACGCGAACTGCTCGCCCGCCAGCCCCGCGACAAAACCGCCGCCGCGAATCTCACCGCGCGCTTCCAACCGGTGAAATACTCGCACTTGCAGCAAGTCCCGCCACGGCGGCAGCCAGTCGGGCTCGCGTTCCCGCAAGCGCCAGAAGACAACGCCGTATCGGCGCAAGAGGGTCATTGCCACATGCTCGAGCGAGTCAGGACCCGGGGTGCCGGGCGCGGCGCTGCTTTCAGCGCGGCGTAGCAATGCCCAACGCCCGGTGTCATCGATCCCGCCGATAAAACAACCGCCGCGCCGCGGTCGCCGGCCGAAACTGTTGCGGCGCGTGGCCGGCGAAACTATCGGTATTCACCAGTCCCAGCGACACCAGTTCGCCCGGCGCATTTTCAAGTTCGGTATCCAGCAGGCGGATGTCCGAGCGCAGTTCATCGAAGAACATGGCGCCATGTTGTGTGAGCGCGTCGAAGACGAGTTGAGCGCGCGATGACGGTTCGGACGTTTGCACCGGTTGCATCAGCGGATTCCACGCCGCCAGGTTGCGGAGCGGCAGCAGCACGATCGGCGTGGTGCGCACCGGGCCGCCCGAGCTGCGCGAGCGGGCGCCGGGACGGCTCCAGACCACCTTGCCAGAGCGGTACAGATCGTCGAGCCAGGTCATGGAATAAGCGCTCAGGCGTGCGGGCAGGATCTCGTCTTCCCACGCGACCGCGGGCGCTTCGTAACCTTCGAGTTGTTCGATCACAAGCATCAGCGCGTCGTGGCCGTCGCCGTGAGGATCGGCTTTGGCGTCCACGCTAACGTGCTGCCAGTCGAACAGGAAACGCATGAAATCCTGCAACTCGACCGGCTCGATTTCGCGCCGCACGGTGTACCGGTGGATACGCGCAAGCAGATGCCGTTCGCACCACTCCTCACCGGTTGCGCCCGGCGTGAAACGGCCGCGCATCACGTAACCCTCCACTTCGAGGCGCGTGAGCGCGAACGCGGCCGACGAGACCGGCACAGCCAAAGCACGAGCAATGACAGGCACCGGCAATGGACCAAAGCCGCTTAGCCGTGCACGCACGATGTCGACGAGCGGTCGTCTTCGGTCCACCGCTTCGTCGAAACCGGGCAGCGCGTTGAGCGGCGGCTGCATCGGCGCAACCGGATGAATCGCGCACAAGCACGTCAGGCGTTCGACCGGTACCCCCCATCCGCCGATGTCACCTGCAAACGCGTCGCGCGTCCCGACGCGGCGAACTGCTGCAACCACGCCGGCCAGCCGTCCTTCGCTTGCGCCTCGGCTTCGGTGATGCACGAAAGACCCGACAGCGCCTCGTGCATTTCATCGGCGTTGCGCACCGTTGGCCATGCTTCTTCGCGCACGCCCGCGATCACCTCGGCGTCGAGAGCGCCCACAGGTCGTCGCTCGATTGCGGATCGGTCCAGCCTCGCGCGAGCAAGGCCTGAGTATTGCGTTCCTCGATAGGGGGCATCGCCGAGAAAAGTGTACGGACGCGCCGATAAAACCTCCGCCGCCAACGGCGACGGCGCGGGCAAATCGCGCGTCACCGCTTTCAATACGTCTAGCAGCGCGAGCCACGCGTCGCAGTCCATCGCGTCGTACAGGCGTCATTGATCGTTTGGTCGACTAGCGGATGACGCGGCACGTCGCGCTCGCCGACCACGTTTTCGACGCACGCCACCTGGTCGGGGAACACGGTTGCCAGCAGATCTTCGCTTTTCATGCGCTGCAATTGCGGCGCGACCCGGCGACCGCGCATGTAACGCGGCAACGCGAGCGCGTTGGTCGCGTTCCAGCGCCAGCGCACGCCAAACAGCGGCGCGTCGAGCAGCGCCTGGATCAGCAAGTGTTCCACGGTATTGGAATGCAGATAACGCCAGACTTCATCGAGCGGAAAACTATGGCTGCCCGTCAGCGCCAGGATGATCGCGTCCTCGGTCGCAGCCGCTTGCAATTCGAAGTTGAACGGGCGGCAAAAACGCTTGCGCAACGCAAGGCCCCACGCGCGGTTCACGCGGCTGCCGAGCGGCGAGTGAATGACAAGCTGCATGCCGCCGAAGGCATCGAAGAAACGCTCCATGACCAGCACGTCCTGCGTCGGCAGAACAGAAAGCGCGGCCCGCGAGCGCGCCAGATAATCCACGATCTGCCGCGCCACTTCCTCGCCTATACCGGTTTGATCAGCCAGCTTGGTGATAGTGATGTCGAGCGAGAATTCGCCTAGCCACCCATCCACTTGCGCTTGCATATGCGAGATCACCGCCGACAATTCGTTGCTCCGCCCCGGTGCTTCCCCGGGCCAGAACGGAATATTCGGCGGCTGTCCATGCGCATCTTCCACGCGCACTCGCCCACCCTTCACGCGCAGGATCTTGTACGACGCATTGCCGAGCTGGAACACGTCACCCGCCAGGCTTTCGACCGCGAAGTCCTCGTTGACCGTGCCAATCTCCAGGCCCTGCGGTTCGAGCAGCACCGCGAAGTCGGCGTTGTCGGGAATCGCCCTGCCCAACGTCACCGCAGTCAGCCTGCCGCCGCGCTGGCCGCGCAAGCTGCGCGTGACCGCGTCCCGATGTACGTAGGCTCCCCGCACGACGCGCCGGCTCGTATAACCCTCGGCAAGCATGCGCAGGACTGCATCGTACTGCGTACGGTCAAGCGCTGCATACGGCATCGCGCTACGCACAAGTTCAAAAAGCGCGTCCTCGCTCCACTCACGGCACGCCACTTCGGCGGCGATCTGCTGGGCGAGCACATCGAGCGGCACCTCTGGAATATGCAGCACGTCGAGTTCACCGCGACGCAATCGACCAGCGCCACACATTCAATGAGATCGTCGCGTGATTCAGGGAAGAGCCGCCCTTTCGGCGTGCCGCTTACCTGATGCCCCGAGCGACCGACCCGCTGCAGGAAACCGCTGATCGAGCCCGGCGAACA
Organism: uncultured Caballeronia sp.; assembly: GCA_940588625.1. Taxonomy (GTDB): domain Bacteria; phylum Pseudomonadota; class Gammaproteobacteria; order Burkholderiales; family Burkholderiaceae; genus Caballeronia. Next base: position 4,717 of record CALNPU010000004.1, read on the forward strand.
GGGTTGACAGACCAGCTCCACATCGCCAATATCAATCTCCAATTCCAGCGAAGCCGTTGCAATCAGCACTTGCAGTTCGCCGCGTTTGAGCCGCTGCTCTTTCGCGAGACTGGCGTGATCCGCCGCGACCGCAGGTTTGCCCAGCCGCTCGGTGAGGTGGCGCGCGACCTGCTCGGCCATCTGGCTCTTGCTATCGAGGCGGCCTTTAGGGGCCGTGTTTTCTTCCGTTCCAGTCATTGGTTGTACTCTTGAATAAAGGTGAATGCCCCAAACGATCCTGGGAAATCAATGCCCGTCTACGAAGCTTTTTCAATCAGCGATTACAACACCGTATCGAGCGGCACACGGCCTTTGCGCACTTCGTTTTCAGCGCCTTCGAAACAGATCCACTCTGCGTTGAAACCATCGATCATCTGCATGCGCGGCGTCGGGTTTTTCATCCCCTGCGAGCGGAACAAGTCCTCCCACGTGTCACGCGGTACGGCTGTCGTGCTGACGTCGCGGCCGAGCAGGCGAGCAAAGCTCTCGGCGATCATGTCTGGAGAAGTACGCTGCGGCCCCTCCAGTTCGATGATACGGTGCCCGGTCCACGATTCGCGCAACAGCTCTGCCGCAACGCGGCCAATATCAGCGGTTACGACCATGGGCACGCGTTTATCGAGCGGCTGCAAGAAGCTGGGAACGATGCCCGAATCGCGTGCGGACGCCACATCCCATGCAGCGTTTTCGATGAACCCCATGCGGCGCGCAGGAAAGCCACGTGCATTGGCAGCGTGCCCAGTTCCTGTTCGAGGATTTGTAACTGGTTCAGCAGATTCGGCTGCGTGGCCTGCGCGCCGATGGTGGACAGCACGACCACCCTGGACGGTTTGACCGCCGCGAGTGCGGCCCGCAACGTGCCGATAGTCTTGCGCGCTTCGGGAAAGCCCGGCGTGGGGTCGAACGTCGGCAGCAGCAGAACAAACACGCCTTCCGCACCTTCGAATGCGTGCTGCAATGCCTGTTGGTCGTTGACGTCGGCGAGTGCGACTTCGCAGCCCTGCCTCGACCAAACCTCGCCCTTCGCTGCGTCGCGAACGACGGCGCGAACATCGTGGCCAGCGGCCGACAACAAACGCGCAACAACGCCCCCAACCTGCCCTGTGATTCCGCTCACTGTAAACATTGTTTCTCTCCAGAAAATTAGGCAGCAAGCGCTGCGTTGGAGAAGATTGTGTGAGACGGGACCCGGTTTGACGATAGCCCCGATGTCATTTCATTCACGACATAAGAGCATTGATCGTGGGTGTCTCGATGACCGTCAGGCTGCAGGGAGTCGGTATCCGACATGCGTTATGCGAAGCTGAGCGCAGGGCAACGAGGCTTGAAGAGAGCGAAAAGGCTTGGTCAGCATTGCCCTAATCGTGGAGCAGGCTCACCGCTTTAGAGCCCGATAGAAATTCTCGTGCGAGCCGATCACTTCGAGGTACACCAGCCGTGGTTTGTCGTCGACGGTGTAGCCAAGCAAGAACAATTAATTGCCTCTGGCTTCGAAACTTCTACACAAGCAAATTAGCCAGGTCCCCTCTCTTTAGCTCTCCGGCAGCAGGATCAGCCGCGACGACCGCCACTGCAGCGTCCACGTCGGCGGCGCCGTTGTCATTGAGTTTCTTGTATTGCCTGGCAAAACGTCCCGTCTGACATACCGTGAAGCTCATGGGCGGCAACCACGTGGCACAAACGGTGTGGAGTGTTCGCGCGGCTTGGCCATTGAGATCAGCGACTCGGCAATGACGACGCCGACAGATCCGGGTTATCCAGCGCCGCACATCCAACCTTCGCCAAAAATTCAATCTGGCCGGCGATTGATCGGTGTTCTGCGACGCATCAGCCTTCGCCTGTTCATACAACTCGTCATCAATTCGGACCGGCATGCTCATCATAACCTCCATTGCTACATTTGTAGCAATGGAGGTTACAGCAGAAGTACAGCGCATTGGGGCCGGGCGGGCACGATGAGTGGGACGGAATATTGCTGCCTTCTATCCGGTTTTTGCACATCGGCCCACTCGCAATCTCGAAGGCTCTCACCTTCGAGATTGCGCCCATGCTGCTCACATAACCAGAACGCCGTTCCAACTTACGTTGGAACGGCGTTCTTCGATTAAAGAGCCAGCATCGCAACCCGTCTGCCCGCATCCATCAATAAATTTACTACCTCACGCCTTCGGCTTGAATATGCAGCGTCGTTTTCATATTGAAGCCGTATGCCTTACCGTAGTCCACGCCGAAGTCGCCGCGATCAAAGGTTGCCGTCGATTCCGTACCGCACACTTCCTTCTTCAGCATCGGGTTCGTGAAGCACTTGAACGATTCGATCTTCAGGTTCAGCGGCTTCGTCACGCCATGCAGCGTCAGTTCGCCGATTACTTCGACCGGCACATCGCCCTTGAACTTCATCGACGTACCCTTGTAGGTCGCTGTCGGGAACTTATCGGCGTCGAAGAATTGCGCGGTGAACTTCTTGAACTTGCCTTCAACCGGCACGTTCATTTGCTTCGATGTCGCCGTGACCGTGCTTTTGGCCGTGTCGGCCTGGGCTTGAGCGGCGCTGGTGAATAGAGCGATGGCAGCGCAAGCCGCTAGTAACCATCGGTACAAGGATGTTTGCATATCGGGCTTAGGATCGTAATCGATGCAGCATGGTATGCGAGCAGATATGCGGCGGATAGCCACACGGCAGGAACAGATTGTTCTACCGGTGAAGATAATGGAGAAATTGGCAACACAGACTCAGCCGGTGTCAGGTAAAACCAACGCACAAAAAAGCGCAGCACAAAAGGATCCCCCTGCAATCCCTCCGCACTGCGCATCACCATCACCACCCCCAAGCAGGGGCCAGCGTTCAATACAACACGTTCTTCGCCACCGGCTGATCAATATTGCCTTTATCGACCATGACCACGCCCGTATCGACAAACTTCGGCGGGACTTCTTCTCAATTACGCCAATCACCGTCTGAATGCCCTTGTAGCCCATCTGATACGAGCCTCTGCTATAGCCTGGATCGTTCCGTCCTTCACGAAGTTCTGCAGATCCGCATTGCCGTCGAATCCAACCGCAATCACCTTGCCTGCCTTGCCCGACTGCCCTAGCGCGCGACCCATACCTACGGTCGTCGGCTCGTTCGCCCCCAAAATACCCTTCAGGTCGGGGTTGGCGGCAAGCACGTCGGTCGTCTGGTTAAGCGCGTTCGCCATTTGCGACTGCGAGTAAAACGGTCCAACCACCTGCAACTTGGAATGCGCCGCCAGATACTTGCGGAACCCACGCCGGCCACATACGACATCAACGCAATCTTGCCCGTCTGCCCCACCTGCGCGATCAACGCCTGAGCAAACACCTCGCCGGCCTTTTCGTTGTCGGTGGACAGGAAAGCCTGGTACCTGGTAATATGGCTTGCTCGGATCGGACAGGGCCGAATCAATGATCACCACTGGAATATGCGCTTCCCACGCCTTCTTCACGGCGGGTACCAGCGCGTCCGGGTCCGACGCCGCCAGCACGATCCCCGCGACTTTCCGGTTCACCGCGTTCTCGACCATGTTCACTTCGGCGGCTATGTCGGATTCGGCAGCCGGGCCCTGGAAGGGTCATCGTGTAACCCTTCTCCGCGACCATAGCCGCGGTCGCGCCCTTGTTGACGTTCTGCCAGTAATTCGAATCGGTGCTCTTCATGATCACGGCAATCTCGCCGCCCGCGGCAAACGCGCTGCTCGCAGCAACGAAAAGCACGGCGGTAAACATCGCTTGGGTAGTCAGTTTCATGTCTCGCTCCTGTTGATTTTGTTAGACTCCGTGGGCCCCTTGCTCTCTTCTACATCGCGAACGCTCGAGGCGCGTTCGATGAAACTCATCTCCGGTTCCGGATCTGGTCAATCCACACCGTCCCCAAGATAACCAGGCCGATGATGATCTGCCTGGATGAAACTCGATACCCCGTTCATGTTCAGCCCATTGCGCAAAATGCCGATCACGAATGCGCCAATCGCCGTGCCGGAGATAGTGCCGACGCACGCCCATCAACGACGTGCCGCCAATCACCGCGCTCGCGATGGCATCGAGTTCGTACATCACGCCTTCATTCGGCTGCGCCGTCACCAGCCGCGACATCAGCACGCATCCGGTCAGCCCCGCGAGCGCGCCGGACAGCACATAGGTGAACAGCTTCACGCGATTCACGTTCACGCCGGACAGCCGCGCCGCTTCCGCATTCGATCCGACCGCCTAGATATGCCGTCCAAGCGAGGTACGGCTCGGCATGATGGCGACCAGCACCGCCAGGACGACCATGATGATCACGGAATACGGAATGCCGGGAAACACGATGTCGGGAAATCCGTCTGAGCCCATGCGGACCACGCGAAAGAGCGAGCCGTTGTCGAGTTCGGCGAAGGAATCGCCAAGTCCCGAGACCGGCCGCGCGCCGGTAATCTGCAAGGCCACGCCACGCGCGACAAGCATCATTTCCAGCGTGGCAATAAATGGCGGCAAGCCCATGCGCGTCACGAACAAGCCGTTGAACGCACCGCAGATCGCACCCACGATCACGCCGCCGAGCATGCCTATCGGCACCGGCACGCCGGCTTTCACGAGCAACGCGGCGGGCACCGACCCGACCGATGAGTCGATACCGCCGGTAATGATCACGCAAGTCGCACCGAGCCCAAGATAAGCGATGGATGTCACCTGCAACGTCACGGTCATGCCGTTGCCCAGCGACATGAACGCGTTGCTGGTCGGCGAGTTATTCGATGGCGGCAACGATCCGATCGCGCCAAGGTGAGCGGACTCGCGGAAAACATCACGACATGGGGCGTTGCGCTCTCCGAGCACAAGCGGATCGATCTTGAGGACACTAGAAGCCCGCGATCCGATCACCGCACAAGCTGCCGGTCGCATTTAAAGGCGTCGGAAGAACGCTGGGTGGGCGGCGTTTGACTGCCTGAAGCGCCGGTCAAGCTTTCAATCGAATCTCCGCGCACCTTCCTGGCACCCTCCGGCCATGGAAAATCAGCCTGAAAATTTGCCCAACGCATGATGAAACGCGGGCAATGGCCTGCATGCGCCCGGCCGCGCCGCTCCCTTAACCAGCAAGCCTCCCCGCTAAATCCCCAGTTCTTTGAGATCGTTATCATTTTTGCAGATGAGAATAATGACGATCCGCATTCGTGTATAATTAGGTCAGTTACTTCACAGACATTTCACAGACATCCGTCTGACAGCCAAAAAGTCTGACAGCCAAAAAATGCTCCGTTCGCCGCCTCTGATGACGGCATTACAGGGTGCAATCACGACCATCTCTTGCTACTTCACATGCTCGCTATCAACCTGCACTCGCGCGTCGCGTCCGGCCGATGTCCGCCGCCCGCCACCTGTTCTTTTGCGCGGCTATGCCGCTTGCGCTCGGTCTTGCCACGAGCGGCAACGCGCGGGCTCAAAGCGCTGATGCTGCGCAATCGAGTTCATCGGGCACACCGGCGGAATCGGCCGATACCGCCAAGACCCTGCCGGCCGTCAAGGTCCAGGGTACAGCCGACGTCCTTCCCGGCGATCGCGCGCCGCCTACGGCGGCGGTCAGGTTGCAGGCGGCGCTAGCTTCGGCGTGCTGGGCGAACAGAAGATGATCGACGTGCCGTTGGTGCCGGGCCTGACGTGACCGCGCGTTTCCTGCACACGGCGAAGCAATACTTCAATGTCACTAATACCGCGTCGATCCCTTCATGGAGCCGGTTTGAAGTGGGTGCGGCCCGGTATGCAACGAATCTGTTCGGCAGGAGTACGACATTTCGCACCAGCGTGATCAACGTGACCAACAAGGCCTACTGGGCGACGGCAGCATCCGGACAGGGCTACATCACGCAAGGCGCACCACGCACGGTATTGTTCTCGACGACGAACTGATTTCTGATCGGTTGCACGCAGTGGGCTGCTCGCGCCGGTGGCTGAGCAGCGGTGATCCCGGGCTCCCGTCGCCGTTTATGCGCGATTTTACACAGCCGTCAACAAAGACATTGCGGATTGCGTAGGTTTCGTTGCGCCAACCGGGAATGCGACCGTCAGCGGCCAACATGCCGATGACTGCGCCAAGCGCGGCGCGCGTTGAGATCGGAGAAGGTATCGACGAGGCGGATCAACGTTTGATCGATATGAAACACGTCCGGCCATGAGTGCAGCGCGGGCGCGTCGACGCGGCGAATCCAGCCGACCCGTTCGCGGTCGATGTAAAACGGCAGGTGCGCCGAAGCATCGAAACGACTCGCGGCGACGATGGCAGGCAAGCTCATGAGGGGCTCCGGCGACGACAGAAAGCCGGAAATTGTACAGGGCGCTTTCGTTCGCACCGGGTACGAACGAAAGCGCCCTTAATCCTTCAGCGCCACGCGAATCCCCAGCCCGATGAACGTCGCCCCGGCCAGCCGGTCAAGCCACCCCCCCCCACCTTCGGGCGCCGTTTCAGATAAGCCCCGATCATTCCGGCGGCAACGCCAAAAACCGAAAACACCACCACCGTCTGCAACATGAACACGCCGCCGAGTTCAAACATCCGCAACATATGACACTCTGCACGCCATGCGGATTGACGAACTGCGGCAGGAACACGATAAAAAAACAGCGTCACTTTCGGATTCAGCAAATTGCCGATCACGCTTTGCCGAAACACCACAGCCAACGGCTGGTTGGGCCGCTCATGCGCAGTAGACAAACCCTTGCTACGAATCGCCTTGATGCCAATCCTCCAGACCAGATAGGCCGCGCCGGCCAGCTTGACCGCTTCGAAGGCCATCGGAGAAAACTTGAGTAGCGCCGCGACCAGCCCGACCTTACGCCCCTGAGAAATACCCCATGCAAGCACCTGGAGATTGTCCGGACCGGCGCCGCGGTAATGGCAATGGAAGCCGCGAGAAACAAAAGAAAATTAGGCATGGGTCAGAGAATTCGGATAAGTTAATAGCCGCTGAACTCGCAAACCGTATAAAGTAGCAAACCCGCCTCGCGCAGAAGTTTCGAGCCGCCAAGCTCCGGCAAATTGATAATCGCCGCCCCCTCGACTACCACCGCGCCGAGCCGTTCGAGCAACATCTTGCCGGCCATCATCGTACCGCCGGTCGCAATCAAGTCGTCAACGAGCACCACCCGCTCGCCCGGCTTGCAGGCGTCCTCGTGAATTTCGACGGTTGCGCTGCCATATTCAAGTTCATAGGACTGCGAGAACGTCCTGAACGGCAACTTGCCCTGCTTGCGGATAGGCACGAAACCCAGGCTCAATTCGTAAGCCAGGATCGGCCCGATCATAAAACCACGCGCATCAAGCCCGGCAATCGTATCGATCCGCGCATCTATATAGCGCTGCACCAGCAGATCAATCAGCGTACGCAGCGCACGCCGATCCTGCAAAACCGGCGTGATATCGCGGAACTGCACACCGGGCTGCGGCCAGTCCGGCACAGTGCGAATCCGCTCCCGGACAAGACTGGCAGGATTGGGCATCGAGTGCACTGAGAACTCAGACATGATTGATGTCTCCTGGAAAACGTCAGGCTACCGCGCCCGCACGGCAATTGCACGACAGCTGCTCTTCCGCCTGCTGTAACGCTTCGGGCAAACCGCGCAGCACGACAATGTCGCTCGCACGCAGCTTGGTGTCGGGATCGGGCTCCACGCCGCGAATGCCATGCCGGCGAATAGCCGTCACTTCCACCCCGTCGCCCACCAGCCCAGGCCCGTCGAGCGTACGACCGACCGCGTCGGCGTTTTCATCGACGGGAACTATTTGTAGCCGGACCTGCTCGCGCCGCTCGTCGTCCTCATCCGCGCCGTGAAAATAACCCCGTAGCATGCTGTAACGCTCGTCGCGCATTTCCTCCACGCGCCGCATCGGCACGCCCATTAGCACCAGCGTATGCAACGCCAGCATCAAACTGCCCTCCACGATCTCCAGGATCACCTCCGTCGCGCCGGATGCAATCAGCCTTTCCAGATCGGCGTCGTCGACAATACGTACGATGGTGAGCAACGTGGGCTCGAGTTCGTGGATGCTGTGCAGCACGCGCAATGCGGAAGGCGTGTTCGCGAAGGTGATCGCGCCGGTGGCTGCGCGATGTATGCCGGCCGCAACCAGCACCTCGCGCCGCCCGGCATCCCCGTACACCACGCTTTCGCCCGCCGCCGCTGAGACCAGATCCGGGTCCAGGTCGAGCGCGACGTACGACAACCCTTCATGCTCCAGCATTCGCGCCAGGTTCTGCCCCGCGCGGCCGTAGCCGCAAATGATCACGTGGCCACTTTGCTTGATACTTTGCGTCGCAATACGCGTCATCTGCAACGACTGCCGCAACCATTCCGTGGATGACAGCCGTAGCACGATCCGGTCGGCATTCTGGATGATGAACGGCGCGGCCAGCATGGAAAGCAGCATGGACGAAAGGATGGCTTGCAGCAGCACCGGCTCGACCAGGTGCTTGTCGAGGATCAGGTTCAACAGCACGAAAACGAATTTACCTGCCTGGGCAAGTTGAGGCCGGTGCGCATCGCGACGCCGGGAGGCGAACCGAACAACCGCGCGAGGCCGGTGATCATCACGGCTTTCAGCAGGATCGGCAGGACGAAAAACGACGCCACGAGAAACGGGTGTTCCCAGAGCACGTGCGGATTGAGCAGCATGCCCGTGGTCACGAAAAACAGGCCAAGCAGTACATCGCGGAACGGCTTGATGTCCTCTTCCACCTGATGCCGGTAAGGCGTTTCCGAGATCAGCATGCCCGCGATAAATGCGCCGAGCATGACCGCAGCAGGTTCAGCATGAAAAGTTCTTGCGAGCGCCGGCGCGCAACAATGTTGAACCAGTGCGTCATGAACTTCTGGCCAATGAACAGCAGCACCAACGCCACCACGATCTTGACCGCTGCGAGCGCAAGCCAGAACGCCAGCTCCTTCGAATTGCCGTTGCCGAACGCGGCGATGATGATCAGCAGCGGCACCACCGCCAGATCCTGGAACAGCAGCACGCCAAAGATATTCCGGCCATACTCGGACTCCGGTTCGAGCCGCTCGGCAAGCATTTTTGAAACGATGGCAGTGGAAGACATCGACAACGCGCCGCCCAGCGCGATGCTCGCTTCCTACGACATGTCCGTCCAGAAGTTCGCGATCCACCCGAACAACAGCGCGATCGCAATCGTCCCGGCCACCTGGCTGGCGCCGAGGCCGAACACAATCCGTCGCATCGAGCGCAATTTCGATAACGAAAACTCCAGCCTGATCGAAAACATCAGGAACACAACACCGAATTCGGCCAGATGCTGCGCGCGGTCACTATCCGGCGCGATGCCGGCAGTATGAGGTCCGACGATGATCCATACCGCCTAACCCAACATGGGCGGAAGGTTGAAAAAGCGGAATACGACGACCCCTGCCACTGAACACAGCAGCAACAGCAACGTCATTTCAAGCGGGGAAGTCATCCGTCTAGCGTCCTCGTTTGTCGGCGGATGACGGCTCGATGAGCGCATCCGGATCTTGTGTTTTTTTAACGCGTGCAAGCGCTGCACGCAACAAAACACACGGCCTTTGGGGGGCGGATGAGCGGCTAAAAGCCGCCCCGTGTCCGGCGCGGCGCAAAGATGCCTTTGTTATACTTCGCGCATGATAGCGAAAATCAATGGCGACCGGGCACTCGCGCTGGCTCGCACCGTGCTCGAAATTGAAACCGACGCTGTGCGCGGCCTGTCCGCGCAACTCGACGACAACTTCACCGGCGCCGTCGAATTCCTGCTCGGATGCAAGGGCCGCGTGGTGATATCGGGTATCGGCAAATCCGGGCATATCGCCCGCAAATTCGCGGCTACGCTCGCGAGCACCGGCACGCCCGGCTTCTTCGTTCATCCGGCCGAAGCGAGCCACGGCGACCTCGGCATGGTGACCGCGGACGATGTGTTCATCGCCCTGTCGAACTCGGGCGAAACCTCGGAACTCATTGCCATTCTGCCCATCATCAAGCGGCTCGGGGCAAAATTGATCGCCATCACCGGGCGGCCTGAATCAAGCCTCGCGAAACTGGCCGACGTGCACCTGAATGCGCACGTCGACAAAGAAGCCTGCCCGATGAATCTCTCGCCAACCGCTAGTACAACTGCCGTGCTCGCATTGAGCGACGCACTCGCGGTCGCCGTGCTCGACGCCCGCGGTTTCGGCCCCAACGACTTCGCGCGCTCGCATCCGGGCGGCGCACTCGGGCAGCGCCTGCTCACTTACGTGCGCGACGTGATGCGCGTCGGGCCAGAAATACCGGAAGTGCCACTTGACGCCACCGTCTCCGACGCCCTCTTCCAGATCACCGCCAAGCGCATGGGCATGACGGCCGTGGTCAACGAAAAGCGTCATGTGGAAGGCATCTTCACAGACGGCGACCTGCGCCGGATCTTTCAGCGCGACAGTGATTTCCGCGCTCTGCCTCTGATCGATGTCATGACGCGTAATCCGCATATGATCGGTCCGGACCATCTCGCGGTGGAAGCAGTGGAACTGATGGAGCGTTATTGCATCAACCAGATGCTGGTCGTCGATGAAAACGCGATCCTGATCGGCGCCCTGAACATGCACGACCTCTTTTCCAAGAAGGTAATCTGATGTCGAACAAGCCTGTCACGCCGGACGGCGCAAACGACCGCGCGAGCCGCGTCAAGCTGATGATTTTCGACATCGACGGCGTGTTCACCGACGGCAGCCTGTTTTTCACCGCCGACGGCGACGCCATGAAGTCCTTCAATTCACTCGACGGCCACGGCGTGAAAATGCTGCAAGCGGCGGGCGTGCAGACGGCGATCATCACCGGGCGCAACTCCGGCATTGTCGCGACACGGGCACGCGAGCTGAGCATTACGCACCTGCACCAGGGCGTCGCCGACAAAACCGTCGCGCTGGCCCAATTGCTGCAAACCACCGGTATCCCGGCAACCGAATGCGGCTACATGGGTGACGACTGGCCCGATCTCGCCGTGATGCGGCTGTGCGGTTTCGCGGCGGCGCCCGCCAACGCGCATGAGGAAGTGCTGAACCACGTGCATTTCGCTACCACCAAACGCGGCGGTAAAGGCGCGGTGCGCGAGGTATGCGACGTCATCCTGCGCGCCCAGAATCGCTACGACGGCCTGCTTGCCGCGGCTATCGGAGCCTGAATCCCATGCAACAACCTACCAAATTGACCTCAGCGCTGCCAGTGGTCGCGCTGGCAGCGCTCGCGGGCATCACCTACTGGCTGCTGCAGGCTACACTGCCCAAGCCCCAGGAACCGGAGCGCCCGAAGGCACACACGCCCGACTACTTCGCGACGAACTTCTCGGTCTCAGAACTCGACACCACCGGCACCACGCAATACCGCCTGACCGCGATTTCGATGGTGCATTACGAGGACGATGAAGTCAGCGACCTCACGAAACCCGCCATGCGCATGCTCCAACCGCTGCGGCCGACCGTGACGGCCACATCCGAGCGTGGTAGCGTGAACGGCGACGTCTCGATTGCCAATCTTTACGAGAATGCCCACATTTTGCGCGTGGCTGGCTACGGCGACCCGCAGATGGCCGCCGATTCGGAGCACTTTCGCATCCTTGTAAACGACGATGTCATCGAAACAGAAAAGCCAGTTAAACTTCAGCGTGGTCCGTCGATGATGACGGGCAATGGCATGAATTACAACAACGCGACCCGGGTAATGAAGCTTTTTGGGCAGGTGCGCGGCCAGATCGCCGCCTCCGACACCCTCGGCACCTCATCCAAATAACCCCGGCAGTTCCAACGAATTGCGCTTAATCCATTCAAGTGTGACTGCATGAACAAACCATTTCTCCGACCCGAATCCGACCGTCTGTGCGCAGCACGCAGTGCATTTTCGCGCCGCGCCGCACGTGTCGTGCAATTCGGGATTGCGGCAGCATGTGTGGCGTTGCCCCTGGCAGCGTTTGCGCCAGCCGCACACGCCGAACGCGCCGACAACGACAAGCCGCTGAATATTGAAGCGGACAACATGACCTATGACGACCTGAAGCAGGTCAACATCTTCACGGGCCACGTGGTCGCGACCAAAGGCACGATCATCATCAAGGCCGACCGTGTCGAGGTAACGCAGGATCCGCAGGGGTATCAGTACGCGACCGGCACGTCCGACGGCGGCAACCTCTCGTATTTCCGCCAGAAACGCGACGGCCTCGACGAATATATCGAAGGCAATGCGGTGCGGATCGACTACGACGGCAAGCAGGATCTCACCACGCTGACCACGCGTGCCTTTGTGCGCCGCCTCGTGGGCCTCACCACGATCCAGGACGAAGTGCACGGCAGCGTGATTACCTACGACGGCCAGAAAGACTTCTATACAGCGAAAGCCGGATCTGACGTCGCTGGTCCGGTCGACCCGACCGGCCGCGTTCGGGCCATGCTCGCCCCGCGCAACGGCGGCGCCGCGCCGCTGACCGGTGCGCCGGTCACCCTGACGCCGTCCACCAAGATGCAAGGAACGCAGCAGCCGTGAATTCGCCCGCCATGCCTCATCGTAAGCCGGCCGGTACGAGCAGTTTGCTCACCGTCCGCAACCTGAAGAAACGCTACGGCTCGCGCACGGTCGTGAAAGACGTCTCGCTCGACGTGAAAAGCGGCGAAGTGGTCGGGTTGCTCGGGCCGAACGGCGCGGGCAAGACCACGTCGTTCTATATGATCGTCGGGCTAGTGCCGCTGGACGCGGGTGAAATCCTGCTCGACGGCACGTCCATCAGCCTGCTGCCCATTCACAAGCGTGCGCGCCTCGGGCTCTCGTATCTACCGCAGGAAGCATCGGTGTTCCGCAAGCTGAGTGTGGAGCAGAACATTCGCGCGGTGCTTGAGCTGCCAATGGACGAGAACGACAAGCCGCTCTCCAAACAGGCCATTACGGACCGCGCGGAAGCGTTGCTCGACGAACTTCAGATCGCGCATCTACGTGAAAACCCGGCGTTGTCGCTCTCGGGCGGCGAACGGCGGCGGGTGGAAATTGCCCGTGCGCTAGCGACCAATCCGGCGTTTATCCTGCTGGACGAACCGTTCGCCGGCGTCGACCCAATCGCCGTGCTCGAAATTCAGAAGATCGTGAAGTTCCTGAAGCAGCGCAACATTGGCGTCCTGATCACGGACCACAACGTACGCGAGACGCTGGGCATCTGCGACCATGCTTACATCATCAGCGACGGCAGCGTGCTCGCAGCAGGCGCGCCAAGCGATATCATCGAAAATGAGAGCGTGCGGCGCGTTTATCTCGGCGAACATTTCCGCATGTGAACGCGGGGACGCAGCGTCCCGCGCCCTTGCAACACCGTTGTGGACGGCGTCCCGCGCCGCCAGCAACTCTTACGTGCCGCCCGCGAGGCGGCACGCTTGTTTTTGGTCGATCCCCGCGAGGTGTCGCGCCCGTGGCAATCTCTTTACTCTACAATGATTAAAACCTTGCCATGAAAGCCGGCCTCCAACTTCGCCTGTCGCAGCATCTTGCGCTGACCCCACAACTGCAGCAGTCCATCCGGCTGCTGCAGTTGTCGACGCTTGAACTGCAGCAGAAAGTCGCAATGGCTGTCGCGCAAAACCCGCTGCTAGAGAACGAGGACGACTGGACTACCAGCCCGCTGCGCGTAGCAGCGGACGGCTCGCTGATCACGTCGGGGGCGTCGGTGAACGCGCCAGACCCCATGATGAGCAACGGCACGTCGTCGAGCAGCAGCACGACAACGACCGACCGCTCGGAAAACGGCGATCCCCAGGGCGTACACGAATACAACGGCATGAGCTCGTCGGATAACGGGTCGGATTCGAGTTCGTGGAATCTGGAAGATTACGGCCGCTCGAATAGCGGTTCCGACGACGACCTGCCGCCGCTGCAAATCCACGAGTCCACTACCACGCTGCGTGATCACCTGACATCGCAACTGCGCATGACGAAGGCGAATCAGCGCGATCGTGCGCTGATCACGTTCCTGATCGAATCGCTCGATGAAGATGGCTATCTCACGTCATCGCTCGAGGCAGTAAAGGCGGATCTGCCGGACGAACTGGAAGTCGATGTCGACGAACTGAGCGCGGCACTGGCATTGCTGCAGAGTTTCGATCCGCCGGGCGTGGGCGGACGTTCCGCGTCAGAATGTCTCAAGCTCCAGTTGTTGCGGTTTGAGCCATCGCCCATCCGCACACTGGCGCTCGATATTGTGATGCACCATCTGGAACTGCTTGCAGCGCGCGATTTCACGCGTTTGCGAAAGCGGCTCAAAGCCTCGGACGACGCATTGCGCGACGCCCATTTGCTGATTCGTTCGCTGGAACCGTTCCCCGGCGCCGCGTTTGGCAAGAGCGAAGCGGATTACGTTGTTCCTGACATCCTGGTGCGCAAGATGTCGAGCGGCTGGACCGCAGAATTGAATCCGGAAATCGTGCCGCGGCTTCGCATCAATCACCTCTACGCAAATATTTTGCGCAACAATCGCGGCGATCCGGGGAGTGGTTCGTTGCGTCAGCAGCTTCAGGAAGCGCGCTGGCTGATCAAGAATATTCAACAAAGATTCGAGACGATTCTCCGCGTTGCACAAGTCATTGTGGAACGTCAGAAGAACTTTTTTGCGCACGGCGAAATTGCAATGCGGCCCTTGGTTTTGAGGGAGATTGCTGATACGCTGGGTTTACACGAATCCACTGTCTCACGTGTGACAACCGGTAAGTACATGCTGACCCCATTCGGGACGCTGAAATTTAAATACTTCTTCGGATCACACGTTTCAACCGAAACGGGTGGCGCAGCATCGTCAACGGTGATCAGGGCACTCATCAAGCAACTGATAGGAGCTGAAGACTCGAAATCTCCTCTTTCAGACAGCCGCATCGCAGAGTTGCTGGCAGAACAGGGATTCGTGGTGGCGCGCCGCACGGTGGCCAAATATCGCGAAGCTCTGAAGATCCCGGCAGTGAACTTGCGAAAGTCTTTGTAGACCGCTGCATATCGCAGCGGGCCTTTACCGGCCGCGTCGCGAAAGCGCGAGCGAGCCGGCCGATGCGATCCCGTTCCGTACTACCGTTCAACAGAATGGACGCGTATGGGCAAGTAGCGACCGGTTTGAGCAGCGTGATAACATCAGGCGGCCATCAGCTTGGAGAGCAACTATGAACCTACAGATCAGTAGACACCATCTCGAATTGACGCCTGCGTTGCGAGAATATGTGATCACCAAACTGGATAGAGTGCTACGGCACTTCGATCAGGTAATCGACGGCAGTGTGGTCCTCTCGGTCGACAATCATAGGGAAAAGGACAAGCGCCAAAAGGTCGAAATCAACCTGCATCTGAAGGGCAAGGACATTTTCATCGAGAGTTGTGACGTTGATATGTACGCGGCCATCGACCTGATGGTCGACAAGCTGGACCGGCAAGTGCTCCGCCACAAGGATAAGATCCAGGGCCATGCACACGCCACAATGAAGTACGGACACGAACAGCAAGAGAGCGAAGTTCCGGCGCCGTGAGTTCCATGAGGTACCACGGGGCACCGTAAACCGTTAGAGGAATGATTCAAGCCGGGGTGGATGGCGCATTGGTTGAAGGATTTTCGATGCGCCGGATTCCAGAGTAATGTGGACCGGAACCCGGCAACCCCATAGTTGGAACGAGCCGCCTGAAAGCAGGCGGCTTTTTTGTCACCGGTAGTTCAAGGCGGTTTTTGCCGCGACCGGGGGAGTTGGGGCAACAGCCGAGCGTTGCGTTATGCACAACAAACGTGTCCAGCCTATGGCGCGCCGCACCATCGCTGATTACGCTGTTCTATAATGGTTTGGTTAGTAGGTTAGTATCGGATACTGGGATTGTTAATCGGAATGAAGCGAGACTCAGGTCTCCCGAGCATTCTTTACCAAAATCGCCGTGAGCGTTTCGTGCAGGTTATGCAGTCGCCACGATGAGGAGAATTCAGGCCACGTATCGCCTGCCAACATGAATCGTTTAGCCAAATTTCTTCCCCTCGAAAATGTCGTCCTCGGACTGTCCGTCACCAGCAAGAAACGTGTATTCGAGCAAGCGGGCCTGATCTTCGAGAACCAGAACGGTATTGGCCGCAGTATCGTCACCGACAATCTTTTCGCGCGCGAGCGACTCGGCTCGACCGGTCTCGGTGAAGGCGTCGCCATTCCGCACGGACGCATCAAGGGCCTGAAGCATCCGCTCGCCGCCTTTGTGCGCCTGGCTGAGCCGATCGCTTTCGAGTCGCCGGACGGGCAGCCCGTGTCGTTGCTGATCTTTCTGCTCGTTCCCCAACAGGCCACGCAACAGCACCTCGAAATCCTGTCGGAGATAGCGCAACTGCTGTCCGACCGGGATGCACGTGAACGCCTGAATACTGAAGAAGATCGTGAGACGCTGTACCAGGTGCTCACGCAATGGCAGCCCTGAGCTTATTGATATTGAGCCGGGCTCGTGCTGGACCTAGACTCGCGGTGGGAGACCAGGCCGAACAGTCCTCTCGCGCCAGCGGCCCTTCTAGCGCACAATCGGTCCTATTGAGCGGAGCATTGAAGAGACCAACCCCGGCTCTTCAATTGGCTCATGCTCGCGGCCCCTCACGGAGTTCCGGCCTCATGGATACGTCCAGCATCAACGCCCAGAGTATTTTCGACGACAACGCAGCCGCGCTGAAACTGAGCTGGCTCACGGGTCACGAAGGCTGGGAGCGCGGCTTTTCGACTGAAACCGTCGCCAATGCAACATCAAGCGCCGATCTCGTCGGACACCTGAACCTGATTCACCCCAACCGTATCCAGGTACTCGGCGACGCCGAGATCAACTACTATCAGCGCCAATCCGACGAAGACCGCTCCCGCAACATGGCCGAACTGATCGCGCTGGAACCGCCTTTCCTGGTGGTGGCGGGCGAAGTCGGCGCCCCGCCTGAACTGGTTCTGCGCTGCACCCGCTCGTCCACGCCGCTCTTCACCACGCGTATGTCTGCGGCAGCGGTGATCGACAGCCTGCGGCTCTACATGTCGCGCATTCTTGCGCCGCGCGCCACGCTGCACGGCGTGTTCCTCGACATTCTAGGTATGGGCGTGCTGCTGACCGGCGACTCCGGTCTCGACAAAAGCGAACTCGGGCTGGAGTTGATCAGCCGCGGTCACGGTCTTGTCGCTGACGACGCCGTAGACTTCGTGCGCCTCGGTCCGGATTTTGTTGAAGGCAGATGCCCGCCCTTGCTGCAGAACCTGCTGGAAGTCCGCGGCCTCGGCCTGCTGGATATCAAAACCATCTTTGGTGAAACCGCTGTTCGGCGGAAAATGAAGCTCAAGCTGATCGTTCAGCTTATGCGTCGTCCAGACGGTGAATTCCAGCGCCTGCCGCTCGAAAACCAGGCGGTCGACGTGCTCGGTTTGCCGATCAGCAAGGTCACCATCCAGGTGGCGGCCGGCCGAAATCTGGCAGTGCTAGTGGAAGCGGCAGTGCGCAACACGATCCTGCAATTGCGGGATATCGATACTTTGCGTGATTTCATGGATCGTCAGCGCCTCGCGATGCAGGACCCCGAAAGCCAGTTCCCCGGCAAGCTGATCTGACCGGTTGACATGGCGA
The DNA here is from genome assembly GCA_940588625.1 of uncultured Caballeronia sp. Lineage (GTDB taxonomy): Bacteria > Pseudomonadota > Gammaproteobacteria > Burkholderiales > Burkholderiaceae > Caballeronia. Next base: position 22,376 of record CALNPU010000004.1, read on the forward strand.
GACCGGCGGCATCGAGCACTTGGCCGCCGCCCGGACCCGAATTTTTTGCGTGCTTTTACCTCGAGCGAACGAGTCCTTACTCATGCACATTATTCTGATTACGGGTATTTCCGGCTCCGGCAAATCGGTTGCCCTGAACGCGCTCGAAGACGCCGGCTACTATTGCGTCGACAACCTCCCACCGCGGTTTCTGCCCGAGCTCGCCAAGTATCTCGACACACAGGGGCAGCCGCGTCTGGCTGTCGCTATCGACGCGCGCTCGAGCCGTTCGCTCGACGAAGTGCCCGCGATCATCAAAGACCTGTCGCAAGCGTTCGACCTGCGTGTACTGTTTCTCAACGCCAGTACGCAGTCGCTGATTCAACGCTTTTCCGAGACGCGCCGCCGTCATCCGCTGTCGGGTTCACCCACTCACAACGCCGACGTCGGGCTGCTGACGTCGCTGGGCGAAGCAATCGAGCATGAGCGCGAGCTCGTCTCGGGCCTTGCCGAATTCGGTCACCAGATCGACACCAGCAATCTGCGGGCGAACTTGTTGCGCACGTGGGTAAAGAGTTTCATCGAGCAGGAAACGGCCGGGCTCACGCTGATGTTCGAGTCATTCGGATTCAAGCGCGGCGTGCCGCTCGACGCCGATTTTGTCTTCGATGTCCGCACGCTGCCGAATCCGTACTACGACCACAAACTGCGGCCGCTGACAGGCCTCGACCAGCCGGTTATCGACTTTTTTTCCGCCCAACCCATGGTCCACCAGATGATCGATGACGTAGACACATTCATCGCCAAATGGCTGCCGCAATTCCGTGACGACAACCGTAGTTACCTGACGGTGGCGATCGGCTGCACGGGTGGCCAGCACCGCTCAGTATTCATCGCCCAGGCGCTCGCCGCGGGCTTCGGTGACAAGGCCAATGTGATTGTGCGGCATCGCGACGCACCCATCACTGTGGATGGACACGTCGTACCCTTGCCAACCTGATCGCCTTCGGGCGGCCTTTCTTTTAAAGAGAAACGCGCGATGTCCACCAATCCCCTTCTCGCCGACCTGCCGCTGTTTCCGCTGCACACCGTGTTGTTTCCGGGCGGTCATCTCCCCCTGAAAATCTTTGAAGCACGCTATCTCGACATGGCGCGTGCGTGTTTGCGCGAAGGCACGCCGTTCGGCGTGTGCCTACTGAAAAGCGGCAATGAGATTGCGTCGCCGGGAGATCCGTCGGTGCCCGAGAGCATCGGCTGCCTGGCCGAGATCACGCAATGCGACGTGGACACGTTCGGCATGCTGTTGGTTCAGGCGCGCGGCACGACGCGCTTTCGGCTGTTGTCGCATCGCGTGGAGCCGAGCAATCTGCTGGTGGGCGTGGCGGAAACCATTGGCGACGACACGCCGCTGGACGGCACGGAAGCGCTGGTGAAGTTCGGTGCGTGCGCGGAAGTGCTCGAGCGGATCATCGATGCAATCAAGGCGCGCGAGCCGAAGGATCTGCCGTTCACCGAGCCCTTCCTTCTTGACGATCCGACCTGGGTATCCAACCGCTTGTCCGAGATCCTGCCGATCCCCATGCGCGCCCGGCAAAAGCTGATGGAGCTGGAAGATGCGGCCGCGCGGATTGATGTGGTGCATCACTATATGCAGCAGCATCAACTGCTTTGACGTCGCTCCAGCGGCTTTAGCGTCCCGTTAGATCAAATCAGCGAGCCCTGCGCAACGCGTCGAGCAGTTTGCGCACTGGCGCGGGCACGCCATACGCGTCAATATTCGCTAGCGACGCCCACACGGTCTGGTTATCGGCTGCGTCGGGTACACCGTTCGCCCGCCCGAGACGCGGTTCAATATCCAGTTTGAAATGTGTAAACGTGTGCGTGAAGGGCATGAGCCGCTGAAGCTCGGCCGAACCGCCGAAGCTGTGTGAGACCGCCGCGAGCACATCTTCATCCGCTGCTTCGGGCAGGCTCCATAGACCGCCCCAAATGCCCGTCGGCGGGCGCTTCTCAAGCAGTACGCTATCCCCATCCTGCAACACCAGCATCCAAGTCTTGCGCGTCGGCACCGTCTTTTTCGGGCGCGACGCCGGCAGCTCCTTTTGTCGTCCAGTTACGTGCGCCACGCAATCGGCAGCGAACGGACAGCGCGCGCAATCCGGCTTGCCGCGCACGCATAGCGTTGCGCCGAGATCCATCAACCCTTGCGTATAAGCGGTGACGTTGTCCTTGTGTGCGGCATCGGGGAGCAGCGATTCGGCCAGCGTCCACATCGTGTTTTCCACGCGCTTTTCGCCCGGAAATCCGTCGATGCCAAACACCCGTGCGAGCACCCGCTTCACGTTGCCATCGAGAATGGTCGCACGTGCGCCAAACGCGAACGACGCAATGGCCGCGGCCGTCGAACGCCCGATACCCGGCAATTCAGCCAACGCATCGACGCTGCGAGGAAACTCGCCGCCATGCTGCATCGATACGACACATGCGCATCGATGCAGATTGCGCGCGCGCGAGTAGTAGCCGAGACCGGCCCAAAGCGCCATGACGTCGTCGAGCGGGACGGCGGCGAGCGCGTTCACGTCGGGGAACCGGTCGAGAAAACACGCGTAGTACGGAATTACCGTCGATACCTGCGTCTGCTGCAACATGATTTCAGACAACCAGATCCGGTAGGCATCGCGGGTGTTTTGCCACGGCAGGTCGTGGCGGCCGTGAACGCGTTGCCATGCGATCAGACGCGTGGAGAAGTCGGTGAGCTGGAGCATGGCGGCTAGCGCTGGCAGCGCGGGCAAAAGTACGTGGATCGCTGGCCTTGCACGATTTGCTTGATGGCCGTTCCGCAAACATGGCACGGCTGGCCCGCGCGATCATAGACGAAATAATCGAGTTGGAAATAGCCTGACTCGCCGTTCCTGCCCACGAAATCGCGCAACGTGCTGCCTCCCTTTTCGATCGCCGCGGCGAGCGTTGTACGCACGGCGTCGGCGAGAAAATCGTAACGCACGAGCGAGACGCGACCGGCGGCAACCGTGGGCCGGATACCCGCGCGAAACAGGCTCTCGGACGCGTAAATATTGCCCACTCCGACGACCATCGTGCCCGCGAGCAACGCCTGCTTGACGGACACTTTGCGCCCACGCGTCTGCCGGTACATCAGCGCGCCCGAAAATTCAGTGGTGAAAGGCTCTAAGCCCAGTCCCGCCAGCAGCGAATGGTCGAGGACATCGCCGTCTTCGCGCGAATGCCAGAGCACTGCGCCAAAGCGCCGCGGATCGCGAAAGCGCAAAATAAAGTCATCAAAGATCAGGTCTATATGATCATGCTTCGCCGCATCCGGCGGACGCGGCAGGTTACGCAATACCCGTAGTGTCCCCGTCATGCCGAGATGCACGATCAGCCAGCCTTCGGAGGTTTCGAACAACAGGTACTTGCCGCGCCGCTCGACTTTTTCGATTTTCAGCGCCTTCATCGTCTTCGCGAGATGCGGCGGAATTGGCCAGCGCAGAGCCGGTGTACGGACATCGACACGTTCTACCCGGCGTCCGGAGACGAACGGTTCGATCCCGCGTCGGGTTACTTCGACTTCCGGCAACTCTGGCATGTTTTACTGGTCTGCAACTTGCTGTGGGATGTGCGCGTATTGTAGCGGGCGCGCTACAATCGACTGAAACATTGATCGGATTTCCATGAACTTGTCCTTCGTAAAGTTGTTTTCGAAGCAGCGTGCAGCGACCGCCCAAACGGGCCCTACACGCGGTAAGCCAGTCTACCCGAGCAAACTCGCGGTCGCCGTGGCGTTCGCGGTGGCTGTGTTTGCACTCGCGCCTGCCTATGCACAGAGCCCCGCGCAGCTTCCCGCGCCGGACGACGATCAATCCGCCATCAGCGCGGCGGACCTGATCACCGCGCCGACCACGGGCAAGGAAGTACAGGACAACATCCCTGTGACCAGCCAGATCGTGTTCCAGGTACTGGCGGCAGAAGTCGCGCTGCAACGCAATCAGGCAGCGCCGGCGTACCAAACTTATCTTGCTCTCGCTCGCGACACGCACGATCCGCGTTTCGCCCAGCGCGCAACCGAGATTGCAATCGCCGCACAAAGTCCCAACGACGCTCTGACGGCAGTCCAGCTTTGGCAGCAGTTCTCGCCGAATTCGGAACGTGCTGCGCAGTTGAGCGCGTCGCTGCTGATCCTCTCCGGCAAGCCCGACGAAGCCAAGCCGATCCTCGAGACCGAACTCGCGAAGGTACCCGCGGAGCAGCGCGGCGACGCGATCATCTCGCTGCAAATATTGCTGTCGCGCGGACCGAATCGCGTGGGCGGGCTGAATGTGCTAAAGGACCTGGTCAAGAACGACCTGGACCGGCCGGAAACTCAGTTGGCCCTGGCCAGGCAGCAAATTGACGACGACCAGCCCGGCGCGAAAGCATCGCTTAAACAAGCGCTGAAATTGAAGCCCGACTACTTGCCCGCGGCGTTGACGCTCACGCGCATGGGGCCGAACGAACGCAACGAAGGTATTGCTTCGTTCGAGAAGTACCTGGAAAAGGATCCCAAGTCGCACGATGCGCGCCTTGCGCTGGCGCAACTGTATCTGTCGGCGGATCGTCTCGACGACGCCCAGAAGCAGTTCGAAATCATGCGCAAGAACGATTCGAAAGATTTGACGCCGCCGATGGCGCTCGCGCTGATCAACATTCAGAAGAAACAGCCGGACAAGGCGCAGGATTACCTAAAGCAATACGCGGCGGCGGCTGAAAGCACGCCCGGCGCCGATCCGGGACAGGCTTACATCTATCTCGCGCAGTTGGCGCTTGAGAAGAAAGACGACGCGGCCGCGAGCCAGTGGCTCGACAAGATTCCGCGTGAGAGCCAGCAGTACTTGCCGGCGCAAGTCACGCGCGCGCAGATCTTCGCCTCGCACAGCAAGGTCGACGAAGCCCGGCAATTGCTGGGCAGCCTGCAGACGTCCGATCCCCGCGACCTGGCGCTGCTCGCACGTACTGACGCCGCGATCCTGTTTCAGGCGCAGCGGTATCCGGAGGCGGAAGCGGCCTTGTCGAAGACGTCGACGGCTTTCCCGGATGACCCGGACATTGCCTACGACTACGCCATGGCAGCCGAGAAGAACGGCCATTACGACACCATGGAAGCGCAGTTGCGCAAGCTGATGAAAGAGCAGCCGGACAATGCGCAGGCGTATAACGTGCTCGGCTATTCGCTTGTTGATCGCAACGAGCGGCTGGACGAAGCGGAAAAGCTGATCGAGAAGGCGATATCGCTTGCGCCGAACGACGCGTTCATCATGGACAGTCTTGGCTGGGCGAAGTATCGGATGGGCAATGACGCGGAAGCTGCGAGCATCCTGAAGAAGGCCTACGACCTGCAGCCGAACGCCGAAATTGGCGCTCATCTCGGCGAAGTGCAGTGGAAGTCAGGGCAGCAGGACCAGGCGCGCAATACATGGCGTCAGGCGCAAAAGCTCGAACCCGGCAACGACACATTGTTGAAAACGCTCAAACGATTCCAGGTGAACGACCTTTGAACTTGATTGCAACGAATTTCCTGGGCGGCCAGCGCGCACGTCGGGGTGCGCTGGCGTTGATGGCAGCGGGTGTGGTGGTGATGTCAGGGTGCGCGGTCACCCCGCGCGTGCCGACTACCTCGAATGCAGCAACCGTGGTGACTGCGCGAACCAGCCGTGTCTATCACGGCCGGTTCGCGGTCCAGTACGACGACCAGAACGGCCAGCAACGCAAGGCGTACGGCAACTTCGACTGGCAGGAAACCGGAGACACCGTCACGCTGCAATTGCGTAATCCGCTTGGACAAACGCTGGCTATCGTGACGTCGTCGTCGTTAGCCACGCTCGAATTACCGAACCGCGAACCGCAGACCGCCGATAACGTCTCCGAGCTCATGCGCTCCACCCTTGGCTTCGCGCTGCCGGTGGAAGGCTTGCGGTATTGGCTGCAGCCATCGCCAGCACCAACCTCGCGGGCGCGCACGACCATGGATGCGTCGTCTGAAAATGGCCGCTTGAAGGAAATCAAGCAGGACGGCTGGACCATCGACTATGTGGCCTATGCCGATGCGCCCGCAACTGGCGTAAAGCGTGTGAATCTGTCGCGTGCCGACCCGCCGCTCGACATCAAGCTCGTCCTCGACTAGTAACGCCTTAGCTCAATCGTATGCAGTCGTCTTTATCGAGTTCATCGCCGGGCTCAGCGCGCCCGCTGGCCGATGCTTCCCTGCGCAACTGTCTCGCGCCGGCCAAGCTCAATCTGTTTTTGCACATCACGGGGCGCCGCGCGGACGGCTATCACGCTTTGCAGACAGTATTCCAGTTGCTCGACTGGGGCGACCTCCTGCACTTCACCCGTCGCGACGACAGCGTGATCGCGCGTAAAACCGACGTTCCCGGCGTGCCCGAAGCGGATGACCTCGTTGTACGTGCTGCACGTTTGCTGCAGTCGACAACGGGCTGCCCCCTTGGCGTAGACGTAGAAATTGATAAAATATTGCCTATGGGCGGCGGTCTCGGCGGCGGCAGTTCTGACGCCGCGACTACGCTTCTCGCCTTGAATCGCTTATGGGGCGTTGGGTTGTCGAGACAAGCGTTGCAGGATCTGGCGCTGAAACTCGGCGCCGATGTGCCGTTTTTCGTCTTCGGGCAAAATGCTTTTGCCGAAGGTGTTGGCGAGGCGCTGCAGGGCGTCGATCTACCTAAACGCTTCTTCCTGGTGGTGACTCCTGCGGTGCATGTTCCAACGGCTGCGGTTTTTTCAGAGAAAGCGTTGACAAGGAGCTCAAAATTCCTCAAAATTAAAAAGTTCCTTGCACAACATAGTTCTGACGCAGATTGGCCTGACAGCTTCGGTCGAAATGATATGCAGGCAGTTGTGGTTGGGAAGTACGCGGAAGTAGCTAAGGTGATTGAGTGGTTTTCGAATTTTTCACCTGCGCGAATGACCGGATCTGGAGCGAGCGTGTTTGCCGCTTTTCGTAGCAAAGCCGAAGCTGAGATGGCGCAAGCCAAACTTCCGGCAAGCTGGAAAAGTAAAGTGACCGAAAGTCTGGATTCGCATCCTCTCTTCGCTTTCGCGTCGTAAAGTTTCGTTTTTTCGGGTTTGTTCTACACTGCCCGGCGGAACTCAAAGTTAGTGTAGGGGAGTCGCCAAGTTGGTTAAGGCACTGGATTTTGATTCCAGCATGCGAAGGTTCGAATCCTTCTTCCCCTGCCATAATTTCTCGCGATTTCTCGCGTTTCCCTATCGCCCCAGCCAAGAAACAGGTGCACGATGAGCAGTGACGGCCTGATGGTATTCACTGGCAACGCGAATCCCGCGCTTGCACAGGAAGTCGTCAAAATCCTTGGAATTCCTCTTGGCAAAGCAATGGTCAGCCGTTTCTCCGACGGCGAAATCATGGTCGAGATCCAGGAAAATGTGCGCGGCAAGGACGTATTTGTGCTGCAGTCCACCTGCGCGCCGACCAATGACACGCTGATGGAACTCATGATCATGGTCGATGCGCTCAAGCGCGCATCCGCTGGCCGGATCACTGCAGCTATCCCGTACTTCGGTTATGCCCGTCAGGATCGCCGGCCCCGTTCGGCCCGCGTCGCCATCTCGGCGAAGGTCGTGGCGAACATGCTGGAGATTGCCGGTGTGGATCGTGTCGTCACCATGGACCTGCACGCCGACCAGATTCAAGGTTTCTTCGACATCCCGGTCGACAACATCTACGCCACGCCCGTGCTGCTCGGCGATCTGCACAAGCAGAACTACAAGAACCTGCTGGTGGTGTCGCCCGATGTGGGCGGTGTAGTCCGCGCCCGGGCTCTCGCGAAGCAACTGAACACCGATCTCGCGATCATCGACAAGCGTCGCCCAAAGGCGAACATCGCTGAAGTGATGAACATCATTGGTGAAGTGGAAGGCCGCACGTGCGTGATCATGGACGACATGGTCGACACCGCCGGCACGCTCTGCAAGGCAGCACAGGTTTTGAAGCAACGCGGCGCAACGAGGGTCTTCGCGTATGCCACACACCCGGTTTTGTCCGGTGGCGCAGGCGAGCGGATTGCGGCGTCGGAACTCGACGAACTCGTTGTCACCGACACCATTCCCCTCTCCGACGAAGCCCGCGCATGCACGAAGGTGCGCGTCCTATCGAGCGCGGGATTGCTGGCCGAAACGTTCTCGCGTATCCGTCGCGGCGACTCGGTCATGTCGCTGTTCGCGGAAGGTTAAAAAGTATTTGCGGTTTAGCAGGGAGTCAAAGCTCTGCTGAACTGCGTAACCGGTTCAGGCGAACGAAGGCCTGAACCGCTGCTCTGGGGCTGAACACTATTGCGGACAGCCCAGTTTTCACTGCCTGGTCGCGGGCAGATTATGGAGTTGAATCATGAAAGTAGTCGCTTTTGAGCGCAATCTGCAAGGTACGGGTGCGAGCCGCCGCCTGCGTAAGTCGGGCAAAACCCCGGGCATCGTATATGGCGCGAACGCTGAAGCTCAAGCTGTTGAGCTCGATCACAACGCACTTTGGCACGCGCTGAAGAAAGAAGTCTTCCATTCGTCGATTCTCGACCTGGAAATCGGTGGCAAGTCGCAACAGGTTCTGCTGCGCGACGTCCAATACCATCCGTTCAAGCAAATGGTTCTGCACGTTGACTTCCAACGTGTCGATTCGAAGAAGAAGCTGCACACCAAGGTACTGGTGCACTTCATGAATCAAGAAACGAATCCGGCTGTGAAGATTGGTGGCGCGGTGATCTCGCACGTTCTGAACGAAGTCGAAATCGAATGCCTTCCGGCCGATCTGCCGGAATTCGTCGAACTCGATCTGGCGAAGATTGAAGCTGGTCACACGCTGCACGTGAAGGACATCGTTTTGCCGAAGGGCGTGGCGCTGGTCGCCCACCTCGAAGCAGAAAACCCGGTGATCGCTTCGGCGACCATCCCGGCTGCCGTCGTGTCCGACGAAGCTGCTTCGGGCGCTGCTGCTCCGAGCGAAGGCGACAAGCCGGCTGCATAAGTAGTCTGGCTGAAGCCTGTCCCGCTTGAGTCCGCTCGTAAGAGCGGACGAAGTGACCCGCCGTTGCTCTGCTCCGGCAGTTTTTTTGGCCTTTTTCTGGTGCTATTGGTTTGCTACGCCGCCAAGATTGAACATGATCAAACTGATCGTCGGGCTCGGCAATCCGGGCGCCGAATACACCGCGACCCGTCACAATGCCGGCTTCTGGTTCGTCGATCAACTGGCGCGCGACGCTGGTGCATCGCTACGTGACGAGCGCCGGTTTCACGGTCACTACGACCGTGGCCGGCTCAATGGTCAAGAGATTCATCTGCTCGAGCCGCAGACCTCCATGAACCGGTCAGGGCAATCGGTCGTGGCCGTCGTGGCGCAGTTCTTCAAGATCTTGCCGGACGAGATCCTGGTCGCGCACGATGAACTCGACTTGCCGCCCGGCACGGTGAAGCTGAAGCTCGGCGGCAGCAGCGGCGGGCACAACGGCCTGAAGGACATTTGCGCGCATTTGTCGTCGCAACAATATTGGCGTTTGCGGATTGGCATCGGACATCCGCGCGATCTGATTCCCGAAGGCTCTCGAGCGGGCGCGAAACCCGATGTGGCGAATTTTGTGCTGAAACCGCCGCGCCGTGAGGAGCAGGACGTGATCGATGCGTCGATCAAACGTGCGCTCGCCGTCATGCCGTTCGCGATCAACGACGAAATGGAGCGCGCGATGATGAACCTGCATCGCAACGGCTGAACGCAATGCAACGTGCATTAGTGACGCATCACCCGTCCCGAAAGGACAAGTAAGGGTAAGGAGCGAACCTTGAGCCGTTTCTGGAACGACATCGTCAATAAGCTGACGCCGTATGTGCCAGGCGAACAACCCGTGCTCGCACGTCCCGTGAAGCTCAACACGAACGAGAACCCCTATCCGCCTTCGCCGCGCGTAGTCGATGCAATCCGGCGCGAACTGGGCGAGGATGGCTGCTCGCTTCGCAAATATCCCGATCCGACAGCACACGCGTTGCGCGCGGCCATCGCGCAACATCACGGGCTGCACGAGAACCAAGTGTTCGTCGGCAATGGGTCGGACGAGGTTCTCGCACACACGTTCCAGGCGTTGCTCAAGCACGACAAGCCAATCCGTTTCCCCGATATCACCTACAGCTTCTATCCGGTGTATGCGCAGTTGTACGGCGTCGCATTCGATGCCGTGCCGCTCAACGCGGATTTTGGTATTGATGTGGACGACTATCGCGCGCCCAACGGCGGCGTGCTGCTGTCCAATCCGAATGCACCGACGGGCCGTGCGTTGCCGCTCGCCGAGATCACGGTGTTGGTGGTGGCAAATCCGGATTCGGTCGTGGTGATCGACGAGGCATATGTGGATTTCGGCGCGGAATCGGCGGTGGCGCTTATCGATGAAAATCCAAATTTGCTGGTCGTGCAAACGTTGTCGAAAGCGCGTTCGCTGGCGGGTATGCGCGTGGGGTTCGCACTCGGGCACGAAGCGCTGATCGAGGCGCTGACACGCGTGAAGGACAGCTTCAATTCCTACCCGCTCGATCGGCTGGCGCAAGCCGCGGCAATCGCGGCCGTTGAAGACGACGACTGGTTTCGCGAAACCTGCACGAAGGTGATCGCAAGCCGCGAACGGCTGACGGCAGACTTGCAGGCGTTGGGCTTCGATGTGGTGCCGTCGGCCGCGAACTTCGTATTCGCGCGCCATCCGGAACACGATGCCGCCACGCTGGCCGCACGCCTGAAGGAGAAGGAGATTTTCGTGCGGCATTTCAAGCTGCCGCGAATCGACCAGCATCTGCGCATCACGATCGGCACTGACGCCGACTGCGACGCGTTGCTACGGGGCTGCTCTGAGGCCGCGCGCGTAAAGGGCGCTTGATGTTTGGCGCTTGGCGCTTGACGTTAAATCAGGCGCCCTTCGCTTTCATCAACGCGTGATATTTCGCCATCAACTGGATGGCGTTTTCTTCATGCGCCGGATCGCGTGGAATGCATTCCACCGGGCACACCTGCTGACATTGCAGTTCGTCGAAGTGGCCGACACATTCGGTGCACTTGTTCGGGTCGATCACGTAGATTTCGATACCCATCGAGATGGCGTCGTTCGGGCACTCGGGCTCGCACACGTCGCAGTTGATGCACTCGTCGGTAATGAACAGGGCCATGCTTTACTCTCTTCGTCCGGCATCTCAGCCGGCTTTTTCGGTGCCCGCGCGCCCTGGATGAGCGCGCTTCACGGAGCGCCTTAAGTGCTCACGGCACCGTTGGGTTGGGTCCGGCGCAATCGGACCGACCTTGTCCTGCAAGCGCTTTTCCACCGAGGGAAAAACAAACTTGCTGACATCGCCGCCGAGTTGCGCGATCTCGCGCACGATCGTGCCCGAGATGAATTGGTATTGATCCGACGGCGTCATGAACATTGTCTCGACGTCGGGCAGCAGATAACGGTTCATGCCCGCCATCTGGAATTCGTATTCGAAGTCAGAGACGGCACGCAAGCCCCGTACGATCACGCGCGCGTTGTTGTTGCGCACGAAATCCTTCAGTAGCCCCTTGAAACTCATCACCTGCACGTTCGGATAGTGGCCCAACACGTAATGCGCTATATCCAGCCGTTCCGCCAAACTGAAGAATGGCTTCTTGTTCCGGCTATCTGCAACTCCTACCACGAGCGTATCGAAAATACTCGATGCACGTCGCACGAGGTCTTCGTGACCACGCGTGAGCGGATCGAACGTTCCGGGATAAACGGCTACAACCATGGGGCATCTCCTCTTTTCATACTTCTTCTGGTATGTCTTCCACAACAAATTGGGCTGCCGCTGGCATCGACAAGACCAGAAAATTCCGCCGATACTTCGTCGCCAACCAAATCCGCCAAGCCTGCTACGTCCATCACGCGCCAAGCCCCGTCCGCAGCTGGCCGGAGATCGCCAGCCAAGCATTTTGGAACACGCACTATTCCTCGTTTTCGCGCCGCAGCAAATGATAGCGGACCGCGCCAGCCTTGCCTTCGCGGGTAATCGCCCATCCGGACAACGCCGGCGTTTGCGCTGGATCGACGGGTTCGCCCGATTCGACGTACAGCGCGCCACCCGGCGACACCAGCGGCACAGCGAGTTCAATGGCGTGCTGGAGCATCGCGGTGTTTCCAAAAGGAGGATCGAGGAACACGACATCGAAGGAATTTGGCGCGAGGCCCGCAGCGAGCCGCAGTGCGTCCGCCTCCACGATTTCGATGTTTTTCGCGGCCAGGCGCGTCTGGTTCGCCTTCAGTTGCGCAACTGCGCGGCCGCTGCGTTCTACCATCAGCACGCGTAGCGCGCCACGCGACGCCGCTTCGAAACCCGAAGCACCGCTGCCAGCGAAGAGATCAAGACAGCGCCGGCCGTCGAGCGACTGGCCCAGCCAGTTGAACAGCGTCTCGCGCACCCGGTCCGGCGTCGGACGCAGGCCGTCCAGACTCAGAACGGGCAGCGGCGTGCGCTTCCAGTCGCCGCCAATGATGCGAATGGAATGCAGCTTGCCGCCGCGCGATGGCGCAACTTCGCGGACTTTCGGCGTGCGTTCGGGGCTGCGTTCGCGATTTCGCTCTAATGCGCGGGTGATCGAGGAACGGGACATGGATGTGCGTAGGTAAGAGGCGGCGGGATGACCCGCGCGGGTCGGGTGAGAATGTGATCGGTTTGCAACAATCTGCCTGCAACATTTCGCGTGTCGCCGATGCAGGCACGTTACCACAGCCCCGCCGCGCCCGATGCATGGGTTCGCCACCACCAGGCCGGCCCTACAATCGGTGCCGGCTGATAAAATAAGTGTCTTTCGCCTTTTTTGCGCATACGCCCGGCTTTTCGCCGCTCTTTCCGGCGGTTTTTCGCGGCACGGCGGCCATCGTCACCTTTGCGTTTGCGTTGTTCGCATGTTCGACGCAGAAACACGGTTGCGACGGCATCGATAGAACGTGCCACCCCCACCCCTGCAGACCATGTTCAGCTTTTTCAAACGATTAATAGGCAAATCGACTGATACCCATACGGGTACCGATAAGCCCGAGGAAAACGAAGCCGAGGACGTCGCCGAGGTGCGTTCTGAAGGCGCCGAAACGTTGCGGCCCGCTAGTAGTACCCCGGTGACGCCGGCGCAGCCGGTGGAAACCGTGCGGGAAGGCGCTGCAGCGGTGCATCGGGACTCGGGATCGAGCGTTGACGCGAGCGCTCGTGCACCACGCGGCCCGGATGCGCCTGGTGATTCGGGGTCCGGATTGGTTTCATCTGCAGATTCGGCTCAGAGCACGCGCGGCGATTCAGGCTCTCCTGCGGCACCGACGACGCTAACTCCGCCGGTAAGCCCAACCGCGCCCCTGTCGGGTGCGCAAGCGGATACGGCTACAACAACGCCTGCCGCGCCGGCGCAGCAGGCCCCTGCCCACCCCCCGGAAGCCAAACCCTATTGGCAAGGCCACACGGCATCGCAGTGGAAGGCGCCGGCAGAAACCGTCGTGATCGTGCCGCCACCGGAACCGGAACCAAGCGCCAAGCGTTCATGGCTCACGCGCCTGAAAACGGGCCTGTCGAAAACGAGCTCGGGCCTGACGGGGATTTTCATTGGCGCGAAGATCGATGAGGATTTGTATGAGGAACTTGAAACGGCGCTGCTAATGTCAGATGCCGGTGTGGATGCCACCGAATACCTGCTTGAAGCGCTGCGTGAGAGAGTCCGCAGCGAGCAGCTGACCGATTCGATGCAAGTCAAGGCCGCACTGCGCTCGCTGCTCGCGGAGCTGCTGCGCCCGCTCGAGAAGTCGCTGATGCTAAGTCGCGCCAAACCACTCGTGATGATGATCGCTGGCGTGAACGGCGCGGGCAAGACCACGAGCATTGGCAAGCTGGCCAAGCATTTGCAGCGCTTCGACCAGTCCGTGCTGCTTGCTGCCGGCGACACCTTCCGTGCTGCTGCGCGCGAGCAGCTCACGGTTTGGGGACAACGCAACAACGTGACGGTGGTATCGCGGGAAAGCGGCGATGCAGCCGCCGTGATCTTCGATGCGGTCGGCGCCACGCGTGCTCACAAGATCGACGTGATGATGGCCGACACGGCGGGCCGCCTGCCGACCCAGCTTCATTTGATGGAAGAACTGCGCAAGGTGAAGCGCGTGATTGCAAAGGCACAGCCCGACGCGCCACACGAGGTACTGCTGGTTATCGACGCAAACACGGGCCAGAACGCACTCGCCCAAGTGAAGTCTTTCGACGATGCGCTGGGCTTGACGGGTTTGATCGTGACCAAGCTGGATGGCACCGCGAAGGGCGGCATTCTCGCGGCCATTGCGCGGCAGCGGCCGATTCCGGTGTACTTCATTGGCGTAGGCGAGAAAGTCGAGGACTTGCAGCCGTTCAGCGCCGACGAATTTGCGGACGCGTTGCTCGGAAGTTAAACCAGTACCGCGGCCTGGCGTTCAGCCAGACCGCGGCCGCGCAAGCTACCGGGACACGATCAGCGCCCCGGCAGTCCCACCACATACAATCCCCACGATCACATCGAGCACCCTCCACGAGATATCTTTCTCGAAGAGAGGATGGAGCAAGCGCGCACCGAACCCGAGCGCGGTGAAACACATTGCCCCTGCGGTAAACCACGCGTTCCCCAGCCAGCCGTACCGAGCACCAATGCCGCCGAGCAACACAACGGTATCGAGATAAACGTGCGGATTCAGCAGCGATAAAGCCAGCACGGTCGATACCGCGCTTAACACCGTCTGCGACTCTCCGTTCTCGGTGTGTAAATGTCCCGGCCCCTTCCACGCCGCGTAGAACGCCCGCAGACCATAGAGAAACAGAAACACGGCCCCCACCCAGCGAATTACCCCAAGCAGCGCCGGTACTCGTGCAATCAGCGCCCCCATTCCGCCAATACCGAAGCCGATCAGCAATACGTCGATCAGTGTGCAGATAAAAACGACCCAGCCCACATGCCGCCGTTTCAAGCCTTGCCGCAACACAAATGCGTTTTGAGCTCCAAGCGATAATCAGACTTGCGCCAAGCCCGGCGCAGGATAAAAAACAACTGTCGTCATTCGGCGTCCGGTTGCTGCCCAGGCGCGGCACGCGCGAACGCATCGATTTGCCCGGCGGGGGCGATACGTTCGATCATCGGATAACGGCTCATATCGAGATGAAAGCGCTGCGCGTTGAACACTTGCGGCACGAGGCACAGATCCGCGAGCATGGGGGTTCAAACACAGCTTGCCCACGCGCGAGTCGTTCGCAAGCCGCTTTTCAAGCGACTCGAAACCCGACTCCAGCCAATGCCGGTACCAAGCGTCTTTTGCTTCGTCGCCAACCTTCAGCGTGTGCTTCAAGCGTGTGCTTCAGATACTTCAGCACGCGCAGGTTGTCGACGGGATGAATCTCGCACGCAATCTGAAGCGCGACCGAACGGACGAACGCGTGATCCAATGGCGTGCCCGGCAACAACGGTGGCTCGGGATGCGTCTCTTCCAGATATTCGATGATCGCAAGCGACTGTGTAAGCACGTTGTCGCCGTCGATAAACGTTGGCACGATGCCGTCCGGATTCAGCTCGCGATAGTCCGGATTCAGCTGTTGCCCGCCATCGCGCAGAAGATGGATCGGCGCGTACTCATAGGCGAGCCCTTTGATTCAGTGCGATTCGCACGCGGTACGCCGCGGAGCTACGAAAATAGCTGTATAGCTTCATGGGTCCCCTCCGTTCTTATAGTCTGACAGTCAGACCACACGCGCACGGAGAACTCTCCGATTCCGTCGACACCGCCTTCATCAGGTCGCCCTTTTGAATGGCACCAACGCCTTCAGGCATGCCGGTGAAAATCAGGTCGCCGGGGAACAACTCGAATAGCGTCGACAAATACGCGATCATGTCGCCCACGGACCAGATCAGTTGCGAGATGTCTGATCGCTGCTTCTCTTCACCATTGACGGTCAGCCAGATCGCGCTTTTTTCCAGGTGCCCAACCTTTGCTACAGGATGAATCGGGCCCATCGGCGCCGAGTGATCGAAGCCCTTGGCTGTGTCCACGGACGGCCCAGTTTCTTCGCTTCGGCTTGCAGGTCGCGGCGCGTCATGTCGAGACCGAGCACGTAGCCGTAGACGTAATCGAGCGCTTTCCCGACGGGGATGTCCTTACCTTGCTTGCCGATTACCGCCACGAGTTCCATCTCGAAGTGAACGTGACTGCAACGGATAGGGGAATTCGCCGGTCGCACCCAGCGCGACGTACAGGACGGCATCGGCGGGCTTGGCGAAGAAAAACGGCGGTTCACGCTCAGGGTCGTGCCCCATCTCGCGCGCGTGCGCCTCGTAGTTCCGACCGACGCAATAGATCCGGCGAACGGGAAACTGGTCGCTGGAACCGACAACGGGCACCGCGACCGCGGGTGCCGGAGCAAATATCATTGCGTTTTCTCCTGTTTGATGAAGCATCGACCTGGACCTCAAGTTTAACGTGCAGTTACCCGTCGCGACTCGGCTGAACGGCCTATAAGCCTCGGGGCAACGAACGCGGAAACAAGCCGCGGTCTCCGATTCCCGCGGGCAAACCATCGAACGAATTGGCTCGCAAACGCCCGCAACACCTTCCGTCGAGCAGCCCGGCAACTTGCAAGCCCGGCTCAAATGCGGTATTGAATGTGATTCCTGCAATTATAGAATTTTTCTAGAATTGCAGCAGCCGTCATGTACAAGGGTATACAAAGCGATTGAAGACTCCGTATGCAAACCGACCGCTCAGACCAATCAATGACCGAAACAGATCCTTTCCCGTACGCCCGTTTCATCGAAGAAATCGGCCGCGGGCCAAACGGCGCGCGAGCGCTGACCCGAGAGGACACCTAAGCCCTTTACGAAGCCATGCTCGACAACCGCGTCTCGGATCTCAAACATGGCGCCGTGTTGCTGGCGTATCGAGTGAAAGGCGAGGCGGCCGCGGAACTCGCCGCGATGCTGGCTACCGCACATTGCTCGTTCGAACCGCTGCATATTCAGAATGGCCGCGACCACGCGCGGCCCGTCTCCATCCACACGTACCGTACAACGGCGCTCGCAAGCAACCCAACCTGACCCCGCTGCTGGCGATGCTGCTCGCACGGGATGGCGTGCCGGTGCTCGTGCATGGCGTAACGACGGACCCTGGCCGCGTGACGAGCGCCGCGATTTTCGCCGAACTGGGCATTCCGGAATCCACTTCCCACGATGAAATCGAGGACAACTTCGCCTCGCGACGACGGCTGGCGATCCGGCGGATCATGGGCGTGAGAAATTCCATGCATACGCTGGTGAAAATCCTGCAACCGTTCGCGCAGCCGGGTTTGCGGCTGGTGAACTACACGCATCCGGAGTACCGCGAGAGCCTGACGGGGCTATTCACCGAACATCCCGATGCAGCCGCCGGGAGCGCCCTGCTCGCACGCGGGACGGAAGGTGAAGCGGTAGCGGATACGCGCCGGCAAGTGCAGGTGGACTAGTTCCACGAAGGCCGCACAGAAGAAACGCTGTTATCGGCGGAGCGCTCATCGCCTGACATGCTCGTGGTCGCCGCCTTGCCCGAGGCCCTGGATGCCGCCGACCACCGCACGCTGGATCGAAACCGTATTGCGCGGTGAAGCACCTGTTCCGCCCACACTCGCTAGTCAGGCGGAGTTGATTGCGGACATCGTCAGGCGCGAGGGCATTCGCTAAGGCATTCTTCAGTCGAGAAAGCGTTTCTGTTGACGAAAGCGCGTGCCCTGCGCTAATGCGCAGGAATGAGCTTTACCCAATTCCCCTCCCTTCGAATCACTCAGGGTCGCCTAGCGCGGTCCCTCCCGCAGTTTCGTAGCTCCCCTTTTGTAGTTTTTTACACCCGTAGTCGTTTGCTTTCGTCCGCTCATCCGCGGCTCAAAAACGCGAGGATCATATGCACGCTGCATTTGCATCGTTCACGTTCGTCACCGGCATCATCCGCGCCATGGGACATCGTGAACCTGTACAGCACGCATCGGAACGATGCCGGCAAGCCGCCTGCCACGCGTCCGCCTCGCAGCGACTGCGCTTTCACGCGTACAACGCGTTCAGCTGAGGCCAACGATGATGATGCGCAACCCTTCCGAAAATACCGCCCTTTCCCTCAAGTCAACCTCAACGGCCGCGGATGGCCCACCCGTACGATCAAGTGCGCGCCGATCTGTATGAACATCAATCTTCGTGACGGCAACCAGGCCCTGATCGACCCGATGAGCATTGCAGCCAAGCTTGAGTTCTTCGAGATGCTAGTGGCGGTGGGTTTCAAGGAAATCGAAGTTGGCTTTCCGTCGGCATCGCAGACGGATTTCGACTTCGTGCGCAAGCTGATCGTGGAAAACCGCATTCCCGCCGATGTCACCATTGAAGTGCTCATGCAGTCGCGCCGCGAACTCATCGAGCGGACTTTTGAAGCAGTGGAAGGCGCGCCCCGGGTGATCGTGCACCTGTACAACGTGATCGCGCCGTCTTTTCGGAAGATCGTCTTCGCACAGTCCAAGGAAGAGACCAAGGCACTGGTCGTGGAAGGCAGGCGCATCATCAAGGAGTGCGCCGCTGCGCGCCCTGGCACGCACTGGATCTATCAGTATTCGCCGGAAACGTTCAGCATGACCCAGCTGTCGTTTTCCCGCGAAGTCTGCGACGCCGTCGCACAAATGTGGCGTCCCACGCCCGACCACAAGATGATCGTGAACTTGCCGACGGCCGTGGAAGCAGCCATGCCGAACGTGTTCGCCGATCAGATCGAGTGGATGGATCGGAACATGGGTTATCGCGACAGCATCGTGCTCTCGTGCATCCGCATAATGATCACGGCACGGCAGTCGCCGCAGCGGAACTCGCGATCCTTGCGGGCGCCGAGCGCGTGGAAGGCTGCCTCTTTGGCAACGGCAGGCCCTCCCCATCGACCCGGCCGATCTCGGCCGCAGCTACAACGCCGTGATTCGCGTGAACAGCCAGTCGGGCAAAGGTGGTGCGACGTATCTGCTCGAACGCGGCCTGGGCTTCACGCCGCCGCGCCGCTTGCAGATCGAACTCAGTCATGCCGTGCAGAAAGTCGCCGATGCTTCCAGCGCGGAAGTCTCCGGCGACGCCATTTTGCGCATTGTTCAAGCGCGAATACTTCGAGGTACAAGGGCCGGCGTCGCGGGCGGATGCGTCGACCATGCACTTCGATGGACTCACCGTGAAGCTGCCCGTATCCACAGTTGCTGACGAACCGCACGCGCAGGCAGTCGCTGCGACCGTGGCCAGCGTGGCGGATGTGGCGATGATCGAGGTGACATCGTTTGAAACCGCTGCAACCGCGACTCAGGCGGTCGCCGATGCCATCGTCAGCGCGGTAAATCGCGCACGCTGGGCCGGGCGGAAGGAAGTGGAAAACGAGGCGGTCGCAGTGTGACGAGCGCGGCTTTCTTTCCAGCAGCGAGCAACGAGTCGTGGCTAAAACGCGCTGGAATTGGTCCAGACGTGGGCCGTAAGAATTCGGTGATGCTGCGAGACACCGTTTTCCCAGCCAAGCGCAGCAAAAGTTTGCGAAGCAGGCAATAAAACACGCCGGTATTGGCATGGCGACCGGCGCTCACAAACCGCCGACCCGCCGGTCGAACTGCGACGCCCGACCGAGCGGCGTCGAACCGATGCTAATCCATCCAGCGCCACGCGTGTTGCCTGCATCGCGAGCAACTGCCATTGCTCATCGACCTGAATGTGGATAGCCGTATATGCGATGGGGAACAGCAAGGCGCCGTTCTTCGACTCCATCTCGAGCAGCGCACGCCCATACACGATCCACGTGTCCCGCCCAGCATCAGCTCCTGCGACTGGATCTCGATCTGCCGATAGCACCGGCGCCCCGCCGTGATCGCATCAATAAACTGACGCTTCGTCTCGCGCTTGCCACTGGTGTGGACTTAGCTGGCGTTCTCCGCCAGCAGCGTATCCAGCAATTCACCGTCACCGTCGACCATCGCACTGAAGCGGTCGCGCTCGAGCTCACGGATTGCCTCGATGGGTGTACCGATGGGTTGTGCCGGCATCTGTCGATTCCTTTCGCGCTTGAGGAACCGATGGACGCAGCCCTCGTCAGAAGTTGTACTGCAAATATATCTGGCATATCTGGCTGAAATTTATACCAGGATTCGGGGGTTCGATACCGCCGTTGGATAAATGCTGAAATCGGAAGCCCGCCTGGTAGTTTTGATGCGCGCCGAATTGAGCCCCCACATCCACGACGTCGGCAAATTGAAAGGCCGAAGAGAACGTCCGCGTTTCCGTCTCGCGAACATGCGACAGGAGGCGGACACCCACGCCCGCTTCCACGTAGGGCCGAAACCATCCCGAACTCTTGATGAAGCGGAACATTGGCGTGAGGCCGAATTCCCAGATGCCCGGATTCGATGCCTGGCTTTCGCGAATATCCCAGTAGGCCACGTGTGCTTCACCCACAACGGTAAAGTGGAAACCGCCGATTTCCCACCACGTCCTCCAGTTGGGGTCCCAGACTACGCCTACATCCGCTTTCCGGACGTCATGGTCGGCAACCCCGCCTGCGATCTGCAGGCTGAACGGCGTGGGCAGTGGCCGAAGCCAACGCCAGCGTGCCGAGGCACCGTAAAGAGAGCACTTTTGCAAGACACTTTTCTTATGCATAAATACTCCCGAGCTGGATTCTCACAAGACAGGCTCGCCGCCAACGCAGCAAGCCGCCATTTTAGAGACGGTCTTGAAATTTTACTCAGAAGAGTTCTTCCGAACTGGGAAAACACGGAATTAAGTTTCGTCGAATCCTGATTAGCGGGTAAATCGTGCGAAATCCTTCAAATTTCTTTCGACAATTTTGTCAAAGAAACCGTTTCACGACCCGCAACAGTACGGGAAACCACTTACTAGCTATTCGAGCGTAGATCCTAATAGCGCATGAGAACTTGACCGCACATCACCCCTCTAATCTTTAGCACTCGAAATGACAGAGTGCTAATATCGTGGCTAGACTCGGTTTCTCATCGGGTTTTTTGTTGATAAGGAGCACACAAGCGTGACCAATGCGATGACCCTCCCGAACACCGGACACTCGGCGTCAGCCAAGACCGCTTCGGTAGGTGCGCTGACGTTTGCGCAGTCGTCCATGTTGACTGGCCAGATCGACAACATCGACGCCTACATTTCGGCTGTCAACCGGATTCCGATGCTAACGCCATCGGAAGAACGTCAGTACGCCACCGAATTCCGCGAGAACGACAACCTGGACGCCGCGCGTCAGCTCGTGCTGTCGCACCTGCGCCTGGTGGTATCGATTGCCCGCAATTACCTGGGCTATGGGCTTCCCCATGCCGACCTGATTCAGGAAGGCAATATCGGTTTAATGAAGGCTGTAAAACGCTTCGATCCGCAACAGAACGTGCGACTGGTGTCGTATGCCATGCACTGGATCAAGGCTGAAATCCACGAATACATCCTGCGCAACTGGCGCACGGTGAAGGTGGCAACCACAAAGGCGCAACGCAAGCTGTTTTTCAATCTTCGCAGCCACAAGACCGGACACAACGCGTTCACGCCAGATGAGGTCGATAGCCTGGCGAAAGAGCTCAACGTGAAGCGCGAGGAAGTCGCGGAGATGGAAACGCGTCTTTCCGGCGGCGACATCGCGCTGGAAGGTCAGATTAACGACGGCGAGGAATCGTACGCGCCTATCGCTTATCTGGCTGACTCGCACAATGAGCCGACCAACGTGCTGGCGTCGCGTCAGTTTGACAAGTTGCAGAGCGAAGGGTTGTCGACCGCGCTCGAATCGCTTGACGAACGCAGCCGCCGGATCGTTCAGGCGCGCTGGCTGGAAGTGGAAGACGACGGCTCGGGCGGCAAGACGCTGCATGAACTCGCGGACGAGTTCGGGGTATCGGCGGAACGGATTCGTCAGATCGAAGCCAGCGCAATGAAGAAGATGCGTTCGGCGTTGGACGAATACGCCTGATATCCGGCGGGCGGTAGATCGCTCGCCGAAGACTTAAAAAGCCCGCCGTCTTTCGACGGCGGGCTTTTTTTCGTGTGCGGGTGGCGCGCTGGCGAATACGGCGCCGGAGGTTTCCCTCGGGCGCCGCGTTTTACGCTGTTTGACAGAACCTCGGCCGCTTAGCGCGACATCATGTGTGCGCCAACGTTATGCAGCACCCACAACGTCCCTCCGATCACGATCACCGCCACCATCACGGTGAACCCCTGAATGCGACCACATTCCATCGCTGCGATGACGACATGTTCATGTGCAGGAAAAACACCAGGTGCACGAGGATCTGAATAAACGCGAGCACCGCGATAGCGATGATCGATTCCGTCGGCCCCATCACCTGTTACCTGACCACGCCAAAAGCGGCGATAGTCAACACAACCGACAAGATGAAGCCGACCACATACGAAGGCACGCTGCCGTGGCTCGCGCCGGTATCGATTGAATGTGCGTGTGTCATTTATACGACGCTCGTCAAATAAAGGTAAAGACGCACAGATCCACACGATGTCCAGGAAGTGCCAGAAGAGGCTGAGACACGTGAGGCGTGTCAGATCGCGTTGAGTGACTTTCTTGTTGCCGATCACCTGGACGGCGAGGATCGCCATCCAGATCAGCCCGACCGTCACGTGCAGACCGTGCGTTCCGACGAGCGTGAAAAACGCCGACAAAAACGCACTGCGTTCCGGTCCGTAACCCTAGACAATCAGCAAGCTGAACTCATGGATTTCCAGACCGATAAACACAGCGCCCAGCACTAACGTGATACCAAGCCAGGCCAGCACGGTCGACTTGCCCTTGTGAGCGGCCAGCATGCCGAAGCCGAACATGATGATGCTCAGCAACAGGATGGCGGTTTCCAGCATCACGCCGGGAAGCTCGAAGACGTCCTTGCCTGACGGTCCGCCCGCGAACTGATGGCCCATCACGGCGAACAACGACGCAAAGATGATGCAGTCGGTCATCAGGTACAACCAGAACCCGAGCACGGTATTCGACGCGCCGTGATCATCGTGTGAACCTGGCAGGTTCAGTGAGAGTGTTTTTTGCAGCATTAGAGTGCCTCCTAAAAGTCGAGCTCCCGCGCCGGTGTCGGCGTACCGTCCATGCCGGCAACGGCTTCAGCGGAAATGGTGTAGTCGATATCATCGTAGCTGCGCATGATCAACGTCACGACCACACCCAGCAGCCCGGTGATTGCGAGCCACCAGATGTGCCAGACCAGCGCAAAACCGATAGTGAAGCTAAACAAGCCGATGATCAACCCAGCGCTCGTGTTGCGCGGCATGTGGATGTCGCGGTAGTCCTCGATTGCATGGCGCGTGCGACGGCGTTCCTTCATGTGCGCGAAAGCATCGAGGTCATGCGCCACCGGCAGCACCGCAAAATTGTAAATGGGCGGCGGTGAGCTCATCGCCCATTCAAGCGTGCGACCATTCCACGGATCGCCCGTTACGTCTTTGTACTCGGGCGAGTTGCGCTTCACCACGCTGACCACGACCTGAGCGACCTGGAACAGCACGCCGACGAGAAAATAATCATCGCGCCGATCAGCGCAACGACCATGTACGGCTGCCAGCCCGGCGTGTCGTGGTGATTCATGTGGCGTGTCGCGCGCCCATGAAACCGAGCACGTAGAGCGGCATGAATGCGGTCCAGAACCCCATGAACCAGCACCAGAACGCGCACTTGCCGAGCGTTTCGTTCAGCTTGAAACCGAACGCCTTCGCGAACCAGTACGTGAAACCGGCGAGATACCCGAACACCACGCCGCCGATAATCGCGTTATGGAAGTGGGCGATCAAAAAGAGGCTGTTGTGCAGCACGAAGTCAGCACTCGGCACCACGAGCAGCGCGCCCGTCATTCCGCCGACACGGTGAAGGTGACCATGAAGCCGATCATCCACAACACCGGTGAGGAGAATTCCAGCCGCCCCTTGTAGATGGTGAACAGCCAGTTGAAGATCTTCACGCCGGTCGGAATGGCGATGATCATGGTCACGATCCCGAAAAACGCATTCACGTTCGCGCCGGAACCCATCGTGAAGAAGTGATGCAACCAGACAAGCAGCGACAACACCATGATCAAGCATGTGGCGTAAACCATCGTCTTGTAGCCGAACAGGGGCTTTTTAGCGAACGTGGCCACGACTTCCGAATAGATGCCGAACGCCGGCAGCACCAGGATGTACACCTCTGGATACCCCCACGCCCAGATCAGGTTCAGATACAGCATGGCGTTACCGCCGGCGTCATTCGTGAAAAATACATGCCGAGGTAACGGTCGAGCGCGAGCAACGCGAACGTTGCGGTGAGGATCGGGAACGTGGCGAGGATCAACACGTTCGAGCACAGCGCCGTCCAGGTGAACACCGGCATCTTCATGAACGTCATGCCCGGCGCGCACATCTTCACAATCGTGACGAAGAAGTTGATACCGGTCAGCACGGTCCCTATGCCGGACAACTGCAGACTCCATAAGTAAAGTAGTCGACACCCACGCCCGGACTGAACTGCAACTCCGACAACGGCGAATACGCGAGCCAGCCGACCTGAGCGAAATCGCCGACCACCAGCGAGATGTTCATCAGCATCGCGGCAATCGCGGTCATCCAGAAACTGAGCGAGTTGATGAACGGGAACGCAACGTCGCGTGCGCCGATTTGCAAAGGCACGACAATGTTCATCAAGCCGATCATGAACGCCATCGCCATGAAGAAAATTATGATGGCGCCGTACGCGGTGAAGATCTGGTTGTAATGCTCTGGCGGCATAAATCCCGGGCCGTTATAAGCGAGAGCGAGTTGCGCGCGCATCATGAGCGCATCGACGAAACCGCGCAGCAGTATCAAAACCGCCACGACGATATACATCAACATCACCCCAATTTTCTTGTGATCGACGGAGGTCAGCCATTCACTCCAGAGGTAACCCCACTTCTTGAAGTAGCTCAACGCGAAAACGACCACGAGCACAATCACGGCCATGAACGCCACCGCGGCCATGATGATTGGCTGATCGAACGGGATGTCCGACAGCGTTAGTTTGCCCAGCAAATTCATGATGCCCCCTTCGTGCGGCAAATCGGGTCGGGTATGTTGCGAGCATGCCCGTTGTTATATTTCGCGACGATGCTCTGGAACAGATTGGCGTCGACCTTCGAGAAGTACTGACCGGATGCTTTTCGGTCGGTGCGGCGACGGCTACGAAGTGGCGAAGAGACCGATGCCTCGCGCTCGCGTGCAGTGGATCAATGTGCCCAGCCATTGGCGCTCGACGCTCTTTCGAGTCAACGGCAACACAAGGCCTGAGCAGTAGCCCTTGAGGCCCGCGTGACGGTCGGCATGACCCAATGCCTGAGCGAGATGGTTCGGATACACATCAAAGTCGTCAATATCCTGTGTCATCCCGATCACCCGAGGTTCGGGTTCGTATTGCTAAATACTGCCAGGTATTACATAAACATAGGTATTGTATTTTCGACACAGTAAGACTAGGGCGCTGTTAAGATATTTAACTTTTGCCTGTACGGCGGCGGCACGTGCGCGTTGCAGGCCAGCACGGAGAAACCATGACCAGTGCAAGTGATACCGCCGGATACGGCACGCGCGCAGCGGAGGATTTGGCTGCGCAGTACGAGAGCATTACCTTTGAAGATGTTCATCGCGACGTGCTTCATCTGTTCCCGAATGAACCCGGTTATGTCCTGGAATATCGGCGCAGGTTCCGGACGCGATGCTGCAGCGCTGGCGCTTCGCGGGCATCGGGTCGTCGCGGGTGCGCTTTGACGTGATCCTTTTGACCGCCGTGTGGATGCACCTTGACGCGGTCGAACGCGAGACGGCAATGCATGCGATCACCTCGCTTCTGGAGGTGGGCGGTATTGTGGTCATGTCGCTCAGACACGGCCCGATTCCGGATGGTCGACACATGTTCGACATGTCCGCTGACGAAACTGTGGCGCTCGGCGAGCAAGCCGGCTTGCGCAAACTTCATTGCAGCGAGCGTGAAGACATGCTCGACCGGGCTGATGTGAGCTGGAGTTTCATCGCGTTGAAGCGATAAGCGCGCAGGTCACGAAAGCAGAGAGCTTCCAGACATGGCGAGCGCGCCAAAATGGCTAAAGCGGTTCACTGGTCAAGGCGGCCATTGATCGCCCCGGAACACCGGATGCCGCTGTCATTTTCCTCTGCACGCACTGAGCCACGGCTTCCAAACGCCGGTTCTCGTCAAAGCGCTCCGACAGCCAGTCGACCAGAGCTCTCAGCCGCGATGACATCTGCCTTCCGGCCAGATACACTAGCGACGGCACCGGCCGCCACGCCGGCAGCACCTCACGCAGTTGCCCCGAAGCACAGATAAGGCTCCGCCGCGAGCCGGCTCGGCTGCAATAGCCCAACGCCTTCAATACCCGCCAGCAGGCAACCATGCTCGTCGTCGATCTGCAGAAAACCGTCGAGCTTCACTTTCGCAAGCTTTCCGGCCTCGTGGAAATCGAATCCCATGCAGTATCCGTTCGAACTTGCCGCGCACACTTGATGCCGACATGGCGCGACAGATCGTCAGGCGTAAGCGGCACGCCACGTTGCTTGAGAAAAGCGGGACTCGCGCACGTGACACGCTCGATGTTGCCAAGCCTTCGCGCGATCAAGCCCGAGTTCGGCAGGTTGCCGAGTTGAATACTGCAATCCACGCCGTCGCTGACGAGGTCCACCGTCCGGCTGCTGACGCCCACGACAAGCTCAATATGCGGATGGCACGCGTGAAAATCCGCAATCGATGGCAGCACGACCGCATGTGCAATCGCCCCCGGCATCTCAATACGCAACCGCCCGCGGAAGCTTTCGGAGCGATTGGATAACGCTGACTCGGTTTCGTCGATATCGGCCAGGATCCGCACACAGCGGTCTATGGTATTGTATGGGATGATGTGCACGAAGGTCCGCATTGCTTCAATGCGATCAATCATCTCGACACCTCCGTCTTAAGTGCAGTTAAAAAAGCGTGTTGTCGATGGCGGTCGGGAGCCGCGCAAATCCGGCGACGTGCGGTTCGACGTGATGCCATGAACGCGG
>CALNPU010000005.1 GCA_940588625.1 uncultured Caballeronia sp.
GGGCAGGCGCAGGCGACCGGACCCACGGGACCGTCCGGACGCGATATGCGATCGGATCGAACGCCCGAAGGCCGGCATCCGTGCCAAGGTCGAACACCCGTTCCGAGTCCTCAAGCGGCAGTT
Source organism: uncultured Caballeronia sp. (assembly GCA_940588625.1). GTDB lineage: Bacteria > Pseudomonadota > Gammaproteobacteria > Burkholderiales > Burkholderiaceae > Caballeronia. Next base: position 124 of record CALNPU010000005.1, read on the forward strand.
TGGCTACACGAAGACCCCGGTATCGTGGTTTGATGAAAAACACCGCCCAGATCATGACGCTGTTTGCTCTGGGCAATCCGTGGATGGCGCGCAGAGCTTTGCGGAAAGTCTGAAACACCGGGAGGTGGAGAGGGCTCCGAGGTCTCGGCAAGCGTCGCCCGCCACGACGCAAAAGCCGGACCATCGACGTCCCAACAAATTCTCAACGCCGCAACGCGCAGGAAGCAAAAGGCCCGCACTCCGAAAAACGGTTATGCAGACCTTCCCTAACTTTCCTAATGCGAGTTAAATTTCACTAATGTTGGATTACGCCTTGCGCGATGCACTTGGAGTGGTGGGGTAAGCCTCGGCTCGTTTGATCGCGCCGCCCGGGAACTCAACGTCACGCCATCGGCCGTGTCCCAGCGGGTGAAGCTGCTGGAGGAGAAAGTTGGAAGCGTGCTGGTCAAGCGTGGTCAGCCGTGTATTGCCACGCCTCCGGGCGCGCTGCTTTGCCGTCGTATAGAACTCGTGCAGCGTCTCGAAACAGAATTGGGCGGACAGATGTCGACTTTGCCGGGAATGCTCGCCGGAAAGTGGCCGACGTTTCGCATGGCGGTCAATGACGACAGCGTAGGCACCTGGTTCATCAACGCCATCGCAAGCTTCTGCGCCGAACGGGAAATGCTGCTCGACCAAACTGGGACGCATACGTTACCTGCCCGTTTGCTCACCGGTGTACTTTGACCGGCACTTCACCGCAGGGGTGACGCGCGGCGCCATGCGCCGCGCGTCGACTTCAGTCCGAAAGACCAGATGCAGAAGCGCTTCATACGGCGGATCATGCGTGCGGATCTCGATTCGCCAAGGCACCTGATTCCGCATGTAGCGGGTTATCTGCGCGCGTGCCTGTCCAGCATGGCGTGGGGCATGTGTCCCACGCAGATGATCGGGCCAGCGCTCGCATCCGGCGAGCTGGTTGAACTCGTGCCGGGTACGCATATCGACATCGATCTGTATTGGCAAAGCTGGCGGTTGTCCATCGGCTGGCTCGATGACTTCAGGGCCATGCTCCAGCAGCGCGCAACCGAGTTCCTCGACTGACATGCTCGATTGAAGAACGCAAAAGCGCGATGCAGTCAGGCCATTTATCACGTCTCCCAACCGCGAAGGGCTCGCGCCGAAGAGCCGGCGGTTTCCAAGGAGGATGGCTGACATGAAAAAGCTCATCAACGACGTCTCCGGGGTCGTGCCCGACATGCTCGACGGACTTGCCGCACTCAACCCGGGCTTGTCGTTGCTGCAGGGCAGCACGATCATCGTACGCGCCGATGCCGAGGCGGCGGTAGCCGGCGAGGTCTGTCGCCCTCGACCGATGCCGCCCTCGTCGATGCCATTCGCGCCATGGCCGGTCCTGCGGGCGTCCTTCTGATCGTCAAGAACTACACGGGCGACCGCTTCAATTTCGGCCTTGCTGCGGAGATCGCGTGGGCTGAGGGCATTGCGGTGGAAATGATGATCGCGGCCGACGTCGCGCTGTCGGCACACGGCGAACACGCCGGCCGGCGCGGTCTTGCAGGAACCGTGTTCGTGCACAAGATAGCGGGTGCGGCTGCCGCTGAGGGACGGTCGCTCGGCGAAGTAGCGCAGATTGCACGCGATGCGGCGGCATCGCTTGGCACCAGCGTAGCCCTTACGCCGTGCACAGTGCCGGCGGCTGGCAAGCCGGGTTTCGAACTCGCCGACGATGAAATCGAATGGGGTCTCGGTCACGGTGAGCCCGGCGTGGAACGCGGGGCGCTCAAACCGGCGGGGCAGATTGTTGGACGCCTGCTCGCGAAGATCATCGACGATCTTGCATTGAAACCAGATGACCGCGTCGCGTTGCTCGTGAACAATCTGGGCGGCACGCCGTCGAGCGAACTGAGCATTGTTGCGGAATCGGCGCTGCGCTACCTGCGCGAACATAAGCTTGACGTAGAGCGTGCGTAGTCGGGCACGCTCCTGAGTGCACTCGAGATGGCTGGCATTTCCCTCACGTTATTACGCGTGGACAATCAACGGCTCGCATGGCTCGACGCGGCCGCGCAGACCTCGGCATGGCCCGCATTGAGCGGCCACGTTGCGCAGGCATCGGTCAAGCCTGCACCTGTTGCGCCGGTCACGACTAGCGGCGCCCGGCTCTCGCGGGACTCGTCGTTGAGCCGGGTTATCGAAGCGGTATGCGCATGTCTCCTCGAAGCGGAACCGGTCCTCCTGACCGAGATGCATCAGCGCGTGGGCGACGGCGATCTCGGCATCAGCATGTCGCGCGCGGCCCGCAGCATCCTTGGCGAAATCGATACCTATCCCTCGGAGAAGACGCCGTGCGCCGTGCTGCGAACCATGTCCGGCCACCATAAGGCGTGTGGTCGGAGGCCCATAGGGACCGCTCTACGCAGTCATGCTGTTACGTGCGGCCGCGATTATCGAACAGTCAGGCGAGTCCACCGCGAAGGATTGGTCTGCGGCGTTCACTTCGGCTGTTGAAGGCGTGATGGCGCTGGGTGGCACGCATCCCGGCGACCGGACCATGGTCGATGCGCTGCATTCGGCCGCCGTCGCATTGCAAAGCGCGCTCGCGAAATCAAGCAGTATCTAGTAACCTATACAGACGAAGCGTTAAAAGCAGCCGTCGATGCAGCGACATCAGGCGCAGCGCAAACGGCGTCGATAACCCCACGGCTCGGACGTTCCAGTTATGTGGGTGATCGTGCGTTAGGCTTTGCCGATCCTGGTGCGCATGCGGTTGGACTGTGGCTTGCCGCGATTCGCAGCGCGCTGAACACTCAAGCTTGAGCAACTAAAAAGGAGACAATAGAAATGGATCTGAATCTGCGCGGCAAGGTGGTTGGCAAGGTGGTTGTATTGACGGGCGCGAGCGTTGGCATCGGGTTCTTGTAGCGGAGGTATTTGCGGCGGAAGGCGCGAACCTGCTGCGCGTATCGCGCGGGAGTTCGGCGTGTCGGCGGTGCTGGTTGCCTGCGATGTTGCCACCACCGCGGGCGTCGACAAGATCGTCGCTGCTGCGAGCACGAATTTCGGCGGCGCCGACATCCTCTTCAACAACGCCGGCACGGCACGGGCAGCAACGAAACCATCATGGACGCGCCCGACGAGAGGTGGCAGTCGTATTGGGACCTTCATGTCATGGTGCCGTGCGCCTCGCGCGCGGTCTCGTGCCGTTGATGAAAACGCGCGGCGGTGGCGCGATCCTGAACAACGTGTCGATCTGCGCCAGCCGCTCGGCTACGAGCCCATCTACAACGTGACGAAAGCCGCGTTAATGACGCTGTCGAAGAATCTGGCGAACAAGTGATAAAGCATTCGCGTCAACCCGATCAATGCGGAGCTTGTGCTGACACTCGACTGGATCAAGACGGCCAAGGAACTGACACGCGATTCGGGCGGCGACTGGGAAGCGCATCTGCAACATGTCGCCGACGAACACGCGTCCGTCTGCCGCTTCGCCATGCCCGCCGAACTGGCAAGCTTTATCGTCTTCCTGTGCTCGGAGCGCGCGAGCTATAGCGTGAGATCGACCTATTTCGTCGATGGCGGGATGCTGAAGACAGTGTGACGCGTGCTCCTGCGCTCAAGTGTCTTTACGGCTTACCGGCAAGTTGTTTTCCCGCCGGATCTCGCGAATGAGCGCGCTATGGTCGAGATCGCCGTCGCCATGATCGACCATGGAAGCAGACAGCGCGTCCACAATATGCGCCACCGGCAGCGCCAACCCGAGGGACCGCGCCCGCGCCAAAGCCGTCCGCGTGTCCTTCAACTGATACTTTTCTCGGCCCCACCGGGTGCGAACGTTTCGTCGATCATGCGTTGGCCGTGCTTACGCAAAATCGGCGAATCGGCAAAGCCGCCGGCAAGCGCTTCGATGACCTTCGCCGGGTCCGCGCCGCCACGCTCCGCAAACAATAAAGCTTCGGCCACGGCAGCAATCGTGTTTGCCACGATCAACTGATTCGCTAGCTTGGTCTGCTGTCCTGTTCCAGCAGGACCCACGCGCACCGGACGACCCATTACACCCAGCAGTTCGCGCGCTGCCTCGAAGGTGTCCGGCTCGCAGCCCGCCATGATCGCGAGCGTTGCGTCGATTACGCCTTGCTGGCCTCCCGATACCGGCGCATCGAGATAACGAAAACTACGCTCGACGCTCATTCGCGACTGTTCGACGGCTGTCTCAACGGGGATCGAACTTATCACGATCACCGCCGCACCGGGAGCAAGGGCAGCCAGAACTGCCTTGTCGTGGAATAAAACGGCGTCGCAGGTTGGACCGTCGCTCAACATGCAGATCAACACATTCGCACTTTGAGTCGCGGCTGCAGGCGTGTCGCAAACCACCGCCCCTTTTTCTGCGAGCGCGGAAGCCTTCTCCTTCGAGCGATTCCAGGCTCGCACGCAATACCTGGCCGCCAGCAGATTACGTGCCATCGGCTCGCCCATCAGGCCGATCCCCAGAAATATGAAATCACCTCGTCCTTCATGCGTCACCTCGTTGTTCGGTAGTCGCTATCGGCATGGTCGCCGATCCGGGGCGACGCGGCAATAGCATCGCACCCACCCCACCTGCACCGACCAGCGCGGCAATTAGCAGGAAGCACGGCGTATAGCTGCCGGTGACCGTCTTGATCAGTCCAATGCCCGCCGCCGCACCCACACCGGTGAGCACCTGACCCGGGTAGCCCAGAACGTGATCACCGCGCTATAGACCCCGATTGCAAGCAGGATGAATCCCACGATAGTCGCCAGCGGATGATCCACAACAAGCGCAATCGCAATGGACACCGCGGCCAGAAGCGCTGCGCTGGCCACGTGAACATGGCGCTCCTTGCGGTCCGACCGTCGGCTCCAATAGAACATTGCGACGCCGGCAAGCGCGTACGGGATCGCCGTGATCAGGCCGTTTTGCAGCAGTCCGAGGCAGCAGTCCGAGCTTGATCCCGAACGACTCCTGAAACGACTGGAGCACGCTAGGGAAAAAGAAGTTCATCGTGTTCGAACCGGACGTAATGCCGAAGTAAGTCAATGCCATCGCCCAGACAACGGGGTTTTTCAGCACCGTCCGGATCTGCGCGCCGTGGCTCATGCCTTTGCCCACGGCAAGCGGCTTGGCCGCTTCCTCGGCTGCGAGCGTACGCATGAGCCAGTTGCGTTGTTCCTCGGTGAGCCAACGCGCTTCCGATGGCCTGTCGCTCAGATAAAACCAGCAGACCACGCCCAGCAAGATTGCCGGCAGCCCTTCGAGCACATACATCAGCCACCAACCCGTCACGCCAATATGTTCGCCAAGCTCGATCAGGCTGACGCTCAGCGGAGCACCGATCACCTGGGAGATGGGCACGCTGAGATAGAAACCTGCAATTACCTGGGCCCGGTAACGCGCCGGGAACCACAGCGAGAGCAGATAAATGACGCCCGGGAAAAAGCCCGCTTCCGCGACGCCAAGCAGCGCCCGCGGCACGACGAAATGCACGGATGTTTGCAGCAGGCCCATCATGCTCACCACAATGCCCCACGTTACCATGATCCGCGTGATCCAGACACGTGCGCCGTATCGATGCATCAGGATGTTGCTCGGTACCTCGAAATAAAATAGCCGAGAAAGAAGATGCCCGCGCCGAAACCGTACAAGGCCTGACTGATGCCGATGTCCTCGTTCATTCGCAACGCGGCGAAACCTACGTTGGTCCGGCCCAAGAAAGCAACGATAAAAAGCAGCGCCAGAAACGGGAGGAGCCGGCGGGTCACGCGACTGATCGCCTGCTTTTCTATATCTGAAACGGGCGTGGATAGTGTGCTCATGCGCTCACTCCTCGCGGGTCAGGCGGTGCGCGCAACGGGGACAGCTTCGTCCTCGATATGCGCCTGCACGATGGCATCGATCAGCATGAAAACCAAGCGCGCTTGCACGCGCAGCTTCGACATGCGTCGGCCAGCTTTCCACAATACGTTGCACCTGAGCGTCCGGCACTCAATCGATTAGCTCGGTCGCCGCCACGCCGTCCGCACGCGCCAGCGATTCCACCATGCCTGCAACACTGACCGTGAGCCCTGGCAAAGGCAGCGTGCATTCGGCGCCAATGGTGGCGTCGTCGAGATGCATCACGCGCAGCATGGCGTCGAGCGCGCGACGCGGCGACGAGATATACACAACCGTGTGTCGGGCCTCCCGAGCATACCGCGCGCTGACCATTGAGCGGTTCGCGGATGATCGAACTGACGAAGGTTGACGCGGCTTTGTTCGGTTTGCCCGGACGAACCGTGATGGTCGGCAGGCGCAGCGTGCGGCCATCGATAAAACCTCGGCGGCTGTAGTCGGCCACCAGCAACTCGCCGATCACCTTCTGCATGCCATACGACGATTTAGGCGTGGGCGCGGTTGCGTCGGTGACGACGGGCGGAACTTCGCCGCCGAACACCGCGAAGCCGCTTGCGTAGACCAGACGCGTACGCGTGTTGCGGGCACGCAGCGCTTCGAGCAGGTTCAGCAAACCGTACAAGTTTGCCTGCATGCCGAGATCGAAGTCGGCCCCCGCCGCCGAACTGACGACCGCGGCGAGATGCCAGACGAGATCAACATCGCGCGTGATCTCCGCCACGGTCTCGCGGGGCGCTTCGCCTTCCAGCTGGAATGTGCCTGCATCAAGCAGGTGACGCGCAATCCGCTTGCCGATAAAACCGGTTCCCGCCGGTGATCAGGATACGCAGGGGTGAATGTGATTGCACAGGAGCGTCCTCCATAGGGTGAGCGGCCCGGCGTACACCGGACCCACTCTGTCTCGTCTAAATTTTCTGGGCGGTCGAGCCGGTTTCGCCCGGTGCCGTTAAGCTGTCGTCAGACGCAAAGCATCGCGTCTCGTGAACATGTTTATAACCGCACTGCGTCGAATAAAGTGTCGCCTACATGACAGTCTCCTCAGCCTCTCAATTCACCGGGAACGGCGGCGGGCATCCCTGAACCACCGCTGATACGCTTGCCCGGCTGTGCTCGAGCGCCGGCAAAGACCCGGTGCTCGCGGCGCTGCCTCAGGAAGAAATCGACTGGATGATCGAGCGTGGGTCGGTATACGCCAACTCGACGCCGGTGACGCCATTCACAGCAAGCACGCACCTCCGATTCGCTATACGGGTGCTGTCCGGCGCGTGCGGATCAGCTCGGTATCGGTGGAAAGACGCAAGGCGATCTTCAACTACTACGGGCGCGATGAATGGTTCGGGCAGATTTGACTGATCGACGGCCGTCCGCGCACGCATGACATTCGCGCTTGCGGACCCTGCGTGCTGCTGACGCTGTCACGACGCGATATTCAGGCGTTACTCGAGAGACGTCCGGCTTTGTATCGCGAATTCGCGCTGCTGTTGTGCGCGGTGATCCGGTACTCGTTCGCGCTGGTCGAGGATCACGCGCTATTGAGTTTGTCGGCGCAGCTGGCGAAACATCTTGTGACGCTGGTGGACGCGTACGGGGTCGATCATCCGGCAGGAAGGATCATCGATCTGCATTTGCCATAGGAGGTTGAGCATGCTGCTGGGTAGCAGCCGGCAGACGATGAATCGCAAGCTTGCCGAGTGGTCACGGCTGGGGTGGATCAAGGTGCAGTACAGCCAGATCGTGGTGGTGAACCGCGAAGCGCTCGTCTAGCTTTATGAATGAATGAGCGGATGTTTGCACGCAAAGCTTTGGATAACCCCTGCATAACCCAGTGAAGTCCTGTGGGCGAAACCTTGATAACTCGGGTGCTGTGCATAAAACGCCAGAAGTTATCCTTCGGCCAACTGCCAGCTCCACACTTGGTACGCAAGTTACCTGTTCGCTAGAGCGTTGATCCAAAGCAGGCTTGACCGCTTATCCACAGAAATGGTCGATGCTTGTTAAATCTTACTATGTATACATACCAATCCATTAAAAAAGGCATGGATGTGCACGGCGGATTGATGCTGCCTTCTTTATAAGCGCTGGGTCTGAATGCGATGACCGGCAGCGCAAGATGACCCTCGATGCGAACCCAACCGGCTCGCGAACTCAGACACCCTCCTGATGAAATTTCCGTTCGCCTGAAACCGGAAGCCGGCCCACGTCATCTTCTGACAACACACTGAACCTCAGTAGTTAACAGTAGTTAACATATGTTGTCGTTTATTTTTATATGGCAACATAGTTATAGGTGCTGCGAAGCGCTATCGATAACCAATGGAAAGCCTGAGGAATGTCATGAACCGGACCACATTGCTCGCAGCCGCCATGATGGCGACTGTGTCCACGGGCGTCTTCGTGCAGGATGCTCAAACGACTTTGGCCAAGATCCAGGCATCCAATACGATTGCGATTGCAATCGGGCATCGGGAGACTTCGGTCCCCTTTTCCTACATCGATGCAAACAATGAGGTCATCAGTTTCTCGCAAGATATCTGAACAAGGTGATTGACGCGGTGAAGGCGAAGATCAAGAAACCTGATCTCAAGGTGCGGTTTATCCCGGTTACGTCGCAGAATCGGATTGCGTTGGTGCAAAACGGCACGGTCGATCTGGAATGTGGCGTCACTACGAACCTCAAAGCGCGTCAGACTCAGGTCACGTTTTCTGACACCTTCTTTGTCGCGACGACTCGCCTGCTGACCCGCAAGGATTCGTGCATCAAGGACTTCCCCGACCTCGCCGGCAAGACCGTTGTCACGAATCAGGGAACCACGTCCGAGCGAATTCTCCGCAAGATGAACGAGGAGAAAAAGATGAACATGCAGATCATCAGCGCGAAGGTCGTCTGACGCTGGAAACGGGCCGGGCAGTTGCATACATGAATGATGGACGACGTGCTTCTGGCTGGAACGCGCTCGCTGACCGCTAATCCCTCCGACTATGTGCTGGTCGGCACGCCGCAGTCTTCGGAAGCCTATGGCTTCATGCTGAGAAAGGACGATCCTGAGTTCAAGAAGCTGGTGGACGCCACCATGAGCAAAATCATGAAGGGACCGGAGATCAAGACCATGTACGCCAAATGATTAATGAAGCCGGTGCCGCCGAAGAACGTCAGCTTTGATTTCCCGATGAGCGATTCCCTAAGCTGTACGCCAATCCGAACGATACCGCTTTCGAGTGAATACTCGCACCGCGTTAAAAAGCCACCTTCTTCCAGGAAGGTGGCTTTTTTATTTGGAGCGCGTTATTCCGGGAACGGCAGTGTGGTCTGCCCTTCGGCGCGCATGCCGAACGTGTTCAGGGTCATGACAACCAACGCGTAGTAACCGAGCAATCCGACCAGATTGATGATGATGACAACCACGTGCCCGAGGCTTTTGACTGCTGCGTCGAACGTCTTGTCGGAGACTCGCCTGGTTTCGTATAGCTCGGTGGCGAATTCATAGATGAGCGCGTCGTCGGCGCTATCGAATATGAGATGCTCGCCTCGTTGAACGGCGTCGGCAACCGCCTTCGGAACGCTGCATCCAACGCGATGGGATAGTGGATAAACCACTCCCCTTGGGATTGCCAACGCGCGGCTGTGTGACGAGAATAGCCAGCTCCGACAAGCGCAGTGACAAACCCGTCTTGTATCGACAAAACGCGCCCAGCCGTTGAGCATGGTCAGCCAGTTCCGGGCTATGAATCCATCCCAGGAACGGACCGTTCAAGTTGCCGCGCGGACCGCTCAAGATACTTTGCAGAACGGCCTTTTGCTCATCGGTAGCGTTAGCAATATCGAAATTCTGAAGGCGATTGGTCATGGGTTGTCGAGGGTTTGATTGTTACTTAGCGAGCGCTCAGTGCACCGATTGTGTTGATCGTCCGGCCGTCGCGATGAACGGCAGAAGCACATGGTCACCTACGGCGCCGTCTACTGTACCGCCCATCGGATAGACCATCAGGCCGCGCTTCATCGCTTCGCTCTTGATCACCGCATGTAACTTCTTGCTAGCGTCGAATAGTTTCTTCGATACCCGGTCTTGCACCAGTTCGACACCGATAAACAAGCCCCGGCCACACACGTCACCGATGAACGGTGACTTGCATAATGCGCGCGAAGCAATCCGCGAAGCTGCTCGCCTCTTGCCTGCACATTGTTCAGCAGCTTCTCGTCCGCGATAACCCGCTGGACTTCCAGCGCTGCCGCACAAGCCGTCGCGTGGCCGATGTAAGGTGCCCGTGCTGGAAGAAACCGAGCCGTTGACAATGGTGTTGTAGATCTCGTCACTGACGAGCGTCCGCTCCAATCGCCTGGTAACCGGCTCCCAGGCCCTTCGCGATGCTGGGGCCGTCGTCCTCTGCGCAAGCGTACAGGTGGCCGGTACGCCGCATCCCGGACATGATTTCGTCCAGGATCAGTAATACGCCGTACTTGTTGCACACCGCGCGAATTTTCTTGAAGTATTCGCGTACCGGCGGCACCGCGCCTGCAGTTACCCCTATGATCGTTTCGGCGACGAAAGCCGCGACCGTGTCGCCACCAAGTTCCAGGATTTTCGACTCGAGTTCATCGGCCAGGCGCTGCGCGAAAGCTTCCTCGGTTTCATCGGCGCGCTGTTCGCGATACGCGTAGCACGGACTTACGTGGTGGGCTTCGATGAGGATGGGAAGAAACGGCTCACGACGCCACGCGTTTCCGCCAATAGCGAGCGCGCCGAGTGTATTGCCGTGATAACTCTGGCGACGGGCAATGAAATGACGCCGCTGCCCTTGACCCTTTTCGACGAAATACTGCCGGGCAAGTTTGAGGGCGGCTTCTATGGCTTCGGAGCCGCCAGAGGTGAAGTACACGTGGCCTAGACCGACGGGAGCGTCCGCGACCAGACGGTCGGACCTCTTCCGCGACGACCGTCGTGAAAAACGAAGTGTGAGCGTAGGGAAGCTGCTGGGCCTGCCGCTTGATGGCATCGATAACGCGTTGATTGCTGTGGCCCAGACACGATACCGTGGCACCGCCCGATGCGTCGATGTAGCGCTTACCTTCCGAGTCGATGATTTCGATTCCATCGCCTGCAACTGCAATAGGAAATTTGGCTCGCGGGGCGCGATGAAAAACAGTTGTCGTTCTGACCTCGACGTTGCTGACGATGCCCGGGCGCTCGTCACTTGGAGAATAGAGGTTCTGAGCCGGCGTTCACCTTGATTGACGACATCCTCCTTCGGCATGGGGGTCGGCTGACGACAACTCAACCGCTCAGTAACATGCGATGTGTCACTCTCCATCGTTACAACACATGTTGTCAACGCGGATATTATCCGGCTTGGAAACAAGGCTTACGACGAGTAAGCGCCCTTCGCGTGGAGTGTGGATTCGGCTTCTTCCAGCAATGCGACGGCTGATCGCCCTTCGAGTGCAAGCAGATGAGCAACCAAAGACTCTGCTATTGCAGACGTGGCGACAAGCGACGGAAAGAAGGACGGGTTTTAGTGCGAAAAGATCAAGACATGGTCGGCGTTGAGGGCGAGGGGGGGACACGGCGCTGTCGGTGATGGCGACGAGCTTGCAGCCTTGCTCCTTCGCTGCTTGCGCGACGCGCACGGCTTCGGCTGAATACGGGGCGAAGCTTGTTACGACGGTTGCGTGTCCTCTGGCCATGCCGCGTAGCTGCATTTCCAGCGTGCTGGCCTCGCCGTTGACCAGGCTCACGGACGACCGGAATAGCCGATAACCGTAGACCAAGCCGAACGCGACCGGATGACACGAGCGGAATCCTGCCACGTGGACATGCGGTGCCTTGCGCAGCATCTTCGCGACCTCGACAATCTTCGTGCCGTTCTGCGCGAACGTGACTTCGAGGTTGTGGCTTTGCGCAATAGCGAGTTCCTGGACTTAATGATTCGCCTGACCCGCCTTTGACTAGCGCGCGGGCTTTGGACGTTAGTGCTTCCGGTCGGGTACGGACACGCGCGACGAATATCTCCCGCAGCTCGTTCCAGCCAGGAAAGCCCAGTTGCTGCAATAGCCGAACGAGGGCTACAGGTTGGACGTTGGCTCGCTCAGCGACCTTCCGCATTGAAAGAACCACGACCTCGCCTGGGAAGTTCAGCAGGAAACCCGCGCCAGCCTGGAATTGCGGGCTGAGTTCGGGAAACTTCGCACGTATCGATGAAACCAGGTCTTCAAAATTGGACGACACGAAACAAGCCTCGTTATTAAGTTGACAACATTTGTAGTTTAACGAGGTTGTTGCGTCGACGGACTGTTGTCGGTGGCTAGGGGATCGGCGATTGCTGATGACTCTCACTTCTCCGGAGGAGTCGGCTTCTGCTTTCGGCCATAGCGGCGAGGACACGCGCGAAGTCGACAAGGACTTCGCGCGTTCTCTAATTCACGATGCCCGGTTTGAAAAAGATCCGCCTGTGCACGATCTGCGATTCGTCTTGCGAGTCCCGCTGTGATCAGAAAATTCGAACGCCCCTTCCTAATTCAGAGAGCATCTTCTGTGCGCCTCCAAACGTTCCCCATCAATAATCATGGCAAATTGCGACAGACGGTTAAGCCGGTTCTGGAAAGGTTGAGACAATAATGAAAACGATCTCCCTCCGTCAGGTTTGTAGGACACCTGCCTGTATACGGGACCGGCCGACGCTTCCTGGGTTTTGTCGTGATGAATGCCCATCGCTTCGTTGAGGAGCAGAGCGATATTCGTCGTACTTTTTGAGAAATATAAAAAACAAAGAGCTAAGAGAATATGAAGATCAAGAGCAAATGGGGCAATAACGTTCACGCAGGAAAAATCGTTTCCGCCGTGGACGGTAAGAGGGTTTTCATCCATCCATCTACAGTCTGAGTTTGAGACACACCCGTTGAGCGACATTGCAGGCCACCGAGGCCAAAGATTGCATACTGTTTCGATCAATAACGTTCAAAAAGTAGCCGATCACATGAGTGAGCCATTTACCCACGTGAAACCAGACGACGTTGTAGTTCTGCTTTGTGCAAGCGACGAGACTCGTACGGCAGCCCTGGCCGTGCTCGGTTTGGGTGAGGGCTGAGCAGACGAACAGGTGCGAAAGCAATTTCACTCTTTTTCAGGCAGTATCGGCTTCTGCTTCCGGCCATAGACGCGGAAACAGATATCGGAACGACTTGATTGACCGCCAGTTCGACGGGACCTTTCGGCGTTCTCGAACGAACGATGCCCAGCGAAAAGATCCGCCGCACACGATCCGCAGTTCGGCTTGCGAGCCCCATCATGGCTTTGAACCGGGCTCTGTCTATCGATTTGATTGTTGCCAGATAGGCGAGCGGTTGTGCCGCTCCAGCTCTCAAGAAACGGGGGGGCCGCTCTTGGTCGCTTCGGCCGCCAGCATTTGGGCTAACCTCGCCTCGAATGCCGGTATTTGGAACATACCGTCCATGAAGCCGATCTGATCGAGACAGAGGTTCATGCAGAAAGCGATAAATTCCACCAAACCGCTTTCGCTCAAAACACCTCGCCTGTCATAGTCGCCTTTGCGGCGTCGATCAGCAGCTATCAAATGCTCATAGTAAGCATCCTGGTCCCGAGCGAATCCGCGCATTGGCGACCATAGCCCCTGCGTCAGCCCTAACGCCGAAAGTCCAGTATGCGTATGCAGTCGCGCGGTGCGTCCATTCGAGAAACGGGCGAATCCACGCGAGCCTGTGGTGGGCTGCCATCAACGCGATAACCGCGGTTTCACCGGCCCGTGCATAACGATATCCGCGATGCCACTCCTCCATAAAGTCCGATAACGTCGCCGGGTCGGGGGGATGTGGGAGCCGACCTTGACACCTCTATCCCGCCATAAGCCCGGAGTGATTCTTTCCTCTTTGCCGTCATCGTCAATCTGAAAAAGATCTTCCGGCGACAACTGGTCGTGTAAATGCCGATGAATGGCTTGAGGTACAGAAGCTTTGAAGAACACATTGGAGTCGAACGTGGAGAAGGTCTCTTCGCCCCAACGCTCGGTGACAATATGGGCGACCGCAATGCGTTGCTTGCGCGCTTCCCCGGGCTTCTTGGAAAAATCCTCTTGTAACGCATGCTCGATCAGCAGCGGTTCGGTATGTTGACCCTCTATCTTGTTCGTATATAGTAGGAGTTCATCGGTCGCAGCGCCTCGCGGAGCAGATCACGCAGATGCGGCATACTGTGAGCCGCCAGATCTTTGGCCCGCCCAATCACATCGGCGGCCAGCGGACGCAGGCTGTCCAGCTTCGACTCTGAAGGCAGCAGCGGATGCATCTGGTGAACCGCGTGATACGGATATCTGGACTTGGCGGTGATCATGGCGGCTACTTTGGCGAATCTGTGTTACGAGAATAATCTCATAAAATATTTTATTTTACATATAGATATGAAATCCGTGGCGAGTTTTTAGGCGAATTATTCGGCGGGTATATCTGCGTGACGGGTAGCGGAAACATTCGAAGAGCGGCCAGGTTGTCATTCGAGGGACCGCACCGGCTTTGAGTGCATCTCTACGGGATAGATATTCAAGAACCGTTTCTCAACACACCTTCCTGTCAAGTTGGCACAGTGCACATGCGCACCTGATGAAAAGTCACAGCGACGTCACCTGGCACGGTGGGTGGCAAGCATAGGTTTTCCACCCGCATTCACCCTTCGTCTCCGTGCATCAATGTAGCAAGCCGAACACCGTAACGCCATTCGTCGCGCCCACGTATACCTTCCCCTCAGCAATCATCGGCGTGATGAATTTGTTGCCAGCGCCGAACTGGTCTCGCGTGCCGGCCTGATTGCTGTTGTACAACTCGTGCGCGAGATTGGTAGCGTATGCGTGAAGCGCGCCAACCGTGCCGTTTTCTGCCGCCCACACAATGCCATTACTCGTGCCGTTCGCCGAGATGGCCGTTGTCGCACCGGGGTAAGGAAACGGCGTCGGGCTCTGCGAAGACGGTGTGGTGACGAGCAGTGCGTTGGTGATAGGCAGCGCCTTGAGCGTATCGGTCTGGCCTCCGTAATAAACGACTTGGTTAAAGTACGCCGGCGAGCCCCAGATACCATCGGCCAGGACGTCGGTCAGCTCCTGCCAGATGTTGTTAGTCGTCGGACTGAACTTGCCCATGTTGTCGCGATCAACGACGTAGATATTGGTGTCCTTACCCGCGCCGAGAGCCAGGTGCTTAACCGTGCCGTTAGCCGTGGTTTGATCGGGCAACAGCAGCGCACCGCCCGAGCCGAAATAGCCATCGGCGGGAAATACCCTGCGCGTTGAGCGTCGTGTCGAAGATGCCGTTGCCGTCAATGAAATAGATCGATGTCCCGTCCGACGCCATGCCCGAACCCGCCACCAGATCGATCCCTTGCTGCCGTTCGGAGTAACGGGAAGCGCGTCGGTTTGCTTCAACGTATCCGCGCTATAAGACATCACCACCTGATGTAGTTGCCGGACATGCAGTGGGTGGTCCAGCCCATGTAGATGGTGCCGTTGACCAGCGTCAGCGCGGAGCGCACGGTGTGCAGGGCAGGCGTGAAGATAAGGACGCCATTCGCACCTTCCGCACCGTTGCCTGGATAGGTCGCGGCGATTTCGGTCGGGGCGCCGAACTGTTCGGCTCCTGTCGCAAGATCTATCGCGTGCAGGCGGTGATGAACGTTCCCGCTGGCGTCCGAGGTCATGGCCACGGCATAGAGCGTGCCATTCGGGCCGCGCGAACGGTCGATGACTGGCGTCGACGTGATACCGATTTCGGGCGTGATGTCCGTGCAACCGGGGGCCGGACTCGGGGTTTCGCCCGCAGGCGCCAGGGATATTTGCCACAGTGCGGCACCGCTGTCGGCGTCGTAGGCGTAGATGCCGTGCTCGTCACAACATAGACGACGTTATGTACGGCCCCGCCCATTGTGAGATTCGTCACGAATAGCGGCTGCCCGTCGACCTTGCCATTGGCAGGCAGGAAGCGCAGCAGCCCGAACGTTGACGAGTTGACATTGGCCAGCGTGAGAGTCGTTTCCGCGAGCATCTGGCCGGTTGGCGCGAGGTCGTTGTGGTGCATCAGCACGTCTGTTGCGTAGCTTGGCACCGCGGTTGACGTCGAGCCGCCAGTCGTTCCAGCAGGCGTGGTCGTGCTCGGCGTGGGCGTCGTAGCGTGGGTGTCGTACTGGTCGGCGTGGTTGTGGACGGGGCGGACGCTGCAGTCGGGCTTGTGGTCGTACCACTGGCGCCACCCGCACTGGTGGTGTTGGTTGGATTGTTGCTTGAACCGCCGCAAGGCCCGAGGCACACAGCCATCAGTAATCCTGTACAAATTTTGAACAGATTACGCCACGCGACCGGGCAAAAAGCGAATTTGAGTTGCAGAGATTTCATGGCGGTGTTCTCCAGCGGCCGACGAGCGGCCCACCAAAGGTCTACCCAGCGCGTGCAAGCGCGAATCGCTCGCTGCAGCCCAGCGTAGCAATCCGGCTTAAAGCGTCCTGCATCAGCAAGAAGAGCGCCTGAGGAAAGAAACGTTCTCCTCTTGCATCAAACAGTTTTGGACTGAGCTGCTGACGCAGTGGTGATCGCGGGGCGCGATGTCAGATGAATACCAAGCCGTACATTGAACTTGCGAGGTCAAATATCTGAGCAATGTGGTCGAGCAGGACCATCGGGTCGTTAGGCACCGAACTCGACCGATGTTCAGACTTAAGGACACGCAGCTCGCCAACTCGCTCGGTTGCATGCTGATAGAGGCAGTAACTGAAGTCGGCGTGCAGCAAGAGCCCTGCGGAGTTCTGACGCCAGTTTTGTCCGACTGCGCCATGCGCAGGACCGAGTGATTTACGCGCAGATTTTGCCGGGAAATAACAAGGGAAAGCGAGATGGGAGCATCCCAACTGGAAACGAGGGCGAACGACACATGGGAACAATAGTCGTCGCCGCACGTGGAGCGCTGGAACTACTGGCAAGGGGGTGGCCGGATAGGTATCCGGCCGAGGCGGTCAAGTGGCTGTGGTTGAAACGTCAGCCGCGGGGTAGACACCAATTCAAGCGTGCCTATCTCCCGGGCCTCCCAAAATCACAGCAATCGGAGAGTGCTTCACAAACGGAAGGCCGCTTTCCCAGTCGTTAGGCGCGGTTATCAAAAGCCTCCATAAATCCCACCGGTCGGGCGTTTGCGGCTGAATCACAAACGAATAGCGGAAACTGGCGCGGCAATTTATCGGTAACTTTTTGACTATTGCCACTTTCAGCGCGCTAAGCTCGCTTCCTCACTCCACCGTCACACTCTTCGCCAAATTCCTGGGCTTATCCACATCCGTCCCTCTGGCACAGGCCGTGTGATAAGCTAACAATTGCAGCGGGACGACGTGAAGAATGGGTGAAAGCAACCCATAATGCTCAGGCATTCGAATCACATGAATCCCATCCTCGCTAATAATCTGGGTATCCGAATCCGCAAAGACATAAAGCTCGCCCCCTCGCGCCCTAACCTCTTGCATATTCGACTTCAGCTTTTCCAGCAGCGTGTCATTAGGCGCCACCGTCACCACCGGCATAGCCTCAGTCACCAGCGCTAGCGGCCCATGCTTCAACTCCCCGGCCGGATAAGCTTCCGCATGAATATACGAAATCTCCTTGAGCTTTAATGCACCTTCAAGCGTGATCGGATAGTGCAGTCCACGCCCGAGAAACAGCGCATTCTCCTTGCGTGAAAACTTTTCCGACCAGGCGATGATCTGCGGCTCCAGCGCCAGTACGCTATTTAACGCCGCAGGTAAGTGCCGCAACTGCGTCAGATAATCCGCCCCCTGCTTTTCAGTCACATGCCCGCGCAACGTCCCAAGCGTGACGGCCAGCACAAACATCCCGACCAGCTGCGTCGTAAATGCCTTGGTCGAAGCCACTCCAATCTCGGTCCCCGCATGCGTCAGAAACGCGAGCTTTGTCAGCCGGACCATCGCGCTGGAAGCCACATTGCAAACCGCCAGCTTGTGTTTATGCCCCAGCGCCTGCGCATGCTTCAACGCGGCCAATGTATCCGCGGTCTCGCCCGATTGCGAAATCACCACCACCAAAGCTCGCGGATTCGGCACCGATTCGCGATACCTATACTCACTCGCAATCTCCACTTGAGTCGGAATCTTCGCAACCGATTCAAGCCAGTACTTCGCCGTCATGCCCGCATACGAACTCGTGCCGCACGCAAGAATAAGGACGCTGTCGATATCGGCGAAAACTTCTGCAGCGTTCGCCCCGAACAACTCGGCGGAGAAACGATCGGTTTGAGGAATCGTGTCGGTGATCGCGCGCGGCTGCTCGAAGATTTCCTTCTGCATGAAATGCCGATACGGCCCAAGCTCAACCGCGCCGCCATACGCCGCAACCACACGCACTTCGCGCTCCACGGCCATTCCATCGCGATCGACAATCCTCACGCCGTCCAGCGTGATCTCGACCACGTCGCCTTCATCGAGGAACCCAAAATGATCGGTGCTGCCGGCAAGCGCGAGCGCATCGGAGGCGAGGAAGTTCTCGCCATCGCCCACGCCCACCACCAGCGGCGACCCCTGCCGCGCGCCGACCACCGTATGCGGCTGATCCTTGTGGATCACGGTAATGGCGTACGCGCCATGCAATTCCTTCACGGCGTCGCGCACGGTCTGGAAAAGATCGCCGCAATACTTGCTGTGGATCAAATGCGCGATGACTTCGGTATCGGTCTGCGAGACAAACTCGTAGCCCTTCCCCTTCAGCATGGTCCGCAAGGTCTCGTAATTCTCGATGATCCCGTTATGCACCAGCGCCAGTTCGTTACGCGAGAAGATGGGATGCGCGTTGTCGGTAACGGGCGTACCATGGGTCGCCCAGCGGGTGTGCGCAATGCCGGTTGCGCCTTCCAAATGCATGTCGCGGACCTGATCGGCGAGATCGGCCACGCGCGCCACGCTGCGCGCGTGCTTCGGTTCGCCAACGGCAATCACGGCTACGCCGCAGGAGTCGTAGCCACGATATTCCAGCCGTCGCAGACCTTCGACCAGCACCGATACGATGTTACGTTGCGCAACCGCGCCGACAATTCCACACATGGCGTCGTCCTTTACAGATTATTTTCAAAAATCGCTCGAAAACGCCCGGCGCTCTCCGCCAAGGCGCGCGCTCAAGCACACGAGCCATGTTTATTGTTCAAGCTTTTTTTTGGTCGGACGTACGTAACCGCTCTTACTGACCTGAGTTTTTTCGTTCAGCACGAGCTGGTCTGCCGCGACATCCTTCCAAACGGTCGTCCCGGCCGCGATAGACGCACCACGCCCCACGCGCACCGGCGCAACAAGTTGCGTATCGGAGCCGACGAACACGTCGTCCTCTATCACCGTGCGGAATTTGTTCGCGCCATCGTAGTTACACGTAATCGTGCCCGCGCCGATATTCACTCGCGCCCCAATATCCGAGTCGCCGATATAGCTCAAATGGTTCGCCTTCGACCCACGCCCGAACACCGCGTTCTTCACTTCGACGAAATTGCCCACGTGTGCTTCGTCACCGAGCACAGCGCCCGGACGCAAGCGCGCATACGGTCCCAGCACGACATTCGCGCCAGTCGTGCCACCCTCAATGTGCGTAAAAGCATCAATCCGGGTGCCCGCACCAATAGTGGCATTGCGAATCACACAGTTCGGGCCGACGGTCACGTTATCGGCCAACGTGACATCGCCTTCGAAGAAGCAATTCACGTCGATAGACACATCGCGTCCACAGGTCAGCGAGCCGCGCACATCGATGCGCGCGGGGTCCAGCAGCGTCACACCGGCAACCAGCAACGCCTCGGCGACATTGCCCTGATGAATCCGCTCAAGCTCGGCGAGTTGCTGCTTACTGTTCACACCAAGCGTTTCCCACTCTTCTTCAGGCTGCGACGTGACGACTTCAATGCCGGCTTCGAGCGCACATTCAACGACATCGGTAAGATAAAACTCGCCCTGCACGTTGTCATTTTTAAGCGATGCCAGCCATTCGCCAAGCTGTGCGGTCGGTGTAATAACAATACCGGTATTGATCTCGGCAATCTGGAGCTGATCGGCATTGGCGTCTTTCTGCTCGACAATGCGCTGCACCGCACCGGTCGGATCGCGCACGATGCGGCCGTACCCGGTCGGATCGTCCAGCGTGACCGTCAGAACGCCGTAGCGGCCGCCGGATGCTGCATCGGCCAGGCGTTGCAGCGTGCTGACACGGGTAAGCGGCACATCGCTGCAAAGAATGAGCGTAGGCACGGAAAGGTCGAGCAGCGGCAGCGTTTGCTGAACCGCATGGCCGGTGCCCAGTTGCTGCTCCTGCACGGCAAACTGGACATCGGGGGCGCCGACTGCTTTCTGAACCAGTTCCGCTCCATGTCCGACCACGACAACAAGCCGTGTGGGCTTGAGCGCCCGCGCAACGTCGAGCACATGGGAGAGGAGCGGCCGACCAGCCAAGGGATGAAGGACTTTCGGCAAGGCGGAACGCATACGCTTGCCCGTGCCTGCCGCCAAAATAACAATGTTCATGGCGTCAGCTTAGTTGAAGTGTGAGGAACCGCCAATATAGCATGCGCGGATGAGCGCAAAAACCGGGCGCGGCCTTGCTGAGCAACGATCCTGCGGAGTTCTTGCCCGCCGTCAAAGATTGTCGCGAAATGTCAAATATCGTCGAACTGAACCATCGAAATGGTTTGCGACGGCGCTTCGGTCGAGCACGGGTCTTCATCGAACGCAATATCCCCCGCCGGGTCCGCCACACCCGTCGCGCGCAATCCAGCAAACGGAAACAGCTCGTGATCCATCAAATGCGACGGCACCACGTGCCCCAGCGCATTAAACATGTTCTCCACACGGCCCGGGAAACGCTTTTCCCAATCGCGAATCAGCACCTTCATTTCCCCACGTTTCAGGTTCGGCTGGCTGCCGCACAGGTTGTACGGAATGATCTGGAACTCGCGCAACTCCGCGAATTTCTCCAGATCCCTTTCCTTCACATACACTAACGACCGGATCACGATGTTCTTGCCATCGTCGGATTGCAGTTTCGGGGGCATGCCCTTCAGCTTGCCGCCGTAGAACATATTCAGCAGCAACGTCTGCAGGATGTCGTCGCGATGATGCCCAAGTGCAATTTTCGTCGCACCAAGTTCACCGGCCACACGATACAAAATCCCGCGCCGCAATCTCGAACACAGCGAGCACGTGGTCTTGCCTTCTGGCACCAGCCGCTTGACGATGCTGTACGTGTCCTGGTTTTCGATATGAAACGGGATATCCAGCTTGCTCAAATACTCGGGTAGGACATGCTCCGGAAACCCCGGCTGTTTCTGGTCGAGATTCACCGCCACGATGTCGAAGTTGGTCGGCACACGCTCGCGCAACCGCATCAGCAGTTCGAGCATGGCGTACGAATCCTTGCCTCCGGACAGGCAGACCATGACCTTGTCGCTGTCCTCGATCATGTTGTAATCCGTGATGGCCTCGCCCACCTGACGCACCAGCCGCTTGAACAACTTGTTGTTCTCGTAAGCCTGCTTCTGCTCTCGGCGCGTCATTGGCTCGCGCATCGCCGGGGCGGAGGCCAGCTCCTGAACCACCGGCGCTTTTGTTTCCGTTAGCGAACTCATGCCACCTCTTTGATGCGAAAGACTTCGACGCCCACGGCATCGCAATCGGGATAAACGTCCGGCTTTTCCGTCGATACCACTACCGCGCGCACATTCGGATGTTCCAGCAGCGCGGCAGCGACGTCGTCGCAGAGGGTTTCCTGCAAGTAGATATGCCCTCTACCCAGGCGCTTGGCGATAGTCGAGCGCATGAAATCGTAATCGACGACTTCACACAGCTTGTCTTCAGTCGGCGTCGATAACGCCAGCGGCACGAACAATTCCACGTTGATCACCACGCGCTGCTCGCCTTGTTTTTCGAAATCGTGCACGCCAATGTTGATGCGCACTTCGTAATTGCGCAGAAAAAGCCGCCGGCAATCGGCCAGCCGGGGATGCGAAAGTGCGGCGAGCATGGTAGTGTCCTGGTGATTCAGATTAACTTACTAAAATTGACGTACTAAACACCGCCGCCTGGAGCGCGGCCTGCGGTCAAAAACATGATGTCGCGCGGCGACGGCACGAGATGCTGCCCGCCGTCGACCACCAGCGTCGTGCCTGTCACACCCGCCGCATCGGCCAGATAACAAGCGGCGGCAACCACATCCTCCACCCGCGAAGCCCGGCCCAACGGCGTTACCTTGTGCGCTGCGTCGAATTCGGCGGCCGTCTGACCCGCAGATTGCAGCGTGAGGCCCGGCGCCAGCCCGACCACACGCAACTTCGGCGCAAGCGCCTGGGCCAGCGCGACGGTGGCGTTTTCCAACGCCGCCTTGGTCAGCGTGTACGACAAATAATCCGGATTCATGTTGTACAGCTTCTGGTCGAGCACGTTGATGACACAGCCGCGCAGGGTTTCGTCGTCGGCAGCGGCATCGGGCGTGGCCTCGTACAAAGCACGCACCAATGCCAGCGGCGCGCCGACGTTGATCGCCATCATCTCGAGCAGGCGTGGATAGCTGAAGTCGCGCGCCGTGTCCTCGACAAAACTCGACGCATTGTTCACCACGCAATGCAACCCACCCAATGCGTCGATACACGCCGGCACCAGCCGCGCCACGTCGCTCTCCACGCCGAGATCCGCGCGCAACGTGATCGCGCGGCGACCGAGCGCGCGTATCGATTGGACGACTTCCTGCGCTTGCCCCTCGGAACCGCCGAAATGCACGGCGACGTCCCAGCCGCGCGCGGCAAAACCAAGCGCCAGCCCGCGGCCGATGCGTTTCGCCGCGCCGGTGATCAGCGCCACGCGGGCTTTCGGCGCGGAAGAATCTGGAGAAGTGGACGAAGAAACGCTCATTTACAATGCCGGAATGAATCCAAAAGCTCACGAATCCGACAGTTTACCTGCTCCCGGCCCCGATGCGCTCACGCAGTCCGAGTTGCTGACAGAACGCATTCGCGCGGAAATCGCGTCGGCGGGCAGCTGGTTGCCATTCAGCCAGTATATGGAACTTGCGCTTTACGCGCCGGGCCTCGGCTATTACAGTGGCGGCGCGATGAAATTCGGCAAACGCGGCGACGACGGCAGCGACTTTGTCACCGCCCCGAAAATGTCGCCGTTGTTCTCGGCCACGCTCGCGCGGCCCGTCGCTCAGGCGTTGCACGACAGCGGCACGCGCAATCTGATGGAATTCGGTGCCGGGACAGGCAAGCTCGCCGCCGGCTTGCTGAACGCGCTTCAGGCGCTGGACGTTCCCTTCGACAGCTACGCGATCATGGATTTATCGGGGGAATTGCAGGAACGCCAACGGGCAACGATTGAAACCGACGCGCCTGAACTGGCGTCGAAGGTGAAATGGCTTAGCGCACTGCCTAACCATTTCGAAGGCGTGGTGATCGGCAACGAAGTACTCGACGCCATGCCCGTGCGCCTGGTCGTGCGCAAACTGGATGTGTGGCATGAACGCGGCGTGTCTTGGATCAACAACCGTTTCACGTTCGACGACAAACCCTTGCTAGCCGCGCTGGATGACCCGCTGTTGGCCGAAATTGATGCGACCATCGATGAAGTCAACGACGAGCCCTTCGTCGAATACTTGAGCGAAACGCACGAAGCGGCGCTGGCTTTCACGCGCACCATTTGCACGATGCTCACACGCGGCGCGGCGTTTTTCATCGATTACGGCTTTCCGCGGCGCGAGTTTTATCACGCCCAGCGCGCGCAAGGCACGCTCATGTGCCATTACCGGCACAGAGCGCACAGCGATCCGTTCTTGTATCCCGGGCTGCAGGACATCACGGCGCACGTGGAGTTTTCGGGAATTGCGGAAGCTGGGACGGAGGCGGGCGCTGACCTGCTCGGCTTTACGTCACAGGCGCGTTTCCTGATGAACGCCGGCATTACCGATGCTCTTTCCGACCTTGATCCGAATGATGTCTGGCGCTTTCTGCCAGCTGCCAATGCGGTTCAGAAGCTGTTATCGGAGGCGGAAATGGGCGAGTTGTTCAAGGTTATCGCGTTTTCGCTGGGTATCGACGACACGCTGGCGGCGTTCTCGTCCGGCGACCGCTCACATACCTTATGAAATCATGATCCGCTGGGTACTCACCACGTTTATTGCGTTGTCGATCCTCTAGGCATGTTTGACGTGGATGAAAAAACTCGGCATTGGCAAGTTACCCGGAGATTTCACTCTGCGCCTGTTCGGACGGGAATATCCGTTCCTGTTCATGTCGACCATCGTGCTGTCGTTGCTGGCGCGAGTGCTTTAAATCAAAGCACCGCGTCCACCGCCGCTACGCGCGCCGCATGAACCGCGCCCTTGATCTTCCCCGGCTCGTTCGCGTACTGCTGCGCGACGGCGCCGGCATCGACTGAACGCGCTGCCGCCAGCGCGTCGCGTAAGCGCTCAGCCTGCGGATACGTTTGCTGGCTCAAACCGAGCCGGCCGCGTGCATCGGAGACACAGGCTTGCAGCGCTTCCGCAAAACGCGCGGGCTTGCGCAGCGCGTCGCAATGCTCGAACAAACGCACCAGCGCCGCCGCCCCAAACTCCATCACCCGATGAATATTGCCGTGTTCACGTGCCACCAGCAGCGCGAGATCACGACATTCGTTCGGCACGCGCAAGCGCTCGCACAACGGCTTCAGCAGATCGACGCTGCGCATTTCGTGGCCAATGTGACGCGGCAGGATATCGTCGGGCGTAGTTGCCTTGCCAAGATCGTGGGTCAGCGCGGCGAAGCGAACCGGCAACGTATAACCGTGCGCCGCCGCGTAATCCAGGACCATCATTACGTGCACGCCGGTATCGACTTCCGGATGATAGTCGGCGCGTTGCGGCACGCCCCACAGCGAATCCACCTCCGGCAAAATCCGCACGAGCGCGCCGCATTCGCGCAGCACCTCGAACATCCGCGACGGCGTCTTCTCCATCAAGCCACGCGAGACCTCCTGCCACACGCGCTCGGGCACGAGCGCATCGACTTCGCCGTCCGCGACCATGCGTTTCATCAGCGCGAGCGTCTCCTCAGCGATAGTGAAATCGGCGAAACGCGCAGCAAACCGCGCGATGCGCAGAATTCGCACCGGATCTTCGATAAACGCTTCACCCACATGCCGGAACACACGCGCTTCCAGATCAGCGCGGCCGTTGAGCGGATCGATCACCGGCCCGGTCAACTCGCCGTCCGGCCGCACTTCGCGCGCTATGGCGTTCACGGTCAGATCGCGGCGCGCGAGATCTTCTTCCAGCGTGACGTCAGGCGCGTAGAAAAACTGAAAACCGTGATATCCCGCCGATGTCTTCCGCTCAGTCCGCGCGAGCGCATATTCCTCGTGTGTTTGCGGATGCAAAAACACCGGGAAATCCTTGCCCACCGGCTTGAAACCTTGCGCGGTCATCTGCTCGGGCGTGGCGCCGACCACGACGTAATCGCGGTCCTGAACCGGCAGGCCGAGCATGTCATCGCGGATCGCACCGCCCACGGCGTAGATGTTCATCGCTCGTTCCGTGCGCCTTCAATCCACTCCGGGACCTCAGGTAGTGCCGTGACGCGGGCTGCATAAGCGAGCGCCGTTTCGCTCAGCTTGGGCGCGTAGGAATTGAAGCGCATGATGACCGGCGCGAACATCGCGTCGGCAATACCGAACTCCTTGCCGAACAAGAACGGGCCGCCGTGCGCGTCGAGACAATTGCGCCAGATCAGGTCGATCCGTTTCACATTCGCCAACGCGCCCGCTGTGAGTTCCAGACCGAACGCCTGGCGCTGGATATTCATCGACATTTGTTCGCGCAGATCCGCAAAACCCGCGTGCATCTCCGCGCTGATGCTCCGGGCGTGTGCACGCGCAGCGGCATCGCGCGGCCACATGGCGTGCTGCGGAAACAGCTCGGCCAGCGCTCCATGATCGCGACCGATTCCCACACGGCGTCGCCTGCATCGGTCACGAGGCAAGGCACCTTTCCCGACAGCGAATGCGCAAGGATGTTCGCGGAGGAATCCGACCGTGCGGCGGATCATGACTTCCTCGAACGGAATGTCAAAGTGCTTGAGCACGAGCCACGACCGCATGAACCACGACGACACATTCTTGTCACCTTCTTGTCGCCAATAATGAGCTTCATCGTAAATATCTAAGGTTAAGGCCTTGCTTAAGGAACACTACGCTCAACGCCCGGCAGACGCGCGAAACGTATTGAAGCGTGAGCGCGACGACGAACCCGTGAGATACATCGGCGCAATGGCTTCAATGCTCGCCGTTTCAATACCCAGTTCCGGCGCCATCGGGCCGCTTGCCACCGCAGGGGTTTTCATGGAATCGAGATTATCGCGCGACATCATGGGTTCGCCGGGCGCGAGTTCAAGCGACATTGCCTGGAGACGACCAAGCATATCGGGCAAGCGGATGATCTTCGCGTGTTTGCTGATCGCCGCGCCGCTGAAGCGGACCAGCTCTTCCAGCGTGTACACTTTCGGTCCGGCAAGCTCATACACGCAGCCGGCGGAGGCATCCAGATCAAGCACGGTGGCAATTGCCTTGGCTACATCGCCGACAAAAATCGGCTGAATCAATGCCTGCGAAGACGCCAGCGGAATCACCGGGAAGATCCGTTCGAGAAACGCGAACTGATTCAGGAAGTTGTCTTCGGGACCGAACACCACGGATGGGCGAAAGATCGTGGTTGCGAGATTGGATTCGCGCACGGCTTTTTCGCCGTCGCCTTTCGAGCGCAAATACATGCTCGGCCCCTTCGGATCCGCGCCGAGCGCGCTCACATGGATCAAGCGCCGCACGCCCTTCGCCTGACACGCGGCCACGATCTTGTTTGGCAACTCGACGTGGGCCTTGGCGAACTGCGGGCCGTAAGGATCTCCGCGCTTGCCTTGCAGGATGCCGACCAGATTGATGACTGCGTCGGCTTGGGAGACGAAGACCGCAAGCTGGACGGGATCGTAGGCATTGGTTTCGATCACATCCACGGGCAGCAGCGTCAGATGCGCGGCGTTCTCGCGACGCCGCGTGGCAATGCGCACATTCTTGCCAAGCTCGACAAGCGCGTTCACCAGATGACTGCCGATAAACCCCGATCCGCCGATCAACGCAATGGTTTGATATCGCATGTTCGCCTCTGTAAGTGGCGGTTCGCAAAAGCGTCAGGGCGGCGGCGCCACGCGTGGCTTTCGATTGACCGTATCGACCGGAAAGCGAAACGCGCGGCGAGTCTTGTTGCAGGCCGCTTACGGCGCGATATAACCGAGCCGCGCTTTCAGCGATTGCGGACGGTCTTCGAACAGGGCCGCGTAATACACGGTGTTCGAGAGCACGTTCTTGACGTAATCGCGGGTTTCGTTGAACGGAATGGTTTCAACAAAAATCGCGCCCTCTACCGGTGCGTTCAGCGTGGAACGCCATTGCGTCGGACGTCCCGAGCCGGCGTTGTAGCCGGCGGTGGCGAGGACGGCGGAATCGTCGAACTGGTTATAGACCATGGCCAGATAATTCGTGCCGAGCAGGATGTTCGTGTCGAGGTCGTTCATCTGTTCACGCGATATGGGTCCCAGGCCGATCTTCTTCGCCACGAGTTGCGCGGTGCCGGGCATCAACTGCATCAGACCGCCCGCGCCCACTTCTGACTTCGCGTTGATGATGAAACGCGATTCCTGGCGAATCAGGCCATATGCCCATTCGACGTCGAGTCCGGTGTTCTTCGACTCACGCTCGACCACATCACGATACGGCGAAAGATAGCGCAACGAGAAATCGTGTTCAGTCTTGGTTTTGTCCGCCGTGTTCACCGCGCGGTCGAACAATTCGATCCGCTTTGCGTACTGCGCTGCCGCGATCAATGGCCGATCCGTCATGGTACGGAGCGGCCAGTTCCATTCGCGGTTGCCTTCGAGTCGGAGGTTCATTGCGTAGAACTTCTGCGACAGTGCGAAACCGGGCACCGTCGCAGCCTCGGCAATTTCGGCGTTGGTGACTTCCGTGCGCGGCGGCACCGTGATTTTCTGGCCGAGCTCTTCAGACGCCAACTGGCCGTAGAAGTTGAACTGATCCGCGATGCTCGTGAATTCCTGATTGGCCATGGTGGTGTCCCCCGCTTGCTTCAGTGAGCGGGCGTGCCAGTAGATCCATGCAGGCTGGTTGCGTAGCGTGGGCGGCATTTGCTTGATCGACCAGCGCACCATAGTCCAGGCGCCGGCTAGCAGCGCGCTGCGCGTGCGCCATTCATAAGCGGGATTCGACAATGACGTATTCACCGAAAGCCGATACCAGTCCACCGCGCTCGGCATGCGCTTGATGGCCGCCTGATACCCGATCATGCCCCAGCCGACAGCGCGTTCCGATGGTGTCAACGCCGGCGCGACCGAGCTGAACGACGCCGCTGCCATGGCTGGATCGTTGCGCGCCATGCGCGTGATGGCGACGAGCGCCAGTTGATGCGATGACGTGTCGCGACCTACGCCGCGTGCGAGATACAGCGGCGGGGTGCTGGTGGCGCTGTCGAAGACGCTTTGATCCGGGCGTTGCTGGCCGAGTGCGTCCGCGATCTTGCTGCCGGTGTTCGTATAGTTCTGCTCGTAGGCGAGGCGAATCTGCTGCCACACGTCGTCGGACGTGAATTGCTGCGAGACGGCCAGCGCGTTGATCAGGTCGACGCAGCCATCGCCATACCATTTTGGATCGACGAGCAGAGCGCGCGCGGCATCCGCGACATTTTCTCCGCGCGATGCCCGCGCTTCGAGCGCGTAGCATTTCACCTGCGTGTCGTCGTTTAGCACGAAGCGCGAGTATTGATCGAGGAAATTGCGCCAGTCGTGGCGTGCGCCAAGCACAGTCAGATAGTCGTTGCGCATGCGGTCGGCGATAGCCTGGCCGTCGTAACGCTGCAGGAACGCGAGAACCGGTTCGTCGGGTGCGTCTACGCGCGCGTGGCCTTGCGAGTCGAAGAGTTGCGGCTTGATGGTGAAGTAATCGACGTAACCCGGCGCCGGATAGTTCGGAATTTGCGCCGCGAGTTGCACGGCGCGGCCGGCGTCATTCGTGCGCGCGGCTTCGCGTAACTGGATGAAGATGCGGTCGTCGGGGGAGAGCGAATAGTCAGCCGTCAGACGCACGGCGGAGGCGGTACTGCATCCGATCAGCGTGATCGCAGCGAGCGCGAATGAGGCTGCGATATATACTCTTTTGAGACGTTTTGACATTGTTATTTCTGGAGCGCGAAGTGATGCAAAGCATAGCACGCAATCCTCCGCTGGAAACCAAAAGCGCGCTGCGTGCGAACCTGCTTGAAAGCCGCGAGGCGCAAGGCGTTCGGGCCGATCAGGGAGCGCGTGGCGAAGCGTTGGCGCGACGTTTGATGGAAGCGATTGCACAGTATCCGAAGGCATCGTGCATTGGCTTTTATTGGCCAGTGGCCAGGGAGTTCGATGCGCGTGATGTGCTGACCGTATGGCTGGCGCTGGACGCATCGCGGAAGGCGGCGTTACCGGTGGTGGTTGCGCCCAGGGCGCCACTGGTTTTTCATGCGTGGCGGCCAAGCGTGGCGATGAAGAAGGGGCGATATGGCATCCCCGTGCCGGCGGAGGAGCGGGTGGTCGTGCCGGACTTGCTTGTCGTCCCTTGCGTGGGTTTTAATGCTGATCGGTATCGGCTGGGATATGGCGGCGGGTATTATGATCGGACGCTGGCGAATTGGCCAGAGGGCCTAGCGCCGGCGACGATTGGGGTGGCTTTTGAATCCGCGAAGTGTGATGCGTTGCCGAGGGGGGAGTTTGATTTGCCTCTCGGGGCGATTGTGACGGAGTCAGCGGTTTATTGAGCGTTCGCACCAGTGCAAACGAAAAACCTATAGCGAAGCTGCGGCCCTCGCCGCCGTATCGTAGAGACCGGGGGCATTTCGCAGCAATTGCGCCGCCTCGCCTATCTGCTCATTGGTCAGCCCGCTCTCCTTCAACGTGCTAATCAAACAACTCTTCAGCACCTCCCGGTACTTCCCGCACAACTCCTGCCCCGCCGGCGTTGCGGAAAAGAACACCTCCTTGCCTACTTTTTCGCTCTTCACTCTTCACATATCCCCGCGCCATCAGCTTCTTAATAGCATAGCTGGCACGTGCGTATCTTCTATACTAGATGAGAACAAAGCAGATATCTGCAATCTTTTTCTTCCGGTCACGATGGCTTACATGATGCAGCAGCGATACTTCAACCGCGGTCATGTTCTTCGCGCCCGCCGCCGACATGCATCGAACCATCCAGCGGTTGAACGCATTGCTGGCCATGATCAGGCCGTACTCGAACTCGGACAGCTCGGCGCTCATTTCAGAGACGAGATGCTCGGACGAAACGATCTTGGTCGGATGACGGGGCATGGATATAGAGGAGAGGATCTATACGGAACATTATGTCGAGTGTAGCATATCGAACGAAATTCACTGTTGCGCCGAAATTCTTATTGATAATTTGTTGATAAATTATTGACAGTACATTCGAGAGCTAGCGTCGAGACGGCTTGCTTTTGCATTTCGTTCAAGCACGTGCTCGATTACCGGCAAAACCCAGCATGACACCACCCAAAATTCACCCACTTGGCGACACCGCAATTGTTTGCGAAGCTCCGTCGCCCGCCACGCTCGAATGCCAGCGCCGAATGTGGGCGCTCACCGAGACGGCGCGCCTGTGGCCGCATGTCGTGGAAGTCGTGCTTGCCATGAACAACCTCACGCTTGTCTTCGATCCCCTCCAGGCCGACTCCGCCGACTTCGCGCAACAATTAAAAACCGCGTGGGAACAAGCGGCTGAAGTCGACGCGGGCAGCGCCGAAATCGAAATTCCCGTGTGCTATGGCGGCGCTGACGGCCCCGATCTCGTTTCGCTGGCGAAACAACTGGACCTGAGCATCGATGAACTCGTGAAGCGCCACACTCAAGCCGATTACATCGTGTTTTTCCTCGGTTTTCAGCCGGGCTTTGCTTACCTCGGCGGCCTCGATTCCAAGCTGCACGCGCCCCGTCATCCCAAACCCCGGCTGGAAGTGCCGGCGGTGTCGGTGGGTATCGGCGGGGAGCAGACGGGTATTTATCCGGCGGTGTCGCCGGGCGGCTGGCAACTGCTGGGACGCACGGATCTCAAGCTCTGCGAACATTGCTGCGGCTGGCATGCCGGCGGGGCGAGCGCCATGCGCGATTGCGTGCGCTGGGCTATCGCGAAGGGTGTTGCCATTGGCTCGCATTCGAGCTTCAACGATCCAGAGAATTTCGGCCGCAAGGAAATGGATCTTCCTGCGTCCGAGATTTACGTGGGCGTGTTGTATCAGCTTGGTGCGCTGGCCGCGATCATGAAGGCCGAAGGCGGCCGCATGTCGCACGTGAAGCCGCACGGCGCACTGTATAACCAGGCCGCGAAGAATCCGGAAATTGCCGAGGCGATCGTCGCCGCGATTCGCGACTTCGATCCGTCGTTGCTCGTGTTCGGACTGGCAAACAGCAATTTCGTCGATGCCGCGCGCAAGGCGAACCTGGTGGCTATCGAAGAGGTGTTCGCGGACCACGCGGATATCGGGCGGATGGGTCGCTGGTCCCGCGCAAAGACCCCGGCGCGTTGCTCGAGGACGAGGAAGCCGTGCTCACCCGCACGCTGGCGATGGCAACCGAACACCGCGTCCAGGCGGTCAGCGGGGAATGGGTGCCGATCAATGCGCAGACCGTTTGTCTTCACGGCGACGGCGCGCACGCGCTCGCTTTCGCCAAGCGTATTCGCGGCGCGCTCGAAACGGCTGGCATTGAAGTTCGCGCGGCGCACGCGGTCGAGGTTTGATGACCGGTCTTTAGCGTTTTTGACGTCGGCCGAATGGCTGGTGCACACCCTGACTCGCTGTTGGCTCTATGTCATGCAGCTCACGTAGCGAGTCGATTTGACGCCTCAAGGAACCTGAATGCCTCGCGTATTGGCGGGGCGTTTTCGTAAGCGGCCATTTCGTAAGCGGCCATAAAGCCGTTTTTTTTATCAAGCCAACGGAACGGCCCGCTCGAAGCAAGCGGTTCCTCCAGCGGCGGAAGAAGCCCTTACCGGGGGCATTACCGGATCACCTGGAGATCTTATGGGAACCGCTGTCAACCTATGTCCACTGATAGGTGTGGCCGTCATCATCGTGTGGTTTATCCTGCGCTTCAATCCGATGCCGATCATGGCCGCCGCCATCATCACCGACCTGGCGGCGCACTTCCCTGTCGATCGCATCCTCACCGCGATCGGTACGGGCTTTCTCAAGACGCGCAACCTCCCGCTCATCATTTTGCTGCCGCTGGCCGTGATTGGTTTGCTGGAACGGCACGGTCTGCGTGAACGCGCGCAAATCTGGATTTCGGGCATCAAGGCCGTGACCGTGGGACGTCTGCTGATTGTCTATTTGCTGATTCGCGAGTTGACGGCGGCAGTCGGGTTGACCGGTCTCGGCGGACATCCGCAAATGGTCCGGCCGCTGCTCGTGCCCATGGTCGAAGGTGCGGCTGAAGCACGCTTTGGCAAGCTCTCCGATGAAACCAGCTTTAAGCTGCGCGCGTATTCCGCCGCGACCGATAACGTCGGCCTGTTCTTCGGCGAAGACATCTTTGTCGCGTTCGGCGCGATTGTGTTGATGACGACCTTCCTGAAGGAAGCAGGGATTGTGGTCGAGCCGCTGCATGTCGCCGTCTGGGGCATTCCCACCGCGATCTGCGCGTTCCTGATTCACGGCTTCCGCCTGTGGCTGCTTGATCGACGACTGAATCGCGAACTCGGCGCGCTGACTAAAAACGTTCGCGGAGAAACCCCATGACCCTCACTCAACTATCTGTTCTATCTGCTGGGCATCGTGCTGGTGGTTGTCGCCGGCATGATCTATGTGGACAAGACAAATCCGCGTCGCCTCACCGCCGGGACGTTTTGGCTTGTGTATGCGCTGATTTTTTTGATCGGGGACTGGCTGCCGGCCAATGTGGTCGGCGTGCTGGTTGTCATCATGGCGCTGATAGCGGGCTTTGGCGGCGTCTTGGCAACAAGCTGTTCGTGCGCGTTGACTATCCCGTGGTGATAGTAGTGCTAACGCTGGGAGCCAGTTACCTGGTCTTCGGCGGCAAGCCGCTGCTTGATCCGAAGAACATCACGCTGATGGGCTTTGGCATTGGCTGTATCGTCGCGCTGGGCGTGGCCTGCGTGATGACGCGGGATACCGTCGGGCAATCGATGAAGGAAACGCGCCGCCGGTCGACGCGCTTTCATGGGCTGCTGTGCTTCCGCAAATGCTGGGCATGCTGGGTCTGGTGTTCTCGGACGCGGGCGTGGGCAAGGCGGTTGCGCACGTGACAACGGCCTACGTGAACCTGGATTACCGGCTCGTCGCGGTCGCCGTGTATTGCCGTCGGCATGGCGCTCTTCACGATGCTCATGGGCAACGGCTTCGCGGCATTCCCGGTGATGACGGGCGGCGTAGGCGTGCCGATCCTGGTCGGCGTGTTCCACGGCAACTCCGCCGATGGTTGCGATCATCATGCTCTGCGGTTACTGCGGCACTCTCATGACGCCAATGGCCGCGAACTTCAACTGGTGCCCGCCGCGCTGCTGGAATTACCCGCCCGATAAGAACGCGGTGATCAAAGTCCAGATTCCGATAGCGCTGTCGTTGCTGGTGATGAATACCTTCTTGCTGAACTGGCTGATGTTCCTGTGATGCAAGGGCGTAGGTTCAAGCTGGATCCACCACGAATCCACGCTTTCTAAGCAGCGCCAGCACCCCTCTGCTCCCGCCAAGATGCAACGCGCCGATAGCCATGAACACCGGCTTGTTCGGCGCGGCCATTGCCACCACTCGTGCCGCGAACCGATAGTTCCGGTCGACCACCACGCGGTTATCGATCTGCCTTGCAAGCTGCTTCGATCTCGCCAGTTTCTCCGTCTTGGCGTCGTCCCAGGCCTTGAGCGCATCGGCGTCGCCAATCCGCCATAAGCGGTGCAACTCCTTCACATCGGCGACATTCTCCGCCGGCGTCTGCACCAGATCTTGCGCGAGCATTTCCCGTTGCTGCGCCTGCGTGAGCTGTGTGAACGCGGAGATCTGCTCATTGAGCGTCTCCAGTCCGACCACCCGCCCGCGCGGCCGCAAATACACGTTCTGCAATTGCGTTTCCGTACCGAACTCGGTCTGGAAGTCGGCCTTCAATGTGTCGACGGTTTCGACCAGCATCGACGCCAACCATGGCCGCGACCGGCTGATATCGTCAAGCATGGCGGGGTTGCCGCGCATGCGTGTTTCCAGCTTTTTCCACAGCGCATCGGTCAGATACCGCGGCAGGCACGGCGTCCGGCAGGCACCGTATTTGCTGACTTCGTCGGCCGAAACCAGCAGGTCGTCGGGGGAGATTTCCAGCGCGAGAGTGGGCGATGCATCGAGTGCGCCGAGAATCGGCTTGCGGAACGGCTGGCTGGCTGGATAGTCGTCGGCATAACCCACGTGCAGCGTGCCAAGCACATAGATGGCAACTTGGCCTTTGGTCGCGACGTAGAACGGCATATGCGCCGGCTGCGCCTGCACCGAACCCCTGGCGGTGGTCCCGTCGGAACGGTCTACATCCGGGGGGGCCGGACGCGCAGGCGGCACGCTTAAACCGGGCAATGAGCCCGGCAACGAAGCAGAGGGTATGGGCGGCGAGCGCGCGCCGGTCACAGCGAAAGCCAGACGCGGCGCGAAGCAAAAAACAGCCAGGATTGCTGCCACTAAAAGAGCAAAACCCGCAGCAAAACGGCGCGCAACCTGCCGCGCCGTCTGCGTTTCAGGCATCGATCTCCCCGCCTTCCTCTGCGCGGTGACATGACACGTGCCACCCATCGACGAAACGCAGCGCCGGTTCTTCCACGCGGCATTTATCGATTGCATACGGGCAGCGCTGATGAAATGTGCAACCTGATGGGGAGTTCAGCGGCGAAGGCATTTCGCCCTGCAGCCGGATCTTGATGCGCTGGTCTTCTTCGAACAAGGCAGGCGTCGCAGACATCAGCGCGCGCGTGTACGGATGGCGCGGTCGTGCGTAGATCGTTGCTTTGTCGCCAAGTTCGGCTACACCGCCAAAATACATCACCATGACGTCATCGGCGATATGTTCCACTACCGACAAGTTGTGCGAGATGAACACATAGCTCGTCCCGAACTGCTGCTGCAGATCCATGAACAGGTTCAGGATCTGTGCCTGGATGGAAACATCCATCGCGGACAGGGGTTCATCGGCCACCAGGATCTGCGGATCCAGAATCATCGCACGCGCGATAGCAACCCGCTGGCGCTGTCCGCCCGAGAACATGTGCGGATACCGCGCCGCGTGTTCGGGCCGAAGCCCGACCGTGCGTATCATGTGCGCGATACGCTCGGCGCGCTCGGTGGACGACAGCTTCGTGTTGATTGCGAGCGGTTCGCCCAACGTCTGCTCGACGGTCTTGCGCGGATTGAGCGACGCGAACGGATTCTGGAACACCATCTGCACGCGCTGCCGCAAGTCGGCCACCTTCGCCCGGCTCACGTTCGCCACGTCTTCGCCGTCGATCAGCAAACGCCCGGACGTGGGCGCTTCGATCATCGTCAACTGACGCGCTAGCGTCGATTTGCCGCAGCCGGATTCACCCACCACGGCAAGCGTCTTGCCGCGTTCAAGCGAGAACGAGACGCCGTTCAACGCCTTCACGGTGCCCTGCTGGAACATGCTGTGCTTGACGCTGTAATGCCTGGCCAATTTATCGGCGACCAGGAGGGTGTCTTTAGCGAAAGTCTCAGGAACGACGGCATTCATCGCGCAGATCGTGAGTTCGAGCGTGGCCGGAAAGCGCGCCATGAATTCGCCCATCACGCTGGTATTGGTGATGATCGACATGCCGAGATCGCCTTTCAGCGTATGCCCGACATAGTGGAAATATTGAACAGGTAGCGGCAGGTCAAGCCCGAGCCGCTTCATTGCTTCGGCATGCATTGCCGGGTCCACGCCGCGCTCGCCTATCACGACTTCAATAGGATCGCCCGGGATCAGGTGGATTAACGCGAACGCCAGGATAGTGATGCCGATGAATGTCGGGATCACCATGCCTATGCGCCGCAGAACGAATCTGAACATGGTTCGTCTCTTTGGGGAGGAAAAATGCGACCGGCGACGCGGGCTTGTGTTGTGACCCTTGTCGCCGGACCTTTTCGACTAATTTTAGTTTTAGTGCATGAAGCGTACTGCTACCAGCTTACTGCACGCCAACGCCGTCGAAACGCAAGTAACCCAGCAGCTCGATCTTCATGCCGATAACCTTCTTGCTCGTCGGTTGATAGACGGTGGAGTGAGCGATCAGCGAGAACGGCAGTTGAGCAGCGAAGATTTGCTGCGCTTACATACATATAAGCTTGCGTGCGCTGCGCCTGGTCGGACGTATTGCGGCCCTTGATCACCAGGTCGTTGAACGGCTTGTAGCACCAGTGCGAGAAGTTGCTGCCATTGACCGCTTCGCAACCCAGCAGCGTGCCGAGCCAGTTATCCGGATCGCCGTTGTCGCCAGTCCAGCCAATCAGCATGGCGTGGTGTTCGCCTGCGTGGCCGCGCTTGATGTACTCCCCCACTCATACGACATAAATTCGCCTTCACGCCAATCTTCGCCCAGTCGGCCTGGATCATTTCGGCCATCAGACGTGCGTTCGGGTTGTATGGACGCTGTACCGGCATGGCCCACAGGTTCATTTCGAAACCGTTCGGGAAACCTGCCTTCGCGAGCAGCGCCTTGGCCGCTGCGCTGCGGTGTCGTACGGCTGAACCTTCGGGTTCTTGTCTTAGGACCATTCGGTTGGCGGAATCGGTGCAATGTCAGCCGGGCGCGGATAGGCCATCACCTGGCATTCGTTGTTCTTAAGCTTCTGCACGCGCACGGCGGCATCCGGCGTGATCGAGAAGATCAGCTTCGAGATCTTTACCAGCGCCCGACTTCCAGTAACCAGGATTGCCGTCGAAACGGATGGTCGCGTCTTTCGTATAATAGCTACGGAAAATAAACGGACCCGTGCCAACCGGAAACTGGTTGATGTCCGAAGCCTTGCCCGCTTTCAACAGTTGCTGAGCGTATTCATCCGACTGGATGGATGCATATTCCATCGCCATGTTCTGGATAAACAGTGCGTTGACTTCCTTCAGCGTGAACTTTACCGTGTACGGGTCGACTGCTTCGACCTTCGTGATCACAGCTTGTCCAGGTCCATGTCCGTGAAGTACGGAAACGACGCCGGGTAAGCCTTGCGGAACGGCTGGTTCGGGTCGAGCATGCGGTTGAACGTGAACAGCACGTCGTCAGTGTTGAAATCGCGCGTCGGCTTGAAGAACGACGTGGTCTGGAACTTCACGCCATGGCGCAGGTGGAACGTGTAGGTCAGACCATCCGGCGAGACATCCCGCTTTTCCGCGAGACCGGGTTCTACTTTCTTGCCGCCGCGCTCGAATTCCACGAGGCGGTTGTAGACCGTGAAGGTATTTGCAGTGAAATCGGTGCGCATCGTGTATTGAGCGGGATCGAAACCGACCGGGCTGCCTTCTGAGCAGTAGACGAGCGTTTTGAGCGGCTCGCAACAGGCCAATTCACGTTTCCTCCAGGATCGGTGCCGGCTAAAATCAGCGTACGCGATATTACTGAGCTTTGCCGGGAGGAACAAGGCGACGAAATTCCCTATAGGAAAGGAAATCGTTTCCGCGCGTGTGTCCGGCAAGCCAAGCAACAGGGTTGAAAAGGCCGTGTTTTCGCTTAACTTCTTCAAGTTATCGGGTTTTTTGGTCGATTCAGCGCGTTTTTCATCGATTCACGCTTTTGTCGGAAAACCCACGCACCACAGCGAATTCGGGCGCTACCGTAGCACGAAAGAAATGTAAATATAAGTTAATGACTTGGATTGTTGCGCGCCGAAAATACGTGTGCATCATGTTTCATGATGCACAATGTTTCAAAGTGATTAAACAGCGAGGAGAGGAAATACGAAAACCGGGAGGAGAGCCGCGCGGCGAATACGATTTTTAAAGTATTGGCAGCGGCACTTGGGCGACAGCAAATATGCTCACGACTCCACGTCGACTCGTACTTCGTAGTCCAGTACGGGATACGGGGCCTCGTCAATCAACGCTGTTTCGAAAGCGGGCGAGTATGACGCCCATTCCAATCGGCAAGTCACCGACTTCAGGTCGGGCGCACCAAACACATAACGCTCCTCGTACCGTAAATAGAACGCCTGAAAAAATTGCTCAAGCCGAAGTGGACTGTCTTGAGACGGAAAATCGCCAAGAATGTAGCCGGCGCGCCCTTCGGTCATATCGACCATCGCTAACGTGACCGCTTCATAACCGCTCACATCATCTCGAATGCCACGACGGCCTGTCAGTTCTCGCAGCGCCGAATGAAAGCGGAAGATTGATTCCACCGGTTCACCACCCTCGCGAACCGCAATGTCATTGGCAAGAAGTTGACGCGCGGTAGACTCTTCCGACTCGATACCTTCCGCCAAAGCAACCATCGTACGATTCGCACGTATCACAAACATGTAACCGAACACCATGGCGGGATATGTGATGTGAAGGTTTGTGCATTCCCCGATAGTCTCTTCCATGCGGTTGGTGAGGTTGCGCAACGCACCCATTATCCCTTTGCACGAAATCGCGAGGACTGGACCAATCCCATCCTTGGTCACAACCACGTCGACGTTTTTCGTTTTCAAGTCCCCGAGAATCGTTCTTTCAGAGCCCGTCGCCAAGGCCGGATCAAAATGCAAATAAGACCTGCCGCTCCGCGTGACAACGGAAAATGGCGGCCGAGGCATAATGTCGTCTGGATGGAAACTCCCTTCAAGGACCAACCGACAAGCGACATACCAATGCAAAGGTTTTATGTGTTGCTGACTTTGCGTCTTGCCGTCATCCGTCATAAGTCGCAAAGTGATGCAGCGCTTCTCTCTGGTTTATCCATTGGCAAATGCGTGAGTCACCATTGATCGCATTTCTACGCAGCGGCATAGTGTCTCCACTCGCGCAGCGTGGTCAGTGCCTCTTCCACGATGGCGATGTCTACCTGCTTGAGCGCCGTTTTCTCGGGGAAAGAGATTTGGCCGGCTTCGCGTGGTTCAAGTTTCAGCATGCCTCCACCGAGCAGATGCCCCTCGAGCTCAAAGCTCAATTTGATAAATGGCGACTCCCAGATATCGAGAAGGTGCGACGAATTGATCCCTTGACGTAATCGAACGCTGTGAACAGAGTTCGTACAGGTGCACCCTGCGTCGTTCCGGACCAGATTAGCTTCCAGCCCGGACATGTACGAGAGAAAAAAATCGGGAACCTGCACGTCGGGCAC
Organism: uncultured Caballeronia sp.; assembly: GCA_940588625.1. GTDB lineage: Bacteria > Pseudomonadota > Gammaproteobacteria > Burkholderiales > Burkholderiaceae > Caballeronia. The sequence goes on from CALNPU010000005.1 coordinate 39,481, forward strand.
GGAATACCAAGGATCACGAACGCGGCACTTATAGGCTTCGCGCGCTACTACGCCAGCATCGGAGTCAAGGTACCGCGCTACCGACGCGGGAACCGGCCCCGATTTCGGCATGCGCAGGAGCAAAATGGGTTCATCGTTTTCCTTCCACGCGTCCACCGTGGAGGCAGTGAGCCACTGCTTCGGGAGTGCGCGGCCATTGCGAACAGTTGGATGCAACAATTGCTTTGGAATGCGAAGACAGCTTGCCTCCGACGGACGCAGGTGAAAAAACTGTTGGCTCCTGTTACTCATGCAGAGAGTCGCGGGTTGTGGCGGCGTCGCGCTTGCAGTCGCCTGCTGCTGATTTTTGGTTGGTAACGGTAGGTTGCAAGGTGCAATACGCCTCGGTTAATAAGTCGGCAAGCTAGTTCTGCGAGCTTTGACCCTTCAGCGTTTGCCCAGCTGGAAAATCGGCTGGGCGGCCTGACTTGATCGGTACTTTACAACACAAAAATGGCTTTGGTCGTCGCGTCGAGTCCTCAAAATTTCTGATACCCAGTACCGACGGTTCCTAGTCAGTTGCCAACCGTTTTCGTTGCTACAAAAAAAGTGATCGCGATTTGCAAGTCGCGATCACCTCCTTTTAAATTTCACTGCTTTAGCAGCGGCGCCCGAGAAGCCGAGGCTTTGTTACTTTCCCGGCAATGCCAAGCGCTCGCAAATCGTCTTGCTCGCGGCCGCGCCGTTCAGCGTATAAAAATGCAGCCCCGGCACGCCTTCCTTCACCAGTCGCTCGCACAAACCAGTTAAGACATCCAGTCCGAACGCGCGAATAGCTTCTTTGTCGTCGCCATAGCTTTGCAGGCGGCGGGCAATCCACTTCGGCACCTCCGCACCGCACATCTCAGAGAAACGCATCAGCTGCGAGAAGTTCGTGATGGGCATGATGCCCGGCACGATTGGAACATCGACACCGAACTTGCGGGCGTCATCGACGAAACGGAAATAGGCGTCCGCGTTGAAGAAGTACTGCGTGATCGCCGAGTTCGCGCCGGCCTGCACCTTGCGCACGAAGTTTTCCAGATCGGACTTGGGCGAACGCGCCTGCGGGTGATATTCCGGATACGCCGCGACTTCAATGTTGAACCAGTCGCCATGCTCGGCCCGGATGAAGCCAACCAGTTCCGAGGCGTACCGCAACTCGCCGACTTCGCCCATGCCCGAAGGCAAGTCGCCACGCAACGCAACAACGTGACGAATGCCATGCTCGCGATACGCGCCGAGAATGACCTGCAGACTCTCCTTCGACGACCCAATGCACGACAAATGCGGCGCCGCTTCGAGTCCCTGCTTCATCATCTCGACGACGGTATCGAGCGTGCCTTGCTGCGTGGAACCGCCCGCGCCGAACGTCACGGAGACGAACTTCGGATTGAGCATCTTGAGCTGCGCGCCGGTTGCGCGCAATTTCTCGATTCCTTCCTGCGTTTTCGGCGGGAAAAACTCGAATGAGAGTTGGATCAGTTTCATCGGAGGAGTGGAACGCGCGCGTAGAACACTCACGTTCTTAGAAGTTGCGCTGACCGAGGATCAGCGCCGACAGCAGCCAGGACACGATGCTGTACAGAATCGAGCCGAAGAAAGCCGACCAGAAACCCGATACCTCGAAGCCTTTCAGCAACGAAGCACACAGCCAGAAACACAGCGCATTCATGACGAGGATAAACAACCCGAGCGTGAGAATGGTCACCGGCAGCGTAAGCAGCACCAGCAACGGACGCAGGAACGTATTGATCAGCCCGAGCACGATCGCGACGATCAGCGCGGTGCCGAAACTGCGAATGTGAATCGACGGCACGAGGTAAGTGATGGTCAGCAGCGCAAGCGCGTTGATCAGCCAGGTCAGCAGCACGGACATCGATGGTCTCCTGGTACTTGGGGAAAGGTCGCGTGCGTGGGTTTGATCAAACCCACGCACGCCTTGAGACTAAACCGCGATCAATAACGGTAGTGGTTCGGCTTGAACGGACCCATCTTGTCCATGCTGATATAGCTGGCCTGATAGTCGGACAACACGGTCAGTTCAGCACCAATACGCCCCAGATGCAGACGCGCGACCTTTTCATCAAGGTGCTTGGGCAACACGTAGACCTTGTTCTCGTACTTGTCGCCGTGCACGAACAATTCGATCTGCGCGATCGTCTGGTTGGTGAACGAAGCCGACATCACGAACGACGGGTGGCCCGTCGCGCAACCCAGGTTCACCAGGCGGCCTTCAGCCAGCAGGATGATGCGCTTGCCGTCGGGGAAAATGATGCGGTCGACTTGCGGCTTGATGTTTTCCCACGTGTACTGGCGCGTGGAGGCAACGTCGATTTCCGAGTCGAAGTGACCGATATTGCAGACGATAGCGTTGTTGCGCATCGCCTTCATATGGTCGTGGCCGATCACGTGGAAATTGCCCGTCGCGGTCACGAAAATGTCGGCCTTGTCGGCGGCATATTCCATGGTGACCACGCGGTAACCTTCCATTGCTGCCTGCAGTGCGCAGATCGGGTCGATTTCCGTGACCCATACCGTCGCGCCCAGACCGCGCAGAGATTGCGCGCAGCCCTTGCCCACGTCGCCGTAACCTGCGACGACCGCGATCTTGCCGGCGATCATTACGTCGGTGGCGCGCTTGATGCCGTCCACCAGCGATTCACGGCAGCCGTACAGGTTGTCGAACTTCGACTTCGTTACCGAGTCGTTCACGTTGATGGCCGGGAACGGCAGGCGCCCTTTCTTTTCCATCTGATACAGACGATGCACGCCCGTCGTGGTCTCTTCCGTCACGCCCTGGATGTGCACCAGGCGCTTGGAGTACCACGCTGGGTCGATGTCGAGGTGAACCGCGATCGACTTGTACAGCGCGACTTCTTCTTTTTCCGGCTTTGCAATGACCGAGCGGTCCTTTTCAGCCTTCGAGCCGAGGATCAGCAGCAACGTGGCGTCGCCGCCGTCGTCGAGGATCATGTTGGCGAATTCGCCGTTCGGCCATTCGAAGATGCGGTGGGAGAATTCCCAGTATTCGTCGAGCGATTCGCCCTTGAATGCGAACACCGGCACACCGCCCTGGACAATAGCCGAGGCAGCGTGATCCTGCGTCGAGAAGATGTTGCAAGATGTCCAGCGGACGTCCGCGCCGAGTGCGGTCAGCGTTTCAATCAGCACGCCGGTTTGGATAGTCATGTGCAGCGAACCGGCAATACGCGCGCCCTTCAGCGGCTGCGATACCTTGTATTCCTCACGCGTTTGCATGAGGCCGGGCATTTCCGTTTCAGCGATGTTCAGTTCCTTGCGGCCCCAGGCAGCAAGAGACATATCTGCGACAACGAAATCTTTGTTGGTGTTTGAATCGAGAACTGCGGCGTTCATCACGCCCTCCTTTCTAATGGAAATATAGAAATTTGACGTGAGCGCCGTTCGATGCGGTGGTTCAACAAGCGCTTACTGGTCTGAAAGCGCTGGTTACTCCGTCCGATTGAATGCTTCGAGCCTGGCAGCCATCAGGTTGAAAGCCGTCGCAACGCTCCTCGAAGCGGAGTTGGGATTGTAGCAAATTGGGGATGGAGGGAGCGCTTTTGAGTGCGGGCTTTGTTTTGCCCCCGCCCGGGGCAAAATCCCCAGGCGCAGACGAAATTCCGCACGCCTTAGAATGGCAAAAATGGCCAATGCCGGCGCCAGTAACACCATGACCACGCCGGCGATCATCATCGTCAGGTTGGCGACTACGCCCTTTTCGCTGCCGAGTTCGCGCGCTTTCGCCGTGCCTACGCCATGCGCCGCGGCGCCAAACAGCGCACTGCGGGCCAGGCGCGATCTCAAGGGTACGAACGCCAACACGATCTTACCAAACAGCATGCCGACCACGCCCGTCGCGATCACGAACAACGCGGTGAGATCCTTTGGCGCATGAAGCTTCTCGGAGACGGCGAGCGCAAATGGTGTCGATACTGATCGAGTGGCGAGGCTCCGCTGCAATTCCGGCGACAAATGCAGCAATTTCGCCAGCATCAGCGAACCGCCGACAGCCACGAGAATCCCTGCTGTCACGCCCACCGATAACGACAATCAACGCTTCCTCAGTAATTGCCGGTATTCAAAAATCGGTACGGCGAACGCAACGGTAGCGGGCCCGAGCAGCCACATGAGCCAGCGGGTATCGGCGAAATAAACGGGATACGGAATGCGCGCGCACAGCACCATCACGACCAGCGCGACCGGAACTGTCAGCATCGGCGTGAGCCCCGGGAGTGGGAAACGCGCTTAAAGGCACTTCGACACGAAATACAACACCACCGTCAGCACGAAACAACCCGCCGCGATCGGATGCGCGGCGGCATCGGCGAATAGGAAGTCGTAGAGATGGGTTATAGCGGCAAACGTCAGGCGCGGGCGGCGTGGCACGTGCTCCGCGCACCCGTTATGCGGCGCAGTTTCAGCCGACGTTCGAGCTTCGAAGCCTGTTCCACGGCAAACGCCACGGCGACCATCACCATCAGCGTGCCGAACACCACGACCAGTGCCAGCCGCCAGCCGTCTTCCCGGAACAAACCACCGTATTGGACGGCCGAAACCGCGGCGGAGATAAAGAGTCGGAGAGCAGCCAGTCCGCGCCCGCCTTGACCTAGCGCGGCGCAACGCCACCGCAGAACAGCAGCGCGAGCAAAATCAGCAATCCGACTACACCGCCCGGCACAGGCAGGTGGAAAGCGCGCACCACGAAATCAGCGAGCAACCAGATCGCAGCGAGTCCGGCGCTCTGCAGCGCAATGCGCACAAACCGCGCGAACGTGCCACTTGACGTAGCGGCGGCGCAAGCCTCGGCCGGAAGTGCCGATGAGCGCAAAACTTTGGCGGGAAGGGACATGGCACACCTTTCTGCAAATTGATAAGGGTTAACCTGCAGACGAATATAGCGTGCGCTGCAACATAATAAAAATGACTTAAACTTATCAAATACATTCCCATCTGGAGTTCAAGGGTATTGTCGATATCGACATTGTGCTGATCCACGATATTGGCCGCGTCACGCACGGCGACAACAACGCGCGCTACTAGCGGCAATTGACGGACGAAGGCGGTTTCCGCGCGCTGGATGAACTGCGCCCATCGCGTGGCGTAAAGGCCGTTGGACTCGGTGTGAACGAAGGCGCCGCAATCCTGAAAGTGATGGCGGAATTCAACATCGATTGCGCGTTGCTGGCGGGACGTTATACATGTGGAGCAAGCGGTACTCGACGACTTGCTGCCTGAATACGAGAAGCGCGGCGTCAGTATCATTCTGGGCGGTGCGTTCAATTCTGGCATTCTCGCGCGAGGACTGACGTCCGATGCAACGCGGAATGCGGACAATCTCAAGTTCAACTACGGCGATGCGCCGCCGTTGATTATCGAACGAGTCGATTCACTGGAACGGATGCCGTGCGCATGGCGTCGCCTTGTCGAGCGCGGCTCTGCCGTTTCCTATGCGCATAAAGTTGTGGCCACGGTCCTGATGGGCGCACGAAATCCAGAGGAAGTGCGCTTGAACGCGGCTTCGTTCGCCGATCCGTTGCCTGATGCTTTGTGGGACGAGTTGCGAGCGGCTGGTTTGTTGCATCGTGCCGCGCCTGTGCCACGCTTGGATCAAGCGGGCGTCGGTCGATCACGCCGACGCAGGCAAACCCATGAGCGCTGAATGTATTGAGGCGCATCAGTACTACTTCTGGGATCCGTCGCGTGATGACTATGGCTGGTTGACGCCCGAGCTTCACACCTTGTACCGGGTTTTCGGTCCCAATGACCTGAAGCCGCTTCGCGAAGCCGCGCACGTTGCGCGGACGGTGGTGGTGCAAGCTGCGCCTACGGTCGGATCTGCTCGATCTCGCCCGCGACGACGCTTCTGTCGCCGGCATTGTTGGCTGTGTTCCGCTTGACGCGCCGGATAGCGTAGAGCTGATCGACGAACTGGCGCGCGAACCCAAGCTCAAGGGCGTGCGTCCGATGCTGCAGGACCTGCCGGATGACCGCTGGATTGAAAGTCCAGCTCTCGCTCCGGCAATTCGCGCACTGATCAAAAGCGATCTCGCCTTCGATGCATTGATATTTTCGCGCCATGTCCCTTCGTTGAAGGTGTTCGCGGCGCGCTTTCCTAAGCTCCGAATTGTTGTCGATCATGGTGCGAAGCTGCAAATCAAGGATGGTCATGCGGCCTGGCAAAGCTGGGCGGACGGCATAGCGGAATTGGCCGCGCTGCCACAAGGGCTGGTTTGCAAATCAGAAGTCGCGCCCGGGTGGTCTGTTGCCACGCTCAGGCCCAAAACGATCATCTCCTTGATCGTTTTGGGCCTGAGCGGCTGATGTGGGGCAGCGACTGGCCGGTGCTGAACCTGAACGGTGACTATTCACATTGCACATTGGTTTGACGCGGCACGACAATTGACGGCGCACCTTGACGCGTCTGCCCAGCAGTGGTCTTCGGTGGTACCGCGCGCGAGTTTTATCGGCTGTAAGAGTTGGGCAAAACGCATGAAGAATGAGCGCGGTATACCCGGAATTCCTCAACTGCAATTGCAACGAAAGCAGAGGATGGTAAAAAGATTGGCGACAAAGCCGCGCGACATTCCGTGACCCTGTACCCGGGAACCGTCATGCAGGTGAGGCGGGACCCGAAGGAATCGCGATGCTATGGTTGTAACCCGCATCCGTTGAATCGTCGCTCACGACCGGCCGATTCATTTAACCGCAAGTGATCGAAAGCAAGCTCGAGCGACTTCACCCGATCAAAACAGCCGCTTAAGCCGAACATCTCGAAACCGAATCAAAACTTGAAAACTGAAGGATCACTCACGATGAAACTGCTGCGCTATGGCCAAAGGGTCAGGAAAAACCGGGTTTGCTGGATCAGAACGGCAAGATTCGCGATCTGTCGAAGGTAGTCGACGACATTACCGGCGCGGCGTTGTCCGACGCCACACTGGCCAAGTTGCGCGCGCTCGATCCGGCCTCGCTGCCCGAAGTGCCGGGCGAACCGCGCATTGGCCCGTGCGTGGGAAGCGTGGGCAAGTTTGTCTGCATCGGACTGAATTACGCCGATCACGCAGCCGAATCGAACCTGCCCGTGCCGACCGAGCCGGTTGCTTTTCGGTAAGTGGACGAGCGCTATTTGCGGCCCGAACGACGAAGTCGACATTCCGCGCAACTCGAAGAAAACGGACTGGGAAGTCGAACTCGGCGTAGTGATCGGCCGCGAAGCGGACGCGCTGGATTATGTCGTCGGATATTGCGTGATCAACGATGTCTCCGAACGTGAATGGCAGCTTGAGCACGGTACGTAATGGGACAAGGGCAAGGGTTTCGATACCTTCGGCCTGATCGGCCCGTGGCTAGTCACGAAAGACGAAATCGCCGATCCGCAGCAATTCGATATGTGGCTTGAAGTGGACGGACATCGTTACCAGAGTGGCAGCACGAAGACGATGGTGTTTGGCGTGGCGCGCTGGTGTCGTATTTGTCGAAGGTGATGAGTCTGCAACCCGGCGACGTTATTTTCACCGGCACGCCGCCCGGCGTGGGCATGGGCGTCACCGGCGCCGGTCTACCTGGAAGGCCGGACAGACAATGCGGCTCGGGATTCAGGGCCTTGGCGAGCAGCAGCGTACTGTCGACGCGAAGTAAGCCGTTTATTGCGACGCAACTAGCCAAGCCGGCAAGCAGATTGACGCCGGGCCGGCGCGCTTAAAAAATAAGGTCGTTCCAACGTTGGTTGGAACGACCTTTTTTACAGCAGGTTCACGGCGATGGCTCGGCGGTCAGGGCCGCGATGTTGCCACCGAATTAACCTTTAAACACATAAAGCCAACGCCCCAACCCCCATTCACTCGTTAAACACCGGCTCAAGCTCCGCAGCCATTTCGCTGATCCGATGAATGGTTCCCTGTGCGACCGCCACTAGCCGTTCGGCGCCGCCATCGGTGACGTACACGTCGCATTGGCAAGTCGCCTGCGTCATCCCGGCGTACACCACGCGCGCACGCGCCATCAACGTGCCGGAAACCGCGGGCCGCAAATAATTGATCTTGTATTCGCCCGTGACCACTTTTGGTCCCAGGCGCAATGCGCCGGCGAAGGTCAACGCGTTATCGACGAGATAACTCACTACGCCGCCGTGCACAAAACCGTGTTGTTGCCTGAGTTCGTCGCGGATGGTCAGACACAACGTGAGACTCGAGGAGTCGACCTGCATGAGCTTCGTACCCAGCAAGGCGCTAAACGGCTGCGCATTCAATGCGCCCCGTGCGATATCGACAATTTCGGCCATTCGGACACTCCTACACTTGGTTCCGCGGTCCAGTCAGCGTGAGTCCCACAATCCGCATCGGGGCAGGAGCCTTCGTCGCGGTCCTGCACAAGACTGTAGGTAGCGCATGGTTACTCCGCAAGGACGATCTTAAAATCGTGGACAAATTACTGAGCTTGCACGAACTTTCTCAACGATTTGAAACGAAAGCGCGCAAAGCGTTCGGCATCTGTCGATGGCGGTCGGGAGCCGCGCAAATCCGGCGACGTGCGGTTCGACGTGATGCCATGAACGCGGCATCGGCCAG
>CALNPU010000006.1 GCA_940588625.1 uncultured Caballeronia sp.
CCGGCCTGCAGAACAAGATCGTTTCGCATTTCCGATCGGCGCCGCCATCTGGCGTCGCTCTCTGACCGCCCGTTCACTGAGCACGCTGGATCACCGTCGTTCTGGGCTTTGCGTCAGTCGTGCTGGTCGCTCCGATGCTTGGCGCCGAATGGCGTGCTTTCCCTGCCGCCGCGCTCGTGACTGGCGTCGTGCTGGTGTTCAAGCTGGCGGCATCGATCTTCCTGCTCTCGCCGGATGCGTCGCACCGGAGGCGTTGAAGGTGAAGTCGAATTTGAAGTGCGCCTGAGGGAAACGGCCCGGGACGCTTGTTCAAGCGGCCTGTAAAAAACGCACAATGAGAGCCCGTTTCTTCTTCGATGAGCCTCTCATGAAAATTGCCGTCATCGGTGCAACCGGCACAGTCGGCCGCGCTGTCTTCTCCGAATTCCAGCCGCGTCACGAAGTAATCGAAATTGGCGCTACGCGAGGCGCACACCGCGGCGACCTGACGAAAATCGACAGCATCTATGCGCTGTTCAAATTGATCGTCGATGCCATTGTGGCCACTGCCAGGCATGTTTACTTCGGCGAACTCGCGCAGATGATCCCCGAACAATTCCGCATTGGCCTCGACGACAAGCTCATGGGCCAGGTCAACCTCGTGTTGGTCGCGCAGCAATATCTGAACGACGGCAGCTCGTTCACGCTGACCAGTGGAATCGGGGCGACGAACCCATCAGATACGGTGCAAGCGCGGCAGCGGTCAACGGCGCCATTGAAGGTTTCGTGCGAGGAGCTGTGATCGAACTGCCACGCGGCCTGCGCATCAACGTCGTGAACGCAACCATGCTGGAAGAGGCGCGTGAAGCGTTCGGGCCGTATTTCCGCGGCTTTCGAAGCGGCGTCCGGTGCGCGCGTTGCACTCGCGTACAACCGTAGCGTGGAAGGCCTTGAAACCGGCCGTATCTACAAGGTGCGTTGAATGGTTGCCGAATAGTCGAGAGACGAGTACCGCGTTACCACTGACATGAGTACGTTCGACTTCGACGTCGTGCATCGGCTACTTGAGCGAGGAGGCTTACTGGTCACCTGGCATCTCGCGCGAGAAGGTCGAGCAGGCTGCCGCGCATTCGCTCGCGTTCGGCCTGTTTCATCGACACGCAGATTGGTTATGCACGCGCGATCACGGACACCGTGAGCTTCGCATATCTCGCCGATGTGTTTGTGCTTCCCGGCCGTCAACGCGACGGCCTGGGCACATAGCTGGTGGAATACGTGCTGGCGCATCCGGATTTGCAGGGCTTGCGCAAGATGATGCTGATAACCACGAGCGCTCACACGCTATATGCTCGTTTCGGTTTTGTGGTGCCTGCCCAGCCGGAAAAGCTGATGGAAAAACGCGCGTTGGAGTGACGTCGGGGTGATGCTTCAGCCACCGATCACGCCCTGCGTATTGACTTAAAGCGAGTAGAGGCAGTGACTCGCCGCCATGAACAAGCGGTTGCGATAACGGTCTCCAAAACACACGTTGGCGCAGCGCCCGGGCAGCGCTATATGTCCAATCGCCTCACCTTGCGGCGTGAAGATCCTGACGCCGTCCAGTTCGTTGCTGCCCATGCCCCAGCCACACCACAGGTTGCCGCGCACATCCACGCGAAAGCCGTCGGGCGTGCTCTGCCCGGCATCGATCACCTCGCGCTGGTTTGTCAGCTTGAGGCCATCGCTCGAGACATCGAAGGCAAGGATCTTGCGCGGCGTCGCCCGCGAATCGACGATATAAATCACCGACTCGTCAGGTGAAAATGCGAGTCCGTTCGGGCCAATGAGCAAGTCGACCATCATCGAGATCTCGCCACTCTTGCCATCCACACGATACACCGCCGGCTTCAACTCCGGGTCCTTGCGCTTGCCCTCATAAAAGCCGTCAATCCCGAAGGTCGGGTCGCTGAACCAGATCGAGCCATCGGATTTCACGATCACGTCGTTCGGTGAATTGAGCGGCTTGCCGTTGTATTGATCGGCAAGCACGGTGATCGAACCGTCGTATTCGGTGCGTGTCACGCGGCGCGTGAGATGCTCGCACGTGACCAGCCGTCCTCGCGGTCGCGGGTGTTGCCATTGGCATTGTTCGAAGGCTTGCGGAACGGTCGAACCTCGCCGGTTTCTTCGTCCCAACGCAGCATGCGGTTGTTCGGAATGTCGCTCCATACCAGCGTGCGGCTGTCGCCGAACCAGACAGGGCTCTCCGACCAGCGAGCCCCCTGGTACAAACATTCGACCGACACCATGCCGACACGCAGCGCGTTGAAGCGCGGATCGAGTACACGGACAGCGGGATCGGGATAACGGCGCTCCATCTGTTTTCATCTCCTCGGTTGTTTGATTCGTTCGATTCGTTTGAGACGTTTGCTTCGCGTGTCTGTTGGGTCCGAGCTCGCCATCGCACAGGCGCCACAGGCTTAACGGATTGTCGTCCTGAAGAGCAAGCGGCAGCAACGCCGGCGGCAGATCCTGGTAACACACCGGCCGCAGGAATCGTTTGATAGCTATCGCTCCCACCGAGGTCGTGCGGCTATCGGAGGTAGCGGGGGGCCGCCATGCACCATCGCATACGAGATACTTCAACGCCGGTCGGAAAACCGTTCGCCAGAATCCGCCCAGCCTTGCGTGGATGGGCAGGAGGCGGCGCGCGAGCGGCACGTCGTCGCTTTCCATCTGCAGCGTCGCTCTCAACCGGCCTTCACGCCGTGCCAGGTCCAGCATCTCGTCCTTGCCGCGGCAGGTCACGATCAGCGACGTAGGTCCGAATATCTCGTCCTCGAGTTGCGGCGTGGCGAGGAATTTCGCCGCGCTCACGGTGTAAAGCGCGGGCAGCGCCGGACACAAGGCATCGGATTCCGCACCGGTTGCAACGCGCTCCATGCCCGACTGATCGCGTCGCGCGATGCTCTCCTGAATGCAGCCGCAATGCCCGCCGTCAGCATCGTCTGGGTGCCCTTCTTTTCGAATGTTCTCACGGCGTAGTCGATAAACGCCTGCAAATGTGGTCCTTCCAGCGCCAGCACCAGACCCGGGTTCGTACAGAACTGACCGACCCTGAGCGTCACTGAATCGACGAACCCGTTCGTTAGCGCTTCAGCACGCACGGCCAGTGCACCCGGCAGTACGAAGAACGGATTGATGCTGCTCATCTCGGCGAACACGGGATCGGCTCACGCCGCTTGGCCGCGATCTCGATCAACGCGAGATCCCCCGCCGCGAGCCCGTGAACCCGACCGACTTGATGGCCGGATGCGCGACCAGCGCTTCGCCTATGGTGTTGCCCGCACCGACCACCAGCGAGAAGACGCCTTCGGGCAAACCGGAATCCGCCACCACTTTCTGGATCGCGCGCCCGACCAGCTCCGAGGTACCCAGATGCGCCGGATGCGACTTCACGACCACGGGGCAACTGGCGGCAAATGCGGCCGCCGTGTCGTCGCCTGCTACCGAAAACGCCAGCGGGAAATATTACTGGCGCCGAACACCGCAACCGCCAGGCCGACGGGAATCTTCTGCGCAAACGCAAGTCGGGCCGCGGCAACGGTTTGTGTTCGGGCTGCGTCGAATCGAGCGTGGCGGCAAGCCAGCGGCCTTCACGCACGAGCGACGCGAACAGTTTCAACTGCCTGATCGTGCGGGCGCGCTCGCCTTCGAGGCGTGCTTTCGGCAACGCGGATTCAGCTTACGCGCGTTCGATCAGCGTATCGCCAAGTTCAGCAATGTTGTTCGCAATCGCTTCCAGGAACTGCGCACGTGTTTCAAGCGGTGCGAACCGGTACGTATCGAATGCCTGCTCGGCAAGATCAGCCGCGCGAGCAACTTCTTTCGCTCCGCCGCCACCGAAAGCCGGCTGCAGGTCGACGCCACTCGCCGGATCGAAAGCATGCAGCGTGGCGTCTTTCCCGCGCACCGCCGTGGCACCGATCAACATTTCTCCGGTGATCTGCATGTGAACTCTCCTGAAAGGAGCGCCCATCGCGGACCGCGATGGGCGCCGTGGGTGACGAAAAAAGACCGAGTCAGGCGAGGCGCCAAGCAACCGCGCTTGTTGCCGTGGACCCTCACGCCGCACGGAAAGTTTCAGGGCCGTACGAGTGATTCCATCGCTTGATCCACCGCGCTCAAAGCAAACCGCCGGCCCGGACATCGCGGATCGGGCTTTTCCGGCATGGTCATGATGAGCGGCCCGCGTGACGATACGGCATCAACCAGCCCAGACCGTTGGAGGTGCCTGCGCGCGGCGGGTATTCGCAGCCGATCCAGCCGCCATACCCGAGTGAGTCGATCAGGTCGAAGAGATACGGGATAGCGGGCACGGATTGCCGAACGACGCGCAAGACGAAGTGCGCAACTCCCGCGCCCGGTTCGTTCATGGCCCGTTTGTTCAAGCTTGGAAGCGATAATATTCCTGGCCCACGCGCGTGGAATGATCGGTAAAAACCCTTGTTACGGTGAAACCGGATGGTCGATCAGCGCGAACGCATCGCAGATTCCCGATGTGCTTTTCGGGCGCACGACTCGCGCGATCTCGCGCCCGTTCTCCAGGAAGATCAGCGTCGGCTAGAGCTTGATCTGGAACGAGCGGCCGAGGGGACGACCGCTGCCGTCTTCGATCTTCAAATGCTGGACGCCTGTGTGATCCGGCCTCTGCAATCAGCGGCTGGGTGGCACGGCAATAGCCGCACCAGGAGGTGCCGAATTCGATCACCGTCGGCCCGGCGAGCGAGTCAATCTCGGCGCGCGGCGGCGCGGTACGTGCGAATTCCGTGGTCATCGCCATCAGCCTTTTTCCTCGAAACGAAACGCGTGAAAAGCAAACAAGGCCGACGCGCGCAACAGGTTCGGCCTTTCTCCTTTAACGCCAACGCCGGCCTAGAACTGCCCGAAACCGGTCGATCCGATCAGGCGCAACCAGTAACCACAGCGGATACACCTTTGTCCTGAACGACAGGAACGCGATGACCGCAGTGATGGCCGTGAGTATCCAGCGGGTGTCCAACGCTTCTGCAATCAATGACGCGCTCGCTGCGACCAGGCCGGCTGTCATCGGTACGAGACCGAGTTGAACGTACCACATCCTTGAAGCGTTCCCAAGCGTGCATCGCGGCAACCGTGACGATTGACGACGGCCCGAACTTGGCGATCGACGTCGCCAGAACGCCCGGCCAGCCGGCCACGTGCCAGCCGATCAGCGTCACGACATCATATTCGGTCTGGGCGCTGCCTGCGCAAGCGCGAACAGCGCGGAAAAATCTGCCTTCGACATCCACTGGTGTATGTCCACCATCGACGCAACGAAGATCGAGATGAGCGTGAGAACAAGCATGACCGGCAACAGGGGCAGTTGCAGCAATGCGATCACGACGAAGGCCAAGACCGCGACTGCCAACATGGAGAGTTTGTGCCGCAGCGGCCACGCTACTTTGATGGCCATCGACACCAGCAAACCCGCGGCTGCCGCGGCGAGTCCCGCGAACAAATGGCGGATGTGCGGGTCTTGATGCGTGCGTTGATACAGCACACCGAGCCCGATCACGATCAGCGATGGCCCGACAATCAGCCCAAGCAGGCCGGCCAGCGCTCCCGCCACGCCGCGAAATTTCATGCCGACCGCGACCGAGAGGTTGATCACATTGCTGCCCGGCAAAAACTGGCAAAAGACCCAGCAGATCGACAAATTCGTCGGGGGTGAGCCAGTTGCGCCTTTCGACTATTTCGCGCCGTGCAAGCGGCAGTGCGCCGCCGAACGCGGTCAGCCCGAGCGTCAGGAAGCCGATAAAGATTTCCGCGACAGTCGGCGGGGCGAGCGGCTCTTGCAAGGCATGATCGTGCATGATTCGGCGAGCGTTACTTTTAAGAAGGGCAAAGCGTAACGCTTTATGGCCGCTGATTCAAAGTAGGAAGTAGCTGTTTAAAGCGCGATGCGGATTTTTCAGGCAGCGAGAGGCGGCACCAGCGCAATCGCCTGCGCCGCCCTGCTGTAATCAGTGGAGTTGGCTTACGAAATCTTGACGCCGCCATGTTCGCGACGGGACTCGTACGCTTTCAAATGAGTATAGGCCGTCGAGAAAATCGGCGTGCTGAGCGCGTCCTGCGCCCCTTTGGCACGAGCGATCAGATCGCCGTTCGGGCTGCGCACGTTCAGGCCCGTCTGGGCGAGTTGCGCGGCCCGCCGTTCGCGCACGAAGAACGTCACGTCACGGCCTGCGTCAAGCAGCCGTCCGCCAATCGCGCCCGCACCCACAACCAGAATCCGCATGTCCTGCTCCTTGCATTATTTAATCTGATCAGAACGCCGGCCGCAGATGCGACGGCGCCGCCTTTGCTTTGCGCTTTCCTTACTTACGCCTGCCTTGTTCTACGCCTGCCAGACGCCGTACCCGGCCTCCCGCAAGTCGATTGCCAATTCCACTTCCATCTCCCGCGCGCCTTCGTACGGCATCGGGTTATACAGTTCGTAGAGCTGCGGCAACAATCGCAGCCTGAATTCCCGCACATACCGGTTCGACTGGATGCCGGCCTTGTGTTTGTCGAAACGAACGTCGGGATCGATGCCCGTCATACCTATGTAGACAAAGGGCATGCCAAGCACGTAATCCGGATTCGAGCGCTGGAAACGCGCTTCGTTCCAGACGGTATCGGCCAGTTCGATCACGATCACGTAGACGTGGTAATGGTGAGTCCTTGGGTGAGCTTTTTCCTGAGCCTTTTGCTGAGTCTTTTTTCGAAGCGCCATGCGGTTACCCTGTTTCGCCTGGTTCAAGCGAGTCGCGCCGCGCCTGAAACGCGCCGCGGATGCTCATTCTAGACCGGCGCCAAACCTATTGCCCGGCCGCTCCCGCGCCTGCTGCCCGTCCGTGCGAGCACGTACGATGTCTGCCAGCGCCGTGTCAAAGTGGTAATCTCGCTCCGTCTGCGCGTTCCGCGCGGCGTTTGCGTGTTTCCGTCAGCCCTGCTCGCGGACATGCGTAGTGTCCGTGCCGCTTTTGCCACTGTTTCCTGGCGCGAAAGCCTGTTCGGAACGCCGTCGCGGGCACCGCCCCAATTGACAAATCGCATCCGTCGCGTGTGTAGCCACGAGCCGCCCACGCTTCGGTCATTCGGAGAGAAACATGAGCAAGCAAGCAATCGGCGTTGTCGGCCTTGCCGTCATGGGACGCAATCTGGCGTTGAACATTGAGAGCCGCGGACACGCGGTATCCGTGTATAACCGCAGCCGCGAAAAAACCGACGACCTGATGGCCGAGCATCCCGACAAGAAACTCGTGCCTTCGTACACGCTGGAAGAATTCGTCGAATCGCTCGAAAAACCGCGCCGCATCCTGCTGATGGTCAGGGCCGGCCAGGGCACCGACGCCACCATCGACTCGCTACGCCCCCTGCTCGACAAGGGCGACATCCTGATCGACGGCGGCAACACCCATTTCACCGATACCATCCGCCGCAACACCGACCTCGCCAAGTCGGGCCTGCACTTCATCGGCACGGGTGTGTCCGGCGGTGAGGAAGGCGCGTTGAAAGGCCCGTCGATCATGCCGGGTGGCCAGAAGGAAGCATATGACCTGGTGGCTCCGATCCTGACCGAGATCGCCGCCAAGGCACCGGACGGCGAACCGTGCGTGGCGTACATGGGCCCGGACGGCGCGGGACATTACGTGAAGATGGTGCATAATGGAATCGAATACGGCGACATGCAGTTGATTGCCGAAAGCTACGACGTGCTCAAGCGCGTGGCGGGCTTGTCGAACGAAGAACTGGGCCGGGTGTATGTCGAGTGGAACAAGGGTGAACTGGATAGTTACCTGATCGAGATCACCTCGAAGATCTTCTCCAAGAAGGATGAAGAGACGGGCAAGGATCTGGTCGATGTCATCCTCGACCGTGCCGCGCAAAAGGGCACGGGCAAGTGGACGAGCCAGAATGCGCTCGACCTCGGCGCTCCGCTGCCGCTGATTACCGAAGCCGTGTTTGCGCGCGTGCTGTCTTCGCTGAAAGATCAGCGCGTTGAGACGAGCAAGCAGTTGACGGGACCATCGCCGAAGTTCGATGGCGACCACGATGCGTTCGTGGAAGCCGTGCGTCGCGCGTTGTTCCTTAGCAAGATTGTCTCGTATGCGCAAGGGTTTGCACAGTTGCGCGCGGCGTCGGAAGAGTACAAGTGGGACCTGCAGTATGGTCAGATCGCAAAGATCTTCCGGGCGGGTTGCATCATCCGCGCAGGCTTCCTGCAGAAGATCATGGGCGCATACAAGACCAACCCAGACTTGCACAACTTGCTGCTTGATCCGTATTTCACCGACATCGCGACGAAGTATCAGGGTGCGTTGCGCGATGTGGTCGTGGCCGCCGTAAAGGCGGGCGTGCCGGTGCCGGCGTTCTCGTCGGCGGTGACTTATTACGACAGTTACCGGTCAGAGACCTTGCCGGCAAACCTGGTGCAGGCACAGCGTGATTTCTTCGGCGCGCATATGTTCGAACGAGTGGACAAGAAGGGCAGCTTCCACGCCGACTGGTCATAAGTCGCTGAGATGCCGCTGAAAGCGGCAGGTCTTTCCAGTAGTTCCGCGCCGACGCATTCGCGTCGGCGTTTTCTTTTGCCCCTTTGCAAGTCGTCAAATCTTGTCGCAGCGAATTTTTCCACAAGTCGAATGATCGTGTTTGCCACTATCCTTTCCTGTCGATGGATAACGGACCTGAGGGAAGATCATGGCAACAGCATTCACCACATTAAATCGGGAATCGGAGTTGAGCTACGCTTACCTCTACGCGATTGCATCCCGCGCGGGCGTTAACTGCAAGACGAGCAACCGGCACGACGACAATGCCGGCATCGATGCCATGCTCACCGGCTGGGAACTATTTCCGAATGGCGGAAGCCTGACCGAAGTCGACATCGAGGTCCAGTTGAAGGTAAGCATCAAAACACCGTTCGCCGACGGCGATTCGCTCTCCTATTTTCTGTCCGGTACGCAGCAATACAACGACCTGCGCCGCGAAACACACGCGTCGCCGCGCATATTTGCCGTGTTATTTCTCCCGCCGAAAGCGGAAGACTGGCTGACGCACTCTCACGAGCAACTCGTGCCCCGAAAATGCGCGTACTGGGTCAGTCGCGCGGTGCGCCACCAACAGACAACCATGCAGGCATCACGGTAAAAATTCTGAAGAACCAGGTGTTCGACGGTACCGGCCTCATGCAATTCATGGCGAGCATCTCGCGTCGCGAGATTCCTTCTTTATAGCGCTCCCGCTCATTGAGTTCCCCATGGCGATTAAAGATCTGTCACCGTCTGGCCTGCACGATTTCGTAAAGTCGCTGGGGTAGCAGTCGCTGCCGACGGCATCGTGGACCGTCTTTAGGTCCTGCATCACGCCGACGTGCCTTGCTGCCAGATCGTCGTTCCCATGGATCAGGATGTGTCAGACTACGCCGAAGCATGTGAACTCGCATTGTCCAAGCTCGCAGACTTGCAGGGTATGAAACTGGCGGATCTGATTCAGCTCGCTGCCATCTCAGGTGACGACTCCGTTTACTACCGCGTGACGAGCGGTGGCGTAATCGATGACGGCCTGCCATTGTCATTCGCCGCTTCGTTGCTGCAAGGCGCGGAGCAAATCCTGCTAGCGTCGGCATGTACCGTATTGCGTCCGCAGACCCATCATCCGCGTCTGCACAGGGCGGAAGCTACACAGCTTGTCGGTCACGCACGGTTTGGACATACGGAACGAGGCAGCTTTGTGGTTCGGGTGTCGTGTCCTGTCGATGCCATGGAAACGCCTGCCGTACCCGACCTCGTGCATACGAAACGAATGACTCGTTTGTTCGCATGACCATGCTTACCGCCAGAAATGGCGTGCGCCAACTCGTCAATGCCATCGAAGAGGACTCGCTGAGCCGCTTTGTAGAGTCGCAAAGGGCGGCGGCAGCGCCTGTGGTTTCGTCGAATCTTTGTGAAGCGCTCACTCGTCTTCACAACGACGACGTGCGCAACAACATCGACATGTCGTTTCGTTGGGGAACAACCGTGGCATTACCGCAGGACGCCACGGCCGGCGAGAACATCAGGATTCGAAGCGATTATTTCGGACGTGTTGATGAAGTGCGCCAGGAATTGCGTGCGGTCCGAGTGACCGCGACGACGTATTCATCGGCACGGTCGAGCATCTGAACGGTGAATTCAATATTGCAGGAAATCGGGCCGGCGAAGTAGTCGTGGCACTGCTCCTGCGTGAGGGCGAGATCATCAAGGTCCGCGTTGTGCTCGATCAGGAACAGTATGCGAAGCTGTCGTCGCGCACCTTGACGATCGCGCTCTGGTTCGAATCGCGGGACGCCTGCGGCCCGGTCGCCAACCGCGTATGCTCACCGACGTGACAAGCTTTATGCTGATCGGCCCGGGTCTGGGCTAAGAAAATCGGGGGCGGCCTGGCAGGTGGACTGGTGTTCGGTGCTTCATCAAGGCGCGAGTCTTATGGCCCGAACCCCAGCACCTCCCGTATTTGTTCACCGTTCGCGCCGCTTCCGGCAAAATCATCGAACGCCCGGTCCGCTACGCGAATAATATGCTTGCGGATATATTCCGCCCCCTCCCGCGCGCCATCCTCCGGATGCTTCAACGCACATTCCCATTCAAGCACGGCCCAGCCGGGAAAATCGTACTGTGCCATCTTCGAAAAGATCGCTCCAAAGTCGATCTGCCCGTCGCCCAGCGACCGGAATCGCCCCGCCCGGTCCACTCCCCCGAATAACCACCGTACACGCCCTGCCGACCGTCAGGACGAAACTCCGCATCCTTCACATGGAAAGCCTTGATGCGTTGGTGATAGATACCGATGAACTGAAGGTAGTCCAGTTACTGCAGCAGGAAATGACTGGGATCGAACAGGATGTTCGCTCGTGGATAAGCATCCACGGCGGCAAGAAAACGGTCGAACGTCACGCCATCGTGCAAATCCTCCCCGGATGCAACTCATAGCAAACATCCACGTCGGCTTGATCGAAGGCATCCAGCAACGGCCGCCAGCGCCGCGCCAATTCCTCGAACACAGCCTCCACCAGACCCTGCGGGCGCTGCGGCCACGGATACAAATACGGCCACGCCAGCGCCCCCGAAAACGTCACGTGCGCGCTTAAGCCCAAGCGCTTCGCCGCCGCTGCAAACCCCACCTGCTCGATCGCCCAAGCCGTGTGAGCCTTCGGATCGCCGCGAACGTGCGCTGCGGCAAAACCATCGAAGAACGTGTCGTAGGCCGGATGCACCGCGACGAACTGCCCCTGCAAATGCGTCGATAACTCCGTGATGCTCACGCCGGCGTCATCCACTACGCGAAGCAGATCGTCGCAATAGGCGTCGCTCTTTGCGGCCTGCTCGAGATCGATCAGCCGCGGATCACACGGCACCTGGATACCTTCGTAACCCAGGCCCTTCGCCCATCCTGCAAGATGCGCGAGGTTGTCAAAGGGCAACGTGTCGCCTAGAAACTGAGCTAGAAAAATGGCCGGGCCTTTGATGGTTTTCATGAGCGTCGATCTGCGACATAACTGTCTTCAACCCGCCAGTAACTCAGAATGGCGAGTTCGGATAATAGAACTGCTTGGCGTTGTCCTTTGTGACCAACACCGAAGGAATGATGGTCGTCGCCGGCAAGGTTTCATTCACCCTTCAAACGCGCTTCGGCGGTGAGCTTGATCGCGTCGTAGATAAACTTGGGCGAATATGACAAATCCGCCTGGACCAGCTTGTCGCCGTCCATGATCCGCTTGACGGCCTCCTTCGATCCCGCGCCGCCGAACACCTGCTTGATGTCCGTACGCTTCGCCTGATCGATAGCCTTCAGCACCCCGATCATCATGTCGTCATCGGCCGCCCAGACCGCATCGATATGTTTGAAGCGCATAAGGTAATCCTGCATGACCTTGAACGCGTCATCACGATTCCAGTTGGCGTATTTGGCATCGAGGATCTTCATGTCGGGATGCTGCTTGTCACTGATTCAAACGCAGCCCAGCGTTCGTTGTCGAGCGTGGTCGGGATGCCGCGCAACGCGATAATATCGCCCTTGCCGTCCATGGTCTTCGCCAGGTATTCCGCCGGCAGGCAGCTTGCCGAACACGGTGTTGTCACCGGCGACATACGCGTCCTGCGCGCTAGTACCGGTCAGCCCGCGATCCACCATGGTCACGTACACGCCCTTCTTCTTGACCTGCGCCACCGGTTGCATCAGCGACGCCGATTCGAACGGGAAAACCACCAGTGTGATCTTGTTCACCGTCACCAGGTCCTGCAACTGGTTAGCTTGTTCCGGCGTGCTGGCTGCGGTCTTGATGATGATCTCCAGGTCAGAATGCGCCTGTTCCAGTTCCTTCTTGGCCTCGTTGGCCCACCACACAATGCCACCGGTAAAGCCGTGCGTCGCAGTCGGGATAGCAACGCCGAGCGTGACTTTATCGGCGGCGATGGCCGAGACGACGCTCGCCGCCAGCGTTAATGTGACGAGTGAGGCGCCGAATGCGCGAAGAATGTTTTTCATGCTGTGTCTCCATTGTTGTGACAGGCGCCTGAGAGGATTTCAGGGCACGGTTCGAACACACTTCAACGACGTCCACGCTGTAAAAACGCTACGAAAATAATCACAGTGCCCTGCACCGCCGCGTTGAGATACACACTGATGATGCTGGTGAGATTCAGGATGTTCGCGATCACCGACAACAAGATCGCGCCGATCACGGCCCAATCACACGCCCTTCTCCGTCCCTTAACGCGGTACCACCAACGACCACCGCAGCGATGAGCAGCCCCGTGGTAGGCGTGGCGGACCCGAGACGCGGCACGTACAACACCGTCGCCACGCCGACGCACAACCCAAGCAGCACATACGTGACGATCTTCACGGTGTCCACGCGAATGGCCGCATAACGCGCGACCTGCTCGTTCGGCCCGATGGCCTGCACATGCCGCCCGAACACAGTTCGGTTCAGTACGATCACGCCGCCCGCCGCGACGATTAGGAACACCCAGATAGGCACGGGAATGCCGAAGAGGCTAGCGTAATACACGGGGCCGTAGAGATCGGACAAATTGTTGTCGAGCGTGAACGCGCTGCCGTCCGCAATCCACGTCAGGCACCGCGCGAAAGATCCCGAGCATACCCAGTGTCACGATGAACGGTTCTATGCGCCCCTTGGTTACAAGCAGCCCATGCACAAACCCCCAAAGCCCCTCTAGAACAAGGGCTAAAACGATGCCGACAGCAATGATAGCGAGTGGCGCGAGGGGGTGTCCGCCCACGCCGTGCGCAAGCGCGTTCATGACCCAGATCATGCTGCCCGCGATCAATGCGGCCATCGATCCGACCGACAGATCGATACCGCCCGAGATGATCACGAAGGTCATCCCCAAGGCAATGATGCCGATGAACGAGGTTCGCGTGAGGACGTTCATCGCGTTGTCGAAGGTGTCAAAATCCGGGTTCAGCAGCGTGCCTCCAATGCATAGCACAACCAGCCCGAGCAGCGGCCCGACGCCGTGCAACCGCCGCGCGAAGCCACCCAGGCAGCTCGATCCTTCAACGCCTTCAGTGTGTGCTGATCGCATGCGCGATCAACCTCTCTTCAGTCAGATGTCCGGGCCCAAGCGTGGCGACAAGCTGGCCGCCGCACGATGGCATAAACCAATCAGCTCGATTGGTTCGGATGAGATGACGATCACCGTGCGGCTTTCGGCGGTGAGCGCGTGGATCAGGAAATAGATGTCGCGTTTCGCGCCGACATTAACACCACGAGTGGGCTCGTCGAGGACAACCACGCGTGGATCGGGGTGCAGGAACTTCGCGAGCGCGAGCTTTTGCTGATTGCCGCCCGACAACATGCGTGCACGGCTCGCCAGATTGCCGGTGCGGATACCGAAGTCACCGACCGCCTTTTTAAGCGCATCGCGTACCGCTCGAGCGTCATCATCGTGAGGTTGTCTTTCAACGCCATGTCGACGTGCAGGCCACACCCCTTGCGGTCCTCGCTCAGATACCGTGATGTCGTGTTCCACCGCGGCACGTGGATTGTGCGGATTGATGTTCTCGCCGTCAAGTTCGATGCGTCCCGCCGTGCGCGGCCGCAGCCCGATGAGTCCTTCGAAGAGTTCCGTGCGTCCCGCGCCCACGAGTCCCGCGAAGTCGAACACTTCGCCTGCCCGCACCGAGAAACTGACGTTCTGCGCCCAGCCCGGCACATAGGCGTTATCGACCTTGAAGGCCACGCGGGTTTCAGCGGCGAGGACGGGTTTATCTGGGAACATGTCGGACACTTCGCGCCCGACCATTAGGTTCGCCATCTACTGGCGCGTGGTCTCGGCTGTCGACCCACGTGTGACGAAGCGACCGTCGCACACCACTATGACTTCGTCGGTGACGCGTTCCACTTCGTCGAGCTTGTGCGAGATATAAACGATAGTCACGCCGTCTTCTTTCAACCGCGCTATCAGTGCGAAGAGCCGTTGCGTTTCTGCGGGCGTAAGCGTCGCGGTGGGCTCGTCCATGATCAGCAGGCGGGCATCGCGCAGTATGGCCTTGGCAATTTCCACGCGTTGCTTCTCTGCGACGATCAGGTCGCGCACGCGTGTATCCGGGTCGACGTCGGCGAGACGCGTGCGTGCGGCCTCGCGCATGGCGGGTTCATCGAGGAAGAGACCGCGGCGTTTCTCGTGACCAAGAAACATGTTCTGCACGATGCTCAAATGATCCGCAAGGTTCAGTTCCTGATGGATCAGTACAATGCCGGTGGCTTCGGCATCGCGGGAAGTATTGAAGGCCTTGATCACGCCGTCAATGGAACCCGTACCACCGCTCGGGCGTTCATAGCCCGCGAGGATCTTCATCAGTCGACTTGCCCGCGCCGTTCTCGCCAATCAGGCCGTAGATGCGACTGGGGGCAAGATCGAAGCTTACGCCATGCAGCACGCGAACGGGTCCGAACTGTTTCTCGATGTTATCGAAGGCGACGGCCAGGCTCATGATTACGCACTCCTTCGTATCATCAGCTTATGCGGCAGCAGCACGCCGGGCACATCCGCGTTCGGTTCGCACAAGCGTTTGAGCAGCAGGCGCGCGGCAGTTTCTCCAAGTTCGCGCATGGGTTGGGCGACCGTCGTGAGCGGCGGATCGATTTGCGCGGCGACGGCAATGTCGCCGAAACCGATCACCGCCATGTCGTCCGGCACGCGCAAGCCGACACCCTGCAAACCGTTGATCACGCCGATGGCAAGCGTGTCGGAGACAGCAAACACTGCTGTCGGCCGGTTGTGTCGCAGGCGTGTCAGCGTGCGCGCGGCGCTTTCGCCGGCTGCGTAGTCGAGGGTATCTAGGTCGACTTGCCAAGCGGGATCGGCGTCGATCCCTGCCGCGCTTAATGCATCGCAATAGCCTTCCGCGCGCTGGCGGCTATACAAATATCCGTGGCCCGAATTGATCAGCGCGATTTTCCGGTGGCCTCGACTGACCAAGTGGCGTATTGCATCGCCGGCGGCTTGATAGTTGTCGATGCCTACATACGGTACGCCTGCAGCGGGATCAAACTCGCAGCAGGTCGAAGTAACTGCGTTCGCGGCCGGGGTCGGCGCCCGTGTCGCAGAGCAGCATGAAATAGCCGTTTTGACGGGCGACGCTGTCGATGCCCCGAACAATGGCGGCATAGAACGGGTTGCCGAAGTCAGGGACCATGGTGAGCAGCATGCGGCTTTCCGCAGTGCGCAAATTGCGGGCGAGTTCGTTGATTCGGTATCCGCTGGCCGCTACCGCTGCGAGCACCTTGTCGCGGGTAGGTTCGCGGACGTTGGTGTGGCCGTTGAGGACGCGGGACACGGTCACGACTGATACGCCCGCCTTTTGTGCCACGTCGGAGATCGAGATTTCATCTGCGGTGCGAAATGAATCGGTCATGTGTTTCAACTCGTGGCCGGCAGATGTAATGGATTACATTGTTGGAATGGAGGTGGGCCCGGGCGCGATAGGGACAAACACGAAGGGAGGTTGTTCGCACGAACCCGGGCAGCAGGCACGCGGCACAGCCCGACCGAGGATTCCCAAACTAGCGCATATTACTTCCCCGTCCCCCCCGCGCGGCTCCACTTCGCGCCCCCTGATGCCCGGTTACCTGACCAAGCAACAAAACATCGCCGTTGCTGGCGTTGACGACCTGATTATGCTGACGCGAAACCTCATCGGCTTGTTGTCCTTTCCGGGTCCCAGTACGAGATGCAAATCACGCGCATGGAATCGATACACAATGGTTCCTGTCGGAGCCGCCAGCGGCGCTTCCTCCGCTCCCACTTTCCATGTGCCCGCTAGACCCCATTCATTCAGCCCCAGTTGTGCAGGCGCGGGATACGTGTGAACGCGGTCGTGCGACTCGCCGTCCCGATCCACAAAATTCTCCGCGCGCTCGTAGCCTACATAGGTTTCCGGTGACAACATGTCGGCGTTATCGGCGGCCATTTGCACGCCGTTCGCTGCCGTGTCGCTGATGATCGGACCCACATTCACGTGACCGGCTTCCGCCAGCAACTGCTGGATCACCTGCTCCGAATGCGCATAGTCGCCTTCGCCAAAGTAGTGGAAGCGAATCTGCCCCTTGGCATCGATGAAATAATGCGCCGGCCAGTACTGGTTGCCAAATGCACGCCAGATTGCGTAGTTGTTATAGATGGCAACCGGATAGTCGACTCCAAGATCGTGCATCGCCCGTTTGACGTTGTCCACGTTACGCTCGAACGCAAACTCGGGCGCATGCACGCCGATCACCACCAGCCTCTGATCACGATATTTTTGCGCCCACGCCTTCACGTAAGGCAGCGAGCGCAAACAGTTGATGCACGAGTAAGTCCAGAAGTCGACGAGCACGACCTTGCCGCGCAAATCCTGTGCCGTCAGCGGGGGCGAATTGAGCCATTGAACGGCGCCGCACAGCGACGGCAGTTCGCCCTCCACCGGCAGCGACAGCGGCGCTTCGGTGCTCGCGGCTGCGCGCATCATCGCGGGCGCGGCGGCATTGGATGCCGTGGTGGTCTGGGAGGGCGTGGCCGGCGTAGAACCACCCGACAAGCGGTCCGCCGGTTTCTGTTCGATGCCACTGTTGGCAACAGTAGACACGCGCGCGAGCACGCCGGCATCGAGTCCTAACGAGATGGCAACAACACCAAGCAGCATCGCAGCGCCAAAACCGCGACGAATCCACTCGCCCGCCCCAAGTGAGCGTTTCATGGCGGCGAACACCCGGCCATCGATCAGCAACGCTACCCCCAGCGACGTCGCCGCCCCCGCCGCATAAGCAACCAGCAGCAGCGGCCGCGCAGTGCTGCACCGCACAAGGCCGAGAATCGGACCTGCGCACTGCGCCCACAGCAAACCAGTGGCAATACCCAGCAGGAGTGACGAGCTCGCGCGGACTTGTTGTCCGTCGGCCTGGGCGAATTCGGACAGCCGGTTGCCGGCGCTGACAAACGGACGGACGCATCAGGTGTTCGGCGAAGCTTGGCAACAACAACGTCAAGCCAAAGATGCCCAGCAACGCGACAGCAAGCCAGCGGCCTGTGTCACCCAGCCGCCGCCCACGGCGGCGAGCGTCGCGACTGCTACGAAGGTGATCGCCATGCCGGCAAGCAAAGGCAGGCCGCTGCGCACGAACGGTTGATCCGCCCGCGAGAACACGAAGGGGAGCACGAACAGGATGCAGGGGCTCAGGATAGTGAGCGTACCACCAAGATAAGCCAGGACAATGAGTAACATGAGCGTGAAGGTTCTTAGGTATTTGGGTGATCGGGACTCAACGCAAAACAGTTTCGGGAGTGTGTGCGGCGGATTTGAATGTCATCGCCACGCCGTTCGTGCCAGGTTGGTTTGGGGCCGTCATCGAAGACATGACCCAGATGGCCGCCGCAACGCCGGCAATGCACCTCCGTGCGCGATACGCTGAAAGACAAGTCTTCGCGAGTCCCCACCGCGTGTTCAAGCGGTGCCCAGAAGCTGGGCCAGCCCGTGTGGCTGTTGAACTTCGTACGCGATGAAAAGACCTCGAGCTGGCATCCGGCGCACGCGAACGTGCCGCTGCGATGTTCGTCGTTCAAAGGGCTGCTGTAAGGACGTTCTGTGCCTTCATGCCGAAGAACGTTGCGTTGTATTGAGCAGGAGTCAGCAGGTGGCGCCATTGGTCGTCGGGATGAACGACCTCGAACGATTCATCGGCGTTGCTGCTTTTTCCGGTCGCGCCCAACACGCGACGTTGATTGAACGCGGTGAACGCCGCTGCAGCAAAGACGCTGCCTGCAAAAATAAACCTGCGCCAGGTGTGCATGATGTACTCTGGACAAAACCAACTCTCTGAGCAAGGCCGTTCTTTGTGTGAATCGGCTTCCGGGTCGCTACAGAGGGAACCGCGATTAGGCATCTGACAGGCAAACACTTCAATTACGGCTTTAATCCATCGAAACGGAAAAATCGTGATGAATTTTTGAAGGCATGCAGCCTGTTTCAACCGGGTCTTGAATGTGGCGCGGTTTTATCAACCCCAACATTCACTGTGCGTTTGTTAGCTAGTTCGTCCAGGAGCAACGACCGGTTACACGTAATCAATCAAATTCGTTTGGCCAGTTTATGGATACCCTCACAGGCATGCAGTATTTTTTTCGTTACGCTATATTTTCTTAAATATAGCGTAACGCGACCGGTATACTTAAGCAGGATTTAAGTTTCAGCGGATAGGCGAGATTTTCGGGCGATGCTGATCAGTGCCACGAGCCGATGAACGGATGCCAACAAGTACCGCTTCGGCTTGCCGAATGGCTTGCCTTGAAGCGATAAGTTCGCTGGCGTGCGGAGGCGCCGTGGAATGACCTTGCGCCTTGGCCCGGGCTCGGGCAATAGGCAAAACTGACGACGACTTAGGAAGATTGTCTCGCGTCAATGCGCGATTGAGCCTTCCGCAGGCCACTACCGCACCATATTCCGCGGTCGGTCATGCATTCGCCATACGAGCACCAGTACTGGCCATTGGCGGCTCAGGCGGGGGCAAGGCGGGCATCGGAGCATCGGCGGAAGTCGAACTTGCATGCGCGGCGGCCCGAGCGTCGGCAGCCACGCCGGGCGTGGGTGTCGCAGAAGCTTCCACTGTCGATGTGGCAACCGGTGCGGACCCGGGCGTAATCGTCGACGGCAACGACGCCGCCACTGCAACCGGATGCACGGCGCCGGGCTTAGTGGTCACTGGCTTTTCAGGTGCCTGCGACACGCACACCATCGCCACGCCGGTATGTTAATTGGCGTAGCTGAAGCACATGGCGGTATCCTGGTTTGCGCGGGGCTCTGGCTGCGCATGGGAAAGGTGATCGGTTGTTGCGCAAGCGCGCGCTGGTGCTCAAGAACAGCACGGCAATGCCGGCGGACAGGGGATTCTCATAGCTCGTGCACTCCGGGAAATAGGAATGGCGACATCCGGATCAAGCCGATTCCGACGCGCTGCCAAACAAGCTTTCACCTTACTGTCCGCACCCCGCACCCATGCGCGAAAGACTATCGCTGTAATCCGCCAACTTTTCGCGTTATTCGTCCGTTTAGCGCGCTGGACCGTGTTCGTTCGAGATCCTGAGCGATCCGGGAGCCTTGGAAGCCATGACGCGTGCTTCAACGAATCGGCCTTGTGCAACGCACCACAAGGCATCCGGTTCGCGAGGGGCGCAGCTAACGCACCCCTCCAAACGCGTTTGCCGATACTCGTGCTTAGCCCACATGAAATCGCGCGCAACCCGCCCGAATCAAACGCTTTCCAGCGCCAGCGCAATGCCCTGCCCGTCGCCGATACACAGCGTCACCATCGCTTTTTTTAAGCCCGTCGCGTTTCATCGCGTGGGCAAGACGCGTGACCAGCACCGCGCCGGTTGCGCCTATAGCATGACCATGGGCGATCACGCCGCCTTCGAGGTTCACGACGTCATCGGGTAGACCCAGCTGCGCAACCGCGATCAGCACGGCGGCGAACGCTTCGTTGATCTCGATGCGTTCAAGATTGCCCGGCTTCCAGCCGGCGCGATCCAGCACCTGCTGCACGGCAGGCACCGGCCCAAGACCAAACATGCCCGGTTCGACCGCTGCAATGCCATACGCGACCAGCCGCACCGATGACTCGATCCCCTTGCGCTCAGCGAACACGGCTGCCGCGCCGCTGTTCAGTCCCGGCGCGTTGCCTGCGGTGATCATCCCGTCGGGGCGAAACGCGAGCCGCAGTTTGGACAATGTCGCGAAAGTGGTGTCGGGGCGCGGCTGTTCGTCGGTATTGAAGACCACGCTTTGCTTGCCCGCCTTCACCTCCACGCCGACAATCTCCGCCGTGAACCAGCCCTTTGCCTGCGCTGCGGCAAAACGCTGCTGCGAGCGCTCGGCGAAGCGGTCCTGCGCTTCGCGCGTGATGTCCATCTGCGTCACGAGATCTTTTGTGTGCCAGCCGGAGTGCTTGCCAGAGAAGGCATCGTCCAGACCATCGCGCAACATGCTGTCGTGGATTTCCGCGTTGCCCATCCGATACCCGAAACGCCCGTTATCGAGCAGATACGGCGCACGGTCCATGTTCTCCATGCCACCCGCCATCGCGAGCTGCGTAAAGCCGGCGGCGATCTCGTTAGCCGCCGATACGATTGCCTGCGCCCCCGAGCCGCACACGCGGTTCACGGTCACGGGTACCGAGAGACCGGCAAGCCGCCGTTCACAGCAGCCTGGCGCGCCGGATTCATGCGGTTGCCCGCCTGGATCACGTTACCCAAGGTGACCGAATCCACGTCGTGCCCGGCGACCCCGGCACGCCGCAGCGTTTCGCGGACAATGGCCGCTCCAAGGTCTGTCGCGGGCGTGCCTTTCAGCGCGCCGTTGAACGCGCCGATCACAGCCCCGACCGGCTGGCCACAGTACGATTTCACGTTGTTGACTCATGGTTCTTCACTCCAGATTGACCTGAAAAACTTAATGGGCAGGCGTGAGATAAGCAGGCGTGGCCGTTGACAACGACGCCTTCACGCTGCGGCCAACTTCATCGACGAGAATCTCTTCCTTGCCTTGCTCGATTCCTTCGAGCACCTGACGCACGACTTCTTCCGGCAATGCCTTCGGCGCGTTGATCCCGGCGGTCATATCGGTATCGATGAACGCCGGATGCACACCCACCACCAGCGTGGTCTGCCCGCGTAGTTCGGTTCGCAAACCGTTCGTGATCGCCCACGCGGCGGACTTGGACACGCTGTACGAACCCGTGTTGTTGATGGTCACCCAGCTCAGCACCGACAGGATGTTGACCACCGCGCCGCCGCCATTGCGCTTCCAAAGGCCTGAGTAACGGCAAGCGGACCAATCACATTGATCTCGACGTGCGAACCACGCTATCGATAGACGCGCCATCGAGCAACGAACCGCCAATACTTACGCCGGCATTGTTGATGACGACCTGCACGTCGGTCAGGCGGTCGGTCGCCGCAGCAATGCTCTGCGCATTCGTGACGTCGAGTTGCACCGCTTCCGCGCCGGGCACTTTGACCTGGGCTTTATCGCGCGCCGATGCATACACTTTCGATGCGCCCGCCGCGAGCAACGCTTTCGCAAACTGCTCGCCAAGACCACTTTTCCTTTGATTTCTATGTCGATTTCTTTGGTGCATATGCACTTTATGGGGTAAAAAACGCCCGGCGGGACGTCTGGCGGCTGTTTCATTCCATCGATGTCAGTTCGAGTAGAGACTTTCTCAGTTCCGCGGCACGTTCCCGGCCGAACTTGTCCTCGAATTCCTGCTGTGCCTCGCGCCAGCGCAGCGATGCTTCGCCGAGCGTCTTTCTACCTGTGTCGGACAGCGACAACGCAACAGCGCGGGTGCTGGCGTCTTGTTGCATAGCATTCACAAGGCGGTCGCGCTGCAACGGTTTCAGCGCCCGAACCAGCGTGGTGCGCTCCATCGCCATGGCATCTGCGAGTTCGGCCATGGTCACGCCCGACCGCCGATGAATTGCCGCGAGCAGTGTGAACTGCGCCGCCGTCACGCCGGCCTGGCTGACATGGCGCTCATAAAGCTGCGACACAAACCGCGCCGCCTGACGGATGGCGAAGCAGCTGCAATCGAGGTAGGACAGATCGGGGGTAGTCATATAAGCGATTATAGTTGTGCATATGCACTTTCTCAAGTCAAGGGAAATGACCAACCATTGAGGCGGCCCTCAACTAGCCCTGGGTACCCCTTGGGATAGGCCACGACGTCGCCTTCAACCGACAGCGCGATACGCTCGCCGACATGCGGATGCGAATGCCCCGCCACGCGAATCTGCACACCGCGCTCGCCTGTGAGGGGCCGCAGCATGACGCGGGCATCGTGACCATAGAACACGACTTTCTCGACCACCGCCTGAACGCCATCACCTTCCAGACGATGATCGGAAACAATCCGGATCTGCTCCGGCCGGATCATCACGTCGACATCGTTGCCGACTACCGCGCGTGCGATCGGCAAGGTGCCGAACTCGCATATCACCTGCTTCGAATTGGCGTGATCGATCGATCCCGGCACGATCACTGCGTCGCCGACAAAACTCGCCAGCTCACGCGACACCGGCCGCCGATACACCGCCTCCGGCGAATCAGTCTGCACGAGACGACCGCGCCACAACACCGCGACCTCGTGCCCGAGCGACAAGGCCTCCGCCTGATCGTGCGTGACCAGCACCGCGGTAGCGCCCGTGGCCGCGAGCGCGTTCGCCACGGCTTCACGGGTTTCGATCCGCAATGCGGCATCGAGGGAAGAAAACGGTTCGTCGAGCATCACGAGCGAGGGCGACGGGGCAAGCGCCCGGGCCAACGCAACGCGCTGCTGCTGTCCACCGGATAATGCCTGCGGCGGCCGGTCGCCATACGCAGCCGGCAGACCGACGAGCGCCAGCAATTCGTCCACCCGATACCGCGCCCGACGCTGCTGCCGCGGCAAGCCGAAGACAATATTCTCGGCCACCGAAAGATGCGGGAACAGCACGCCTTCCTGCGGCACGTACCCTATCCGCCGCGCTTCGGACGGCACATGAATGCCCGGCCCGGCCACCCGCACGCCGTCGATCTCGACAGTGCCGCCGTCGGCGCCTTCGAAGCCGCAAAGCACACGCAACAGCGTGGTCTTGCCGCTGCCGGACGGCCCGAGCAGGGCAAGCAGGGTGCCGCGTTTCACCGATAAATCGACACCATGAAGCACGGGTTGACCATCGAAGGACTTGGTCAGGCTGGTAACGCGAAGTTCGCTCATATCGATTTACTTGTCAGGCTGCGAACCGGCCTGTAGTCCTGCGTTTGAATCAGCCACACGCCCCGCTACAGCTGATCGCCCGAGCAACGTGAACAGCGCGATGGATGCCGCCAGCGAAATGCCCACGAGCAATGCCGCGTAAGGCGCAGCGGCGGCAAAGGCGAGCGTGGACGTATCGATCCACACTTGAGTAGCGAGCATACGTGTGCCGCTGGGTGACAGCAATAACGTGGAATTGAGTTCGGTGACGACCGAGATGAAGACCATCGTGGCGCCGGCGCCCAGGCCCGGGCCCGCGAGCAGCAAGAGCACGCGCTGCACGGTTTCCCGCCAGCTCAGGCCGAGTGATCGAGCGGTCTCTTCCAGACGCGGCTGCGCCTGCGTGAACGCCGCGCGCACGCTGACCAGCGCGAGCGGCAAGAACAAAATAGCGTAGGCCACGACCAGCAGCTCGGCGCTTTGATACAGCGGCCTCAACGCGTGCACGGCCAACGACACGATCGCCAGCGCGACCACGAGGCTCGGCAAACCTTGCGCGAGGAACACGATACGTTCGAACATAGTCGCAATCCTGCTGGGAAAACGGACCAGCAGGAACGCCAGCGGCACGCACGCGAGCGTAGTGACGACCGCGGCGGCGCAGCCATAACCGATCGATGACAACGTCGATTCGATTAGCAGTTCCGGTGACACTTCCGCCGGCGTGATGGCGGCGGCGCCGCTTTGCGTCAGCCAGAAACCGATCATGCCTATAGGCACGCCCAGCGTCACGATCGCCAGCACGACAAACGCGGCGACCACCGCCCATCGCCACGCACCGAGTTCATAACGCAATGCCGCACGTCTCACGCCGCGATCAACGCGTTCATAGCGCGCCCCACCGCGCACGCGCATTTCCATTGCAAGGCAGAAGAGGCACATCGCGATGAGAATGCACGCAAACACCGACGCGCCGCTGCTGTCGAAGCTCGTCCTGTATTCGGCGTAGATCTGGGTGGTGAAGGTCCGAAAGCGCAGCAGCGTGAACGCGCCAAATTCCGACAGCACGCCCAGCGCCACCAGCAGCATTCCGCCGAACAGAGCGGGCCGCAGTTGCGGCAATACCAAGCGCACGAACACGCCAACACGCCCGCAACCGAGCGAGCGGGCGCTTTCTTCGAGCGCCGGGTCCATGCCGCGCAAAGCGGCGGCAACCGGCAGATAGACAAGGGGAAAATACGCGGTGGAAATCACCAGCAACGCACCCGCGAAGTCCTGCAAATCCAGGCTTAGCGAGACCCATGCGTAACTCGTGATGAACGCGGGCATGGCAAGCGGCGCGACCGTGAGAGCCGCCCACAGTCGCCGCCCGGGCAAGCGCGTTCGTTCAATAAACCATGCCGCAGCCGTCCCCACCACGCCTGCCACGAGCGTAGCGCTCACGGTGATGGACAGCGTGTTGATGAGCAGTTCGCCCACCAGCGGTCTGAAAATCAGCTCGATGGCATCATCCCAGCCGAATGTCACCGCGCGATACACCGTAAAGGCGAGCGGCATCAGCACCAGCAGCGCGCACAATCCCGCCGCCACGAGCAAACCCCGCGGCGCGCGTTTGCGGCTGCGGGGTTCAGGCAGCGCGGATACGCCAACCGCCTTTACGACATCACTCATCGCTCCTGCGCTTACAGTAATCCGGCCTGACGCATCAGCTTGGCGGCCTTGCTGTCATCGCCGAGTTGTTCGACGGTCAACGACGGCGGGCTCAACTGGTCGAAAGGCTTGAGCAGCGGATCGGGAGAAATGCCCGCATGCAGCGGATATTCAAACGCAATCTTGCCCTTGGCCATCAGGTCCTGCGCACGCTCGCTCACCAGATACGCGAGGAACTGCTGCGCCCCCTGCTGGTTCTTGCTCGACTTCAATACTGCCGCGCCCGATACGTTCACAAGTGCGCCCACGTCGCCGTTACCAAAGTGATAGATCACCACACTGCGGGTCGCGCTGTCGCCCAGTTGCACGTGCAGGCGCGCCCAATAGTAATTGTTCACTACGCCCGTCGCCACGCCGCCGCGATTCACTGCGGCCACCACGCCTTCGTCGTCATCGAAGATCTGCGAGTTTTTCTTCAGGCCCTTGAGCCATTCCAGCGCGTCCGCTTCCCCCTTCATCGCGATCACCGCGCTCACCACCGGCAGGAAATCGCCGTCACTGGGTGCAATGCCGACCTTGCCTTTCCACTCCGGCTTGGCGAGATCCATCAGCGATGCCGGCAGTTGGGCCGCATCGATCTTCTTCGTGTTGTAGACCAGCACGTTCTCACGCGCGAGCACGCCGACCCAGTCACCCTGCGGCGAGTTGTAACGCGAAGGTATGGTCGAGAGCGTGGACGCATCGGTTTTAGCGAGCAGGTCCTTTTCGTCCAGCAACATCAGTTCCGGCGAGTTCTCGGTGAAGTAGACATCGGCGGGAGAAGCCGATCCTTCCGCAACCAGTTGCGCCGCCATGGCCGGGCCTTCACCGTTACGGACCTTCACCAAAATGCCGGTCTGCTTCTCGAAGTCCTTCGCCAACGCAGCCACGACCTGCTCGTGTTGCGCGTTATACAAGGTCAGCGTCGTCGCTTCCGAGTTCAGCGGCAAAGCCGCTGCGGCAACCAGCACCGCGATGCCGCAAAGCGTGCGCTGCACGGGCAGGGAGCGTGTGGTGTTCATTGCAGTCGTTCCTTTTGTTGTGGTACGCCGGCTTGTCGCCGGCGTGTGCTTTGACTTTTGGCTTTCTTCAAATCAGGCGTCGAACAGCCCCGCGCCGATAAACGAACCTGGCCGAACTCCCGGTGGGCATGCGAACACCGCGCTGCCTACATGCGTGGTGAACTGGTTCATCATGTCGAACTTCGCCAGCCGGTCATTGATCGGAATGAAACCGGTGCGCGGATCGCTTTGATGCGCGACGAAGATCAACCCCGCGTCATACTCTGTTTCCTGGCGCCATGGCGGCCAGCGCTCGATATAAAAATCGGTGCCGTCGTTGTAGGAATACGAACGGCGCAGGATCTGCGCACTATTGTTTGTTGCCTGGTTCGACAAGCGCACGTGCGAGTTTTCCGGGATCACCTGGTTGCCGTCTTTATCGGTGGCATCAAGATCCAGCGCATCGAATTCGTTCTTCTTGCCGATCGGCGCACCGCTGTATTTCTCGCGGCCCATCACCTGTTCCTGGAACCCCCGTTCCATTGTGTCCCAGTGTTCCAGCGTGATACGGATACGGCGCACGACAGTGTATGTGCCGCCGTCCATCCAGGGCGCATCGGACGATTTGGCCCACACGAACTGGTTCATCAGCGCGGGTTGCGCGGTCGACGGATTGTTGGTGCCGTCCTTGAAGCCCATCAGGTTGCGCGGTGTCTGTCCACGTGGACCGGAGAGGAACCCTGCCTGACCCCAACGCATGGCCACGATCCCGTAGCCCATGCGCGCAAGTTGGCGCACGGCATGGAACGCGACCTGAGCGTCGTTGGCGCAGGCCTGGATCAGGATGTCGCCGCCCGTTTTTTGCGGCAGCAACTGGTCGCCGTTGAAACGCGGCAGGTCGACCAGCGCGGCGGGCCGACGCTTCTCTAGACCGTAGCGGTCCTTGCCTTCGTGCGTGAACAGCCCCGGGCCGAAACCGAACGTGATCGTAAGGCCCGCGGCACCCAGGCCGAGGATATCGCCGTAATCGGGTGCGGCTTTGTCGTCGGCGGGCAAGGGCTTGGCCGTGTAGCCACGGGACATGCGTGCCGCCGCGCCCGTCCATGTTTTCAGGAGACCGATCACATCTTCACGTTTATCGGTGGTGAAATCGAGCGACGCCACATACGTGTGGCTCTGCTGCGGCGTCACGATACCCGCCTGGTGCTCGCCGAAAAACGGCTCGACCATGAGCATCGGGTCGACGGGTTGCTTCGACTGCTTGAGGTTCGTCACCGTCGCGGCGTGTGCGACTGAACCCGCGCCTAATGCCGCACCCGCGGCAACGCCCGCTTTTAGAAAGCGGCGGCGCGGTGGATTCTGATCGTTTTCCATGATGTCGCTCTGCTATGCCAATTACTTCGCTTTTACTTTGCCAGGACCAGCGCATTGACATCGTCCTGTACGTAGTAGAAACCATTGCCTTCAGGCGTCGTCGCAATGCCGAACAGATCACCATTGCCCGGCGGCGATTGCGCTTTATCGGTATCGATCCAGCGTGCATACAGTTGCTTGCCTGTCGTCGGATCGATTTCCACGACCTGGCCGTTCAATGCATTTGTTACCAGCAAGTGACCGTTGGGCGCCGTCACCATCGCGAGCGGGCGATGCAGGAAACCATCGGCGGTCAACTCGCGGCCGACACCCGCGCTGGTATCGCGCGTCATGGGGTCATCGATCTCGGTCACACGGTTCCCGATGGCATCGGACGCGTACAGCAGCTTCTGATTCGGCGACAACGCCAGACCCGTGGGTCCGATCAGGAACACGCCCTTGTCAGCCTGTGCGCTGAAACCGCTGGCGATCACCGTTTCCTGCTTGACCACCGGCGCCTTGCCTTCCAGGATATCAAGGTCAAGACGCAGGATGGTGGACTGCTTGAAGACCGGCGGGTTGCTGTCTGCACCGCCCACACCGAAGCCTGCATTGCTTACGAAGAGCGTAGCGTGATCGCCGTTATCGACGACCGCCATGTTGCCCCACGGGTCGTTGATATTAGGACTCACGATAGTGGACGCCACCTTGCCCTGGTTGTCGAGCACGATCAGGCAACCCGCGCCCTTGGTGCCGGTGGTTCCGTCGTTGCTTGGCGTGCTGCCGACGATCACCCAGCCCGACTTCAGCATGGTCATCGCGGTGGAGAGGCCGATACCGCCCGGACAGTTCTTCAGGTCGTGCGGCACGGTGGCGAACACCGTCATCTGCTTGGTATCGGGATGATAGTTGATGATCGTGCTGCCGGTACCCTGCAAGTTCGCGGCGTTGTTGAAGTTACCCACCAGCACGTCGCCCTGCTTGACCGTACCCGACGATACCGGCGCGACCACGATCGCATACGGGTTCTGGTCGCCGTTGGACGGCACAGTGTTGATGAGCGTGGTGTGCTTGTGCAGCGTCTCGAGAAAGCTGATCGGCGCTGCGTGCGCCACACTGCTGACAAGGCCGCTAACCAGCAACGCGGCTGGTGCAATGCCCGAAAGCGCTCTGGATTTGATAAGTTGTTTCATACAAAAAAACCTCAAGTGCGTGCATTCAAGATCACGCCGATCAGAAAGTGATGGTGGTGCGCACGCCAACGACGAACGTGTTGCGCAACGGCTGCGTGGGATCATTCGGATTCTGGCCGGCGCCCGCGTTGAAGGTGTATTGCAGATCACCCTGCATGACACACCACGGGTTGACCTGGTACTGATAGGTCGCCTCGACCGCAGTTTCCTGGGTGCGGATGCCGTACGGGCTGCCGAGTTGCGCAGCAGTCGCGAGATCGAGATCGTGCGCGGCGTTGCCGATCTTGATGTAGGTGACGCCCAGGCCGACGCTGTCGTTGTCGCGGCCGGCGAACATGGCTTTCATCACAATGCCCGCATTGGCGCTGAAGCTCACCAGGTTACGATCACCCGGCGCGCCCATTACGCGTGCAAACACGCCAATGCTGCGCGGTTCGTCGGGATTCGGACGCCAGATCATCTGGTCCGCAACGGCGTAAAAGCTGTAGTCGCCGTTATGAGTTTGCGGCGTACCGCTGCTCAGCGGATTAGCGAGCGACAAGCCGGTGTTGTCGGTGTTCAGGTCATTGAAGCGTTCGTTGTTGTACCAGAAGCCGATCTTGTACGTACCGGGCAAGCCAGTTTGCGGCACGCCGACCATCTCGCCGTCCGACGGCTGGTTGATCGAGTACTGCAACTCGCCTATATACAACGTACCGTTATGCAGGTTGAAGTTCGTGCCGCTGAAATTGTTCGGGTTGTTGCCAAGCGGGTCGCCGTCAAACACACCTACAAGCCCCGTCAATGAACCCGTGATCTGGCCGCGCACGCGCACGCCGAGTGCGGACAGCGGATAGGCCGGACCGCCCGAGGGCATGTCGTAGGACGGCAGCCCGGGCCAGCCGAACATAGTGTTCACGAACGTGGCCGCATAGGTGCTGACAATAAACTCCTGGTCAATACTTTGCTGACCGATCTTCACGTCCACGAGTTTGTTCAGGAACGACTGCTGATACCAGAGCTCCCACAGGCGCGTGGGGTCCTGCGCTTCGATCCCGCTCGCGGTGTTCAGCGTTCCGAGGTTGTACTGGCTCAGGTTACGACCGTGAATTTGCAGCGCGCTCGCGTTGAACGTGCCGCCTTCCAGACCGAAGGCCTTTTGCGTATCAAGGCCAAAGGTGACCGTGGTCAGGCCGTCGTAGGTGCCGCCGGTTTTCAGGCCACCGTGCACGTTGTCGAGATATTCCGATACTTCCATCGCTTGCAGCGTAATGCCGTACTGACCGAGCCACGAGCGGATGCCGCCCATGTCGCCCAGCAGGTTCGAACGTCCCCATACACCGGTCCATTGACCCGCCGGTTGCGCCTGAATGTTCGGGTCGGCTTCGGGAGCGCCAGAAGGAATTGCGTCCGGGTTGGCGGGTACGCCCGCGGCAAACGCCGTCGAGAATGTCGCCGATGAAGCCAGCGCGAGCAAGGCCAGGCTGGTACCGAGCACCGCCTGGCGGAAAGGCGCACCATGGCGCTTGATGGCAGCGCGCAGGGTCGTATCGGGGCGTGAATCGTGTCGCGATTCAGCGCGCGATTCGCGCGGAGCGAGCTGAACGGGTTGCATCGAAATCCTTTGTCTTGTTGCAACGACTGTAACTCGTCGTGTTGATTGTTCTAAAGAGACGTTGCGACGACGCGGGCAAAAACCCCGCACATCAGCGTTGAAACGTCCTCCGGGCCACCACCATCCAGAAGGCACCGGCGAAGCGAATCGTACCCACGTCATGTTTGAATGTCAATATAAATGAGAACGATTCTCATTTATATTACAGTAAAGTGAAAATCACATTACAGAATCCATTTCTTTCGTCTTGTTAACTTTGTTATTTGAAATAATTCAGTAATTGTTTTGATATTTATAGATGGCGGGATGATGACAAACATTGGCGGTTTACCCCCGTTCAGCCTGTACCGCAATCTTCAGGGTCAAACCGGATAGGTAATCGCTCGCATCAGGGTATTGACTGAGCGCGTCAACAACGGCGGCAGTGCGGCTTAAACGAGCTTCGACAATCGGCTAAAACCCGCTATGCCGAAATCCGCATTGCCAATGCGACGAACTGCCAAGACGCCACTAATTTGGCTTCCTAAATTGCATCTGCGCTGGTTGCCAGCGAGTTCGTTGAACAAGCTCAACCGTTTTTTTCGTCCACACGATAATGACGGCGCGCACGAGCAAATCCCGTCTTGCTTGCAAGCGTGCCCTCAGTAGTGCAGTCGTGTATCGGGAAAACGGAGTTGAAAACCTGTATAGATAAAACCAAAAAGCGAAAGCTGATTGCCCTGCTCGCCGGACCTGTCCAACCCCGAAGGAGAAGAATCAAGAATGCATCTTCGAACAAGCATCAATCAAACCGCTTGCCTGGATCCTTGCGTGTGCTGCCGCCACTCTGGACGGTTTGCCGCCCCGCTGACGGGCGCGAACGCCGGTTACGGGAAGGACCTGCAGGGCGTGCAACTTCCGCTGGATGAAGCGAACGCGAAGAAGATCCAGATTGGCGGCAAGACGGCCAACTTTGTCATCCAGGCGGAAGACGATCAGGCCGACCCGCGGATCGGGGTACAGGCGGCACAGAAACTGGTGGATGGCGGCGTGGCCGTCGTGGTTGGCCACTTCAATTCGGGCACGACGATTCCAGCGTCGCAGGTCTACCAGACCCGCCGGCATTCCGGTGATCGATCCCTGCCGCGACCAATCCGACCATCACGCAGCGGGGTTTCGACAACCTCCTCACAGTCATTTCCAGCGATGCCCAAAACGCAGGTACTGCCGGGACGTAAGCGGTAACGGTGACGAAGGCGAAGAAGATTTCGATCATCGACGACCGGACGGCCTTCGGCCAGGGTGAAGCCGATGAGTTCGAGAAAGCGGTGAAGGCGGCAGACGGCACCATTGTCGCGCGCCAGTACAATGATAACCAAACCGTCGATTTCAGTGCACAGCTTACGGCGCTGAAGGGTGTGGGCACCGACCTGGTCTTCTTTGGCGGCCTTGAGCGGCAAGCGGCGGCGGTGGCCAAGCGGATGAGACAGCTTGGTCTTACCGCGCAGTTCGTGGGCGGCGTGATGGACGCGGATTTCCTGAAACCCGCCGGCGAAGCAGCCGATGGCGCGATAGCGTGGGAATACGGCAGTCCGCTTGAGAGGCTGCCGCAGGGCAAAGCGTTTTCCGAGAAATTCCAGAAGCATTTTGGCGTAGCGATTCTGTCGTATGCGCCGTTCGGTTATGACGCTGCGTGGGCCGCCATCAATGCCATGCAGAAGGCTTAATTCCATCGATCCGAAGACATACCGCCCGGTCTGAAGACTATTTCGTTCCCGGGCATTACGGGCACGATTGCCTTCGACAATAACGGCGCGTTGAAAAATGCATCGTCGACGAGATGTATCAGGTCAAGGGCGAAGCTTGAGTGCTGATCGTGACGAAGAACGGGACGTAGGGTTTAACGGACACAACGGACGCGGGGGGGGTACGGTCCTGGACCTGCGTCCCCCGCCCCGAGCAACACGAAACTCACCGGCTCATGTACGCCAAAAGATTCGCCCTCGTCACCGCAGCCTCCCCCTCAAGCCATTCGGCAAACTCCCGCAGGACCGTCGACGGCGCCGGCTGCTCCGGATAGATCAGGTAATACGACGCCCCGCTGGGCACACAAAGCGAAAACGGCGTAATGATCCGCTGCGCCCGCAAGTCCTCCTCGATCAACGACACATCCACGATCGTCACGCCCAAGCCCTGCATGGCAGACGAAATGGCGAGATCGAGCATATCGAAGTGCTGCGCTTTCGACGATGGCAATCCCTTGTACCCGTAAGCATCGCGCCATTGGGCGTCAGCGCAAGACCGCGCGCCTGGCGCACGAACAGCGCATAACCGAGATGCGCCTCCAGCCCGGAAATCTGCCGGCTGACGGCGCCTTGTGTGATGTTGAGAATGTCGGCGGCACGGGTGAAGTTCAGCCGCTGCGCCACGACCGCAAAGGTTTTGAGTACATCCAAAGACGGCAGCGGTTTCATTGTCGGATCTCGTAGCCATGAATAACCCAGTACGTCCCCATGTCCGGCGTGCTGGCGCTACGCGAAGCCCTGACGCTTAAAACGCAGCAGCTCTATGGCGCCACCTACGACCCGGGCAACGAAATCACCGTGGTGGCAAGCGCTAGCGAAGGGTTGTACGCGTCCATCAGCGCGCTCGTGCACCCCGGCGACGAAGTGATCTACTTCGAACCGTCATTCGATAGCTACGGGCCCATCGTGCAATTGCAGGGTGCAACGCCGATTGCGATCAAGCTCTCGCCGGTGGACTTTCATGTCGACTGGGATGAGGTGGCTGCGACCATCACGCCGCGCACGCGCATGATCATCATCAACTCTCAGCACAATCCGTCCGGCAACGCGTTCACCGTTGAAGACATCAATCGCCTCACGGCACTGACGCGCGATTCGAAGATCATCGTGTTGTCGGATGAAGTGTATGAATACGTTGTGTTCGACGGCACCCTGCATCACAGCATGGCGCGTTATCCGGCGCTGGCCGAGCGCAGCGTGATCGTGTCGTCGTTCGGCAAGTCGTATCACGTGACGGGATGCGTGTCGGTTTCACGCTCGTGCCCGCCGAGCTGACCAACGAAATCCGTAAGGTCCACCAGTTCATGACGTTTGCCGCCGATATCCCCATGCAGATCGCATTCGCGCAAGCGCTCGGCGACGCATCGAGCTATCTCGGGCTCGGCGAGTTCTATCGGAAGAAACGCGATCTGCTTGCCGAAGCACTCGCCGGTTCACGCTTCGAACTTTGCCCAAGTGCGGGCAGCTTTTTCATGCTGGCGCGCTTCGGCGCGTTCTCCGATGAATCGGACAGCGACTTCGTGCTGCGCCTGATTCGCGAAACCCGCGTCGCGACCATTCCGTTGTCGGCGTTCTATACCGACGGCACGGACAACCGCATCATCCGCCTCAGCTTCGCCAAGGACGACGACACGCTGCGGGAAGGTGCGCGCCGCCTGTGTGCAGTTTGACGCTGGTTTCAAGTCCATTCAATTTCTACCAATAGGAGAAACGCTCATGAAGAAAACTGCTCACGCATGACCGCCGCACTGCTGCTGGCTGCCTCGGTATGCACCGCCGCGGCGCACGCGGCCGAATTCGACACCTTGCGCTACGGCGTGGAAGCGCAATATCCGCCGTTCGAATCGAAGGCGGCGTCCGGTGAACTGCAAGGGTTGGATATTGATGTCGACAACGCGGTCTGCGCCACGGCGAAGATGAAATGCGTGTGGGTCGAGACCTGGTTCGACGGGTTGATCCCAGCCCTGCAAGGCCGCAAATTCAACGCAATCAATTCCGCGATGAACGCAACCGATCAGCGCCGCCAGGCTATCGACTTCACGACGCTCGTGTACCGTGTGCCCACGCAACTGATTGTGAGAACGGGCAGCGGGCTTGAGCCGACACCGGCGTCGCTGAAGGGCAAGAACATCGGCATGCTGCAGGGTTCGATCCAGGAAAGTTTCGCCAAGGCGCATTGGGCAAACGCGGGTGTGAATGTCGTGCCGTACCAGGATCAGAACCAGGCTTATAGGGATCTGAAGGCCGACCGTCTCGACGGGTACGCTCGTACTTTCGGCAGCCGGACAAACGGGCTTCTTGTCCAAACCGGACGGCGCCGGGATACAGCTTTGCCGGTGGGCCTGTCAGCGACGACAAAATCCTGGGCAGCGGCATTGCGTTCGGCATTCGCAAGAGCAACGATGCGTTGAAACAGCGCCTGAATGCGGCGATCGCGAAGCTCAAGGCAGACGGAACG
Source organism: uncultured Caballeronia sp. (assembly GCA_940588625.1). Lineage (GTDB taxonomy): Bacteria > Pseudomonadota > Gammaproteobacteria > Burkholderiales > Burkholderiaceae > Caballeronia. The sequence continues at coordinate 34,375 of CALNPU010000006.1, forward strand.
ATTGCGAAGTACGCGAAGAAGTATCTCGGTGACATCGACGTGTCAGCTAAATAAGCGCATGGTTTGAAACGGGATATCCGGCTTGATGGAAGGCCGACTGAGAGTTGATAGCTGGATGAAAGCCGCAGCGTGATCTGCGCGGTTTTTTGAACGCTGGCACACTGCGGCCTTCATAGTTGGCACAATCGGCTGCCACGTTGCATCGGGTGGCCGCTTTATCCGGATATCCCATGAGCACTGCGCCCGCCGCACCGCCTGCGCCTTTTCCGCCGCCATTGAAAGGCGGCCAACTGATTCTTGCGACCATTGCCGTGGTGCTCGCCACGTTCATGAACGTGCTCGATTCATTGATCGCGAACGTCGCCATCCCGACCATTTCCGGCAACCTCAGCGTGTCGGTCGATGAAGGCACGTGGGTCGTGACCGTATTCGCCGCGGCCAATGCCGTATCGATTTCGCTGACCAGCTGGCTGACCCAGCGTATTGGGCAGATCAAGCTGTTTGTCGGCGCGATCCTGTTGTTCGTGATCTTCTCGTGGCTTTGCGGGCTTGCACCGACCGCTCGCCGCGCGGGTGTTGCAAGGCGCCGTTGCCGGGCCGCTGATTCCGCTGTCGCAGGCTATCTTGCTGGGGTCATATCCAAAGGAGAAAGCGTCCATGGCGCTTTCCCTATGGGCGATGACCGCCGTCGTCGAGCCGATTGCCGGACCGGCTTTGGGCGACTGGATTACCGACAGCTATAGCTGGTCGTGGATCTTCTATATCAACATTCCTGTCGGGTTATTCGCCGGCAGCGTCACGTGGTTTATCTATCGCAAACGGGAATCGGCCACGCGTAAAGCGCCTATCGATACGATCAGATTCATGTTGCTGATTGCCTGGGTGGCGTCGCTCCAGATCATGCTCGACAAGGGACGCGATCTCAACTGGTTTTCGTCGCCGGTAATCGTATGGCTCGGGATCATTGCGTTGATTGCCTTTGCGCTTTTTGTGGTCTGGGAATTGACCGATGCCAATCCCGTCGTCGATCTTCGGCTGTTCGCCGGGCGGAATTTCTTTGGTGGTACGGTCGCCATTTCGGTGGCTTACGGGGTGTTCTTCGGCAACCTTGTTTTGTTGCCGCAATGGCTGCAGAAGTATCTGAATTACCGTTCCGTTGATGCGGGGCTGGTCACCGCGCCGTTGGGGATCTTTGCGGTGATTTTCGCGCCTGTCATGGGGCGAGTTTTACCCCGGACCGACGCGCGTGTTGTCGCGACCATGGCGTTTATCGGCTTCGCCATTGTGTTTTACATGCGCTCGAAGTATGTAATTGAGGTCGATACCTGGCATTTGGTGCTGCCGACGCTTTTGCAGGGCATTCCGATGGCGCTGTTTTTTGTGCTGCTGACGTCGATCATCTTGTCGGGGTTGGCGCCGTCGAAGATTCCGGCTGCCGCGGGGTTATCGAATTTCGCGCGGGTGTTTTGCTGGGCTGTGGGAACGTCGCTGGCATGCAATGAGTGGACAAATCGGATTGCCTTGCATCATGAGCGACTGACCGAGCAGGCTAACGCTAATAACCCGGTGTTTTTGCAGTCTCTGCAGGCGTCACAGGGACGCTGAATGTCAGCGAAGCTCAGGCACGCGGGTTATTCGATTTCACCGTGAATACCCAAGCCGCAATGATGCGGGCTGAACGATATCTTTTTTGCTTCCGCCATTATTTTCATTCTGATTATTCCGCTTATCTGGATTACGAAACGCGCGACAGGCGGTGGAGGCGGAACGGCGGCGGGGGCGCATTGAGTTTGGTTTAGCAGGGATGCCTGCGTGCACGGCGCCCCCTCTTCCATCTCCGTCAGTCGCCGATCACGATGATCTGGTTCAGCTGCTCGCACGCCGCTGCAAACACCTCTTCGGGCGCATGCTTCCACGGATGGGCCTTCGCTCCCCGTGCTCGCCAGTCAAAAGACTTGGGCTGGTGTCCAAGCACGTAGCTCGTAACGTTTTTCGATCCTTTGAACTTTATTGCAAACGGATTCTTATCGTTGAACGCGGCTGTCGTCATTGGAAGTCCGATAACGATCCCGGTCCGCTCGTTGAATGGCCTCGGTGACAGGACCAGCATAGGGTGCAAATCCTTCATCTCCCGACCAACCTGAGGGTTGCAGTCAATCCAGATAATGTCACGTCGATCCGGCACCCACAAAGCTATTGCCATCAAAACTCCTCCACACCAATGCGGCCTGTGGCCATCGCTTCACCGCCGTGCTTTGCAGGATCGAACTTCGCCAGTTTTTCCGCGAGCGTGGGCTTGCGAGGACCCACCGGCTTCACCGTCACACCGATCTCGTCAGTCGTCACCTCGACCTCCTGGCCGACCTCGAAATGTGCAGCGCGTGCGACAGCGGCGGGAATGCGGACAGCCAGGCTGTTTCCCCACTGCTGGATCGTGAGCGTCGCTGTTTTTGCCATGATGCAACCTCCCATTAACGTTGATACGAGTATATACGTTTGGAAGAGATGTTTCAACATGTCTATACGGTGTAGACATGCCTGTGGTCAGTGAGGCGCCTGGGGCAATTCCGTGTGCTGGCTGTCGATTTTCGAGCCGGCGGCAAACCTCCTGCTAACGTGTCCTCGGACGCGTCCATGTATCGGCTTGTCGGGTCGATATCCGCATGCCCGGGAAGTGCTACCAACCCCTACGCCTTCCGAAACGTAATGTGCGAAACCCTTCGCACCATTAGCACGGCTGACAACGCTGCCACCGCGGTCAGCGCGACGCCAATATGAATCGACTGTACGAGCACCTCGCGAGCGCTCTCGATCATCGCCGGTCCATCCAGCCCGGCCGGCACCAGATCGGCCAGCAGTTTCCCCCGCAACGCGGAATCGATCAGGATTCACGGATCCTTAAACCTAGGCAGCCATGCAGTACTTGCCGGTTCGCCGAGCACTCGCGCGTGCGCGTAATAACGTCCCGATAATGATGCTGCACGATCACCACGACCACGCTGGTCCCAAGCATCCCGCCTACCATGCGCGTGGATTGCAGCAACGCCGAAGTAATGCCGAAGTAATGCCGAAGTAATGCCGAAGCGCTCACGTCCGGCAATTTCCTGCCGAATACATTCAGGTTATTCAGCACGAACCCCAGGCCAACACCAATGTCTGCCATAGGAATCTCGAGAATCTCGATCCAGATATGCTGCGTGGAAGCATCGGCAAACGCCAGCGCAATACACGCGAATAACAGCAAGGTAAATCTTATCGACAAGATGAAAGTGGGCTTGCGCAAATGAATCACAATGCACGTGTTGATAAAACTGCCAATGGCAATAAACGTCGTGATCGGCGTGGCAAGTAATCCAGCCTCCTGCGGCGATAAACCAAAACCACCCTGCAGCAAAAGCAGCGCGAAAAAGATCAGCGAAAACATCACGAAACCAGACAGCATCGACAACGTGAATAACGTCACGAGCTGCGGGTCCTTGAAGAATCAGCAACGCCACCGCGCCGCCGGCCACGCAAGCAGCCAGCACCACGTTCCCCGCGGTCAGCCCGCTCTTCGGCACAGCTTCGATGAATGCCTGCAGACCACCCAGCACCAGCGCAACCAGCGCCGCGCCCAGCCAGTCGATCCTCACCGCGCCCTCGCGTGGCCGATAAAAATTCGGCAAATGTGCCCAGATGAAATAAAACGCGGCAATCCCCACTGGCAGGTTGATCAGGAAGGTCGAGCGCCAGCCCCAATGCTCGCTCATCCAGCCGCCAAGCGATGGCCCTGCAGCGATCCCGATGCCGTATGACGCTGCCATCACCATCTGCCAGCGCACCCGCAAACGCGGATCGGGGAAGAGGTCGGGAATCGACGCGAACGCCGTGCCGACTATCATCCCGCCGCCCACGCCCTGCAACCCTCGCGCACAATGACCAGGAACAGCATGTCGTTGGCCACGCCGCACAGCATGGACGCCGCCGTGAAGGTGATCACCGCGGCAATCACGAAGCGCTTGCAGCCGAAATAATCGCCAAGCCGGTCGAACACGGGCACAGTCACCACCGACGCCAGCAAATACGCGCTCGGGATCCACGCGTAATACTCGAAACCATGCAATTCCGCGACGATCGACGGCAGCGCCGTACTGACCACGGTCTGGTCTAGCGCGACCAGGATGTTGACCAGACCGATGCCGAGCATCGCGAGCAAAGCGTTACGGAAAGGCAGTGGAGCAGCGGAGTCAGGATGGGGCGTGGAGGCGGACTGGGAAGCAGATTCAGACACGAGCTGGGAGCTAGGAGAGTGAAAATAGAGGGAGTCGATACAAACATCACGCCCAGGATTGTATGACGTCGTTATTTCATCCGGTCGATCAGGATCGGTGCTGACATCGACAAAAAGGGAACATTAATCAGATTATTACTATAGTACATTTATTTGTAAGCCGGGTAACCGGACACGACTGTTTTCGTTGATTAAAAACCGTCGTTTGAGTTTGTCGTTTGCGTTTTTAACCGCTGAAGGAGAACCGTATGTTCAAACGAATCGTCGTGTCTATTGACGACAGCCGCACCTCGCGTAACGTATTCGAATCCGCGCTCGAACTCGCCGTTACGCACGGCGCGGTGCTGCAGCCATATTACGTGGTCGAAAACGCACCGGCCTATTACGACGTGCCAGGCTACGATCCGTCTTGCGCGATGAGCTCGCCGATCAGGGCGCCACACTTGCCGACGAAGCGAACACCGCGATGAAACAGCGCGGCGTGCAAGGTGCAGCGGTGATCGCCGAGGGTTCGTCAGTGGATGATGTCGCGGAGCTGGTGCTCGCGGCGACCACGGCGTTCAACGCGGACCTGCTCGTGATGGGCACGCACGACCGCAAGGGTTTCCAGCGGCTGATCCTCGGCAATGTCGCGGAAAGGCGCCTGCGGCAAGCGACGCTGCCGGTGCTCCTGATTCCAGCCGCCGCCGGAGCCGAAGCGCCTGACCAAAGGAATGAAAACGCAGGGACGGGTGACCGGGCGACGGCGGGCAGCGTCATCATCGCCATCGCGCGACGTTTTGCCACCCGGGGGCGGATCGCATCGATGGGACATTTCCTTGTTCCAGATCAAAACGAGCCAAAAGCGAGCAAGCCATGCAAACCGTCCACGAGACTTCAGTTCCTCTGCCGAGCGCCCCCCTCGCGCCACGCCGCTCATTGTTCGACCTGTGCATTGCGGGGCATTACTGCCTGCCACAAGGCCTGTCCTCCGAGGACGCCGACCGGGCTGCAGAAAATGATCTTCAACGCTCGCGCACTCAAGCGGGACGAAACGCTGTTTCGAGTGGCGACACCTTCGACGCCCTCTACGCCATCCGCTCCGGCTCGATCAAGACGGTTGTATCGACTCCGAACGGCAACGGCCGCGAACAGGTCATGGGCCTTCACCTCGGTGGCGACGCGCTCGGCCTGGAAGGCTTCGACAATGGCCGGCACGCATGCCACGCTATCGCGCTCGAAGACAGTTCGGTCTGCCTGATCACGTTATGTGCATTTTGAGTGTGCGTGCCGCGAAATAGTCCGGAAAGCAACGCAAACGCTAATGCTTGGCACGTTGCGCGCCGACGAGCGGGTCGCCGCGCTGCTGCTCGATCTATTGGCTATCGGCCAGGCTGACACGCCGCGGTTATGCGGGCAACGAGTTCAACCTGCGTCTCACGCGAGACGACATGGGAAGTTTCCTCGGTATCACGCTGGAAACAGTCAGCCGGACCTTGTCGCGTTTCCAGGCGAAGGGCCTGATCGATGCAAACGGCAAGCTCATCCAGATCCCCGACTTCGACGGCCTGCGCGCGATCTAGCGCGTGATCCGGTTTCCGGCCCGCTTGCGGTCCAAGCAGGCTTGGCATGCCCTCTGCTACTATTAATCGGTTTTGCATCGGCCCATGCCCGGAGACAAGAGCGAAATGAATCGCGAACCTACCCCGCTGCATCCGCTGCTCGCTCGCCTGCGCGACGCCCGCCAGACCACTGACGCGCTGTTTTCCATCGTCAAACCCAAATTCCTGTATGAGCGCCCGATTTCCGAGCGGCATCGGATCGTCTTCTACATCGGGCATCTGGAAGCCTTCGACCGCAACCTGTTCGATCAGCGCCTCTTCGATCTGCCCAGCCATAACTCCAAGTTCGACCAGTTGTTTGCGTTTGGCATCGATCCCGTCGATGGCGGCCTGCCCAGCGACCAGCCGCACGACTGGCCGTCGCTCGACACGATTCGCACTTATGGTCAGCAGATTCGCGATGATATCGATTCACGTTTTGATCCCGTCGAAATTACAAAACGTGAAGATAAGCGTGACAGTCCCATCGCGCAAGAAGCCACCCCCGAGACGCTGCTGGAGGTCGCGATCGAGCACAGGCTGATGCACGCGGAAACTCTCGCGTACATGCTGCATCAATTGCCGCTACACCAGAAAGCCCGGCCTGCGGTCTCCGAAGATACCGCGGAACGCCTGCTCGACAACGCCATGTCACGGGAGATGGTCCATGTGCCTACAGGCGTGGCCACGCTCGGCCTCACGCGTGACAGCGGTACGTTCGGCTGGGACAACGAGTTCGGTGAACACAACGTCGACGTGCCGGCGTTCGAGATGGACCGCTACATGGTGACGAATGCGGACTGGCTGGATTTCATCGATGCCAGCGGTTACGGCCATCGCGAGTACTGGCGCGACAGCGACTGGGCGTGGAAGGAACGTGAAGGTATCGAGAAGCCGGCGTTCTGGGTACGTGAAGAATCCGCTGAGGCCTTGGAAGGCTCCGGCTGGAAGCTGCGGACCATGTTTGACGAGATACCGCTTCCCGCGGACTGGCCGGTGTATGTAAGCCACGCGGAAGCTAGTGCGTATGCGAAGTGGGCAGGCAAGTCTCTGCCGACTGAAGCGCAGTGGCAACGTGCGGCCGAGGCCGCCCCGTACGCTCAGCAAGGCAATTCCGACTTCCGCCGGTGGGAACCATCGCCCGTTCAGGCACACCCGGAAAATCGCAGCGCGGCTGGTGTGGTCGGCCAGTTTGGCAACGGCTGGGAATGGACGTCGACGACCTTCGGGCCGTTACCTGGGTTCGAGCCGTTTCCGTTCTATCTAGGCTACTCGGCGAACTTCTATGACGATCAGCATTTCGTGCTCAAAGGCGGTTCGGCGTGTACGGTCGCTTGCATGCTGAGACCGAGTTTTCGGAACTGGTTTCAAGCCCATTACCAGTATGTGTATGCGGGATTTCGCTGCGTGCGGGGCATAGGTTGAGCGACAGTTGACGGCAACAATCGCGTAAGTTATGACTTGGGGAACACACCTGTCACCTGTTGATTGTCGAAAGCCGTAATGGAGGTCGAATCTTCGCCGGTTACAACTCTCAAGCACTGCTCGTGTCCCTCCGACTGACCTACTGACTCACCGCATCGCCCTGCGTGCTTGCGCCTGCTCGGACCATGGGCCCACGGACGAGCGGTCTGGGCTGCGTTAGCCTCGGTTCCGGCGCGCACCTCCTCGTCGGTCAGGAATTCGATCTCGCTGCCCAGCGCCACCGCATTGGTTTGAATTCTTGCATTGAGTTCGAGATAGACCGCGCGAAAGACCACCCCCGGCAGATCGTGCCACGACCGTCACCGAGCCGTGGCCGCGCAGCAGTACTACGCTCGTCCGGGTCGCTGATGAGCAGATCGGTGTCGCGGCCAAAACGCTCGCGAATCTCGAAGCGCGTTGTGTCATTCAGGAACGAGGCTATGTGATAACACGGCCTCAGCTTCACCGATGAAATCGAAAACGGGATCACTGATGGCGAGTGGCTGCTGTGCACCAACCACCACCATGACGTCCGGACGGCTGCGGTATGTCTCGGCATGGATGAATGCTCTACGTCTACGTATACCACACCACGCGGCCGCCGGCATCGAGCGGCGCGCCGTTTTCATCTTGTTCGATGATGTCTTCGGGCCCGACTCTCGAGGGCGCTTAGTATAGAAGAAAATGATCGGAGCGTTCGGGATGCCGGACACTGACATGGCCGAATCCGTCCACTACGCCATGGTCGGCGACGATGTGATTGGCGGTCACCAGTTGCTTGATTGTTTCGCTCAGGCTCGTCGTCATGCCGTTCTCACCGGAATCATCGTTGGATTTTGCACTCGTCTAGTGGCTGCCATGCGGACGAGTGACGGGCGGTGTTTCAGGCGTTTTCCCGCGACGCAGGCCTTCGAGCCACAGCAACGCGACGAACACGGTGGCGAACACGGGGAACAACGCGGCAGCAATCAGGATCTGCCCGGTCGCGAACCCGACCGACAACGACGCGCCGATAATCAGCGGCGACAGGAACTGGCCGACGCGCGCGTTAACTATCCCCCAGCCGATGTCGGTCTAGCGAATCGCCGGCGGATAGATCAGCGATGCCACCGCAATCGCTCCTGCACCGCCAACGCTGATCGTCAGCCCGAGCAGCGTACCGATCACAATCGCGAGAGGCAGCGTGCCGGCCGAGCCGAGCGCCGCGATCAACAACGCCGCGCCGATAAACACCGGGAACAGCATCCGCGGCGCACCGAACCGATCAACCAACCGCCCCGCGCTCGCCATGTCAATGAATGCGCCGAGATTGAAGAATGCCAGCACAATCGCAGTGGCCGCAGGTTCAAGACCGTTGCAATGCAGCAGTGTCGGTGTGTCCACATCACCATCACGTTGATCGTGGCGAAGGCGAGCAGGAAAACCATCCACAACAACACAGTCGCTACACCGCGCCGCTCACTGAACAGGTGCCTGATCGGCACGCCCGTCAGCTTCTTGCCCTCCACGATGAACTCTGCACGCCTGTGTCCGCGATGTCGTGACCCATGCGCCGCAAGATCGCCCTCACCCGATCAGGATGCGTGCCACGGGCGGCAAGGTATTGAACCGATTCGGGCAGGAACACCAACAACACCGCCGCGACGACCAACGGCAGTCCGCCACCGATATAGAAAATCGCCTGCCAGCCGAGATGCGACAGGATGTAGGCGTTCATGAAGCTGCCCAGTGCGGGCTCCCAACGGGTACGCTGACCAGATGATCGTCGCGATCATACCGCGCTGTTTGCGCGGCGAATAATCGGAAGTCAGCGTCAGGGAACAGGGCGTGGCTCCGCCCAGTCCAAGGCTCGCGAAAAAGCGCAAGGCACAATAAGCGCGGGCAGCGAACTGACCGAGATCGTCGCAAGCGTGAATGCCGCGAAGACCGGTCCGAAACTGCTGATTTTCAACGCCAGCGAACCGGCAATGAACGGCGCCGCCACACCAATGGATTGCGTGTCTGCGTCGTCAAGCAAACCAACGAGCACGCACAGCGCAACTACAAGAAACTGCCGGCGGGTGAATCGCGTGTCATCGACAAGTTGCGATACGTTGACGACGTTGTCTCCTGGTTTCATTTTTTCTTCTGGCAGAAACCGATGGTCGTGCACGGTCTTGTCGATTGCCGTGCTGAGTTGAATACGGGCTCTTTCGCGGCCCGCTGAATTAAATGACTTAATAAATGGCTTAAGCGCAGGTTAGCGTGTCAGGCGCGGCGTGCTGCGTTGTGGTTGCGGGATCATCTGGCCCATGCCTCGCGCGCTGGCCCGGTGATACAGCTCAATGCCTAGCGCGAGATCCGACACACCCATCCCCATCGCCTTGAACACAGTGATGTCATCGCCTGCCTCCCGTCTTCGCCCGCTCGCGATCACCTTGCTTAGCGACGAGACCCTGGACCAGTCATCGCCACTACGATTGCCCGTTCCGAACGCCTGGATAAACTCCGACGAAAGACGTTGAGCCGCAGCAGGATCATCGACAACGGCACGCGAGCAACGCGCAAACACATCTTGCGCCAGTTCCTCGCGCTCACCCGTGATAGCGCCCACCGCGTTGATATGAGCGCCCGGTGCCATATCCGCTGCATGAACAAATGCCTGTGTCGCACGCGTCACCGTGGTGACGATTGGCGCGCCCGCCAGCGCATGCTCAACAGACGTTGACTCCACCAGATCGATATCGAAGCGTTCACCCGCTTTCTCAATGAATGCGCGACGGCTCTCCGCGCGCGGACTGAACACACTGACCTGCCTCAGCGGACGTACTGCATGCACGGCAGCAAGCTGTGCGAGAGCCTGCTTGCCGGTGCCAATCAGCGCGAGTACGTCAGCTTTCTCCGGCGCCAGCCATTTCGTCGCCACGCCCGATATGCTGCCCGTGCGCATCTGTCCGAGCGCAAATGCCTCGATGATGGCAGTCAGCTGCCCGGTCTGCGCGTCGAACAGGATCAGCAACGGGCAAGCACCGCCCAAGGTATGTGCCCACGTCTTTGTTCCGACGAAACCCTCGCCGGGGTACGCGGCGCCGATTGCATGCAGGTTGCTGTGGTCCCACGCAACATGCGTCTTCACCATGTTTTGGGCTTCGCCGTTCACCTCGAGCGCCAGACCCTTTTCAAGGGCCTTGATCGCCTCGGGCAGGTTCATCAGCTCGACCACGTTCTTTTCGGAAATCCAGATTGGTTCGGCCATGATCGACTCATTCGAAGATTGAAGGTACGGGCGGTTTCAGCCCGAGCGTGTTGACGACCATCAAATGTGTAACGTACCGGCCAATCAACATCACGAAGGCCATGGCTTCCGATACCGGCAGTTTTTCGGCAAACGCGGCGAATTCTTTCTCGACATCCAGGCCACGCGTTCGCAACGTCTTGAGCGCGTATGTCTGCGTCGCTTTTTCAATGTCACTGAGTGTGGCAGCCGACTCCGGCTCGAGGCAGATCACATCAGCGATCCATTCACGCGGGAACCCCAGCTTTTCGCTGAGCCGTTCATGCTGATGCCGCTCATACCGGTTCTCCATGTAGCTGGCCACAGTCAGCGCACCGAGTTCCGTCAGACGGTCAGATAACGCCTCCTTTAGCGCGTCGGTGAAATGCATGAAGGTGAAAATGACGTCGGGGGCATTGCCCGCACACTTGAACAGCTCGCCCAGATACCCGAGGCGTTTGACACGCGGCCCGAGATACTGCACGAGGTCCTCGCGAAGCTCGTCCATCTCCAGGCGCGGTATAGCGTGGCCCATGATTGTTAAGTCTCCCATGTCCGGTTATTCTGTCCAGCGCAGCACCGCGTGAATTGCCGATGTCATTGCGTACTCGCTATTAACGAAAGCCCGCTCCATCGCTCGACCAGCCCGGCACGCGCGAGTACCCAATCCAGCCTCTGCTCCAGTTCGAGCGTAACCGGCACCATCGGCAAACGATGCTCGTTGTTCGCAATCAGCCCCATGCGTTTCATCATGTATTTGATCGGGATCGGATTAGTGTCGAAGAACACTGACTGATTGAGTTCGAACAAGTCGAAATGCAGCTTGCTGCGCCTGCGCCATGTCGCCCTTTTCCGCCGCCTCATAGTCTTACTGTGTCGAAAATACAATACCTATGTTTATGTAATACCTGGCAGTATTTAGCAATACGAACCCGAACCT